>NZ_JBRKBA010000005.1:0-346351 GCF_052983255.1 Paraglaciecola aestuariivivens | reverse complement strand
TGGGCCGTGTCTCAGTCCCAGTGTGGCTGATCTTCCTCTCAGAACAGCTAGAGATCGTCGCCTTGGTGAGCCTTTACCTCACCAACAAGCTAATCTCGCTTAGGCTACTCTCTGGGCGGGAGCCGAAGCCCCCTTTGGTCCGTAGACGTCATGCGGTATTAGCTATCGTTTCCAATAGTTATCCCCCACCCAAAGGCATATTCCTAAGTATTACTCACCCGTCCGCCACTCGACATCATCTAGCAAGCTAGACATGTTTCCGTTCGACTTGCATGTGTTAGGCCTGCCGCCAGCGTTCAATCTGAGCCATGATCAAACTCTTCAATTAAATATATCGAAAATATGAATTTTTTTGGTGAACGCTCACTTCGTGAGTGTCCACACAGATTGTCTTGTTCTAATTGTTAAAGAGCATTGCTAACCTGAGTTAGCGGCTTAAGATACTGTCCGAAGACCCTCTCAAGCGGGAGGCGCATATTACGCTATCTCCATTTGATGTCAAGAATTTATTTAAAATATTTTCAAATTAAATCTTGCTGCATCCCGCATCAATCATAGCCTTGGCTATTTTACAAAGTGTTAACAAGGTCAACATTTTGTGGGATTCCTAAGTGGCCTCCCTTGAAGCGAGGGCGCATTATAGAGATAACAGATTCCCATGCAAGGGCTTTTTTAAAATAAATGTTTGAATGCTGATTTTTTGAACAAAAAGACGATTGTAAGCTATAAAAATGACGGTAATAGAGTATTTTAGAGCTGAAACACCTAAAAGCGTAAATTACACTTTGTAGCAGCCTAGTTATATATAGGCTTAAAAAAAAAAGCACTTAATCAGATTAAGTGCTTCTGCAGTTTAGATAGTTAAGCTAATTACTAATTAAGTAAACTAGTCTTGGGTTTTATTCTTGGTTTCAGTATTAGTAGAGGATTCGCTTTCTGCTTGAAAATCGTGGTCGTGCTCATCAGCATCGCCAACTACATGCTCAAGTCTTACCTTGTCGACTGTTCTAAAGGTATTAATTGGACCTGCTAATGCATAAAGCGCAAATACAATAAAGAGAACCAAGGCTGGCTCTGTTGCTACCACCACAAAAATCAGCATGATCAATAATAAAGCCACAAAGGGGACTTTACCGTGCCAATTTACTTCTTTAAATGAGTTGTATTTAAAGTTACTAACCATTAACAGCCCAGCCAGGCCAGTAACAATCGCAACAATAATGCCGTAATCGTCACCCTTTATGTCATATTCTACCCCAACCCAAATCAAGCCCGCGACTAAAGCGGCTGCAGCTGGACTAGCTAAACCTTGGAAATAACGTTTGTCGGCAATGCCTATTTGAGTATTAAAACGGGCTAAACGCAGTGCAGCACCTGCTACATAAATAAAGGCTGCTAACCAACCAATTTTTCCTAAACCAGTTAACCCCCAGTTATAGGCTACTAATGCGGGCGCTACGCCAAATGAAACCATGTCGGCCATTGAATCGTATTCTGCGCCAAATTCACTTTGAGTATTGGTCATGCGTGCCACTCGACCATCTAACCCATCAAATACCATAGCCACAAAAATTGCGACAGCTGCAGCCTCGAATCGGCCGTTCATAGAAGAAACAACGGCAAAGAATCCTGAGAATAACCCAGCTGTAGTTAATAGATTGGGTAATAGATAAATACCCTTACGTTTTTGTTCTGTCATTTAAGTACCTCGACTGTTTGACAATAGAATATCACAGTCAAGCTGTTGCAAAAGTAAATTACTAATATTTGTTAAAAACCAAGTGGTTTAGGAGTCATTAATTATTAACAATATTTTTCTAGTTTTTAATAAATCGTGTAAGAAATATATAGCGTTAAGTCATTATGATTTATTAGTGCTTAACAAAAGTATTGCATAGAGGTTAAAATATTTAATCATAACTAAAAAAGGTTGAATAAATGAAGTCTACATTGAAGCAGCTGTTGTATTTTTTTGTTCTTTTTTGCTTTTTAGCTGACCTCAATGCCACTAATAGTCATTATGAAAATGCATTACAGTCATTTCATAAGCAGGAATATAACAAAGCTCAAAACTCGTTAAAAAACGCACTACAAACCGACCCTAAAAACTTACCAGCAAAGTTATTATTGGGACAAATACACACTATAAACGGTTACTATGCTGCGGCAATCAAAGAATTAAAAGAAGCCATAGAATATAAAATAGACATACATTTGGTATTAGAACCATTGGCTAAGGCACTATTATTTAATCAGCAATATGAAGAGGTCATAGAATTAGGCCTGAGTCATGAATTGAATGATGAGATCACTTTTGAATGGAAGATTTTATCGGCTGTAGCTTATAGGAATATGAATAACCTTCAAAAAGCTCGAGAAGAATATAAAAATGCATTGACAGTTTTTAAAACCAATACTCGGGCCATTTTAGGGTTGGCTTACTTAGATCTACTAGAGAATAATTTAGAGCAGGCAGAAAAAGCTAGTAAATTGCTATTAAAAACAGCCTCTAAAGATTATAGAACCTGGCATTTAAAAGGAAAAATAGCTGAGTTCAAAAAAGATTATAAAAGTGCGATAGCAGATTACTCTCAATCTCTAGCATTATATTCCAATGATCTGATAACAAAACACTCGTTGGCCTACTCTTTGATTCTTGATAATCAAAACGACTTAGCTATCAAAGTGCTTGACGAAATTATTTCTCAATCAGGCAACGCTCCATTTGCAAAAATGTTAAAAAGTTGGGTTAACACGTCAAATAAACAAAAAGATATGGCCCATGAAATTGTTAATAAACTAACAGGTAAACTCACGTTAGTTCCAGATGAGATATATAACAAAAATGAATCAATATATTTAGTACAAGGGATGACTCATTATTTTGATAATAATTTAGAGCAAGCTCGTCGCTCTTTAATTAGACATATAAATATTAATCCTCCTGAAATTCTTTCGTCTGTAATGTTAGCAGATATTTACTTATCTTTAGGCCAACCAAGGACTGCAATTCAAGAGTTAGAGAAAATAGAAGAGTTGTTAATTGACGAACTAGATATCGCGTTAAAATTAATAGATTTATACATTCAAAATGGAAAGGATTTTAAAGCAGAATATTGGTTAGCTGAATTAAGAAATCGACACCCTACAGAAGTTGAAGTCATCTTAATGTCTTCTAAAGCACTCACAGCAAGAGGGATGGTTACACAAGCCATTAATCTAATAGAGCAATATTTACAAAAATTCCCAAATACAAATAGTTTGCTTCTAGCAAAAGGTTATTTATATATTCAGAGTGGTCAGTTTGATAATTCACTGGATATTGCAGAAACCCTAATTAATAAGGATAGACTTAACCTTGATTATTGGAATTTAAAAAGTTCTGTTTTACTAAAGATTGGAAGATATAAAGACGCTGAAATTGCCGTCAATAACATGTTGACCCTAAACCCTAATCATTTTTTAGGGCGATTTAATAAAGCCCTTTTATTGAAAAATACTGAACAGTTAATTCAGGCTAAAACTCTTCTTCAACAACTTGTTGAGGAGCAACCCCAACATAGCCCATCACAATTTCAATTAGCATTAGTTGAATCAGAATTAAATTTACCCACTTTGGCAATTAATCGCTTGGAAAAACTTACAAGCATTGAGTTTAATAACTTTAGTGCACAATTGTTGTTATTGGATCTATATCTATCAACTCAACAAACAAACTTAGCTCTTATACGAATTAATCAACTAAATAAAGAGTTTCCAACTGAGCCTGAATTTGCAGTAAAGAAAGCTGAAATTTTAATTAGCCACAAAGATTTTGCTAGCGCCAAGTTGCAATTAAATAAGCTCTATAATTTATGGTTAGAAAATCCTAATGACTTGTACCGCCTAAGTAGCATGCAACAGAGTGTAAATGATTACTCCGGAGCGAATGATTCTTTAACTAGAGCACTCACCTATGCACCAGAAAATCTCATACTCAATTTAGAATATGCAAAACTAAATTTACAATTGGGTGAAATATTACTAGCAGAGCAAGTAGTCGATTCAATGGTAAAGGTTTATGGGCTCACTCCCCTTATTTCTCTAATTCAAGGAGATATTGCTCTAGAGAAAAAAGCATATAGTGAAGCACATAATTATTATGTTCAGGCCATTTCCGAAGAGTCAGACTCTCAATCTGCAATTACTCGTTTATTTGAATTAGCACAATTAAAAGTAAAAGAGCCAGAGTTTTTAACTTTAATAACTGATTTAGTAGATGCTCAACCGTCAAATGATTGGCGTAGAAAAGTACTCGCTGATCATTTAATGAGCCAAAATAAAAAACAACAAGCTAAAGTCCATTATTTGAGATTGCTTGAAAACCAACAATCTCAAGTAAGTTATATGGTATTAGTAAATTTAGCCCAAATTTACATGGAAGAAGAAATTCAGCAAGCTTATGAATATTCACAAAAAGCATTAGATAAAGCCCCAACCGAGCCCAAGGTATTAGATACTCATGGATGGTTACTAGTGAAAATGGGACAATTAGAAGATGGATTAAAGACACTTCGTCAAGCACACGCAATTAGCTCCAATGAACCGACAATTCGCTATCATATTGCACATACCTTACAGCAATTAGGCCGAATATCGGAATCTCGAACCGAAGTTGAAGAAATACTTTCTATTTATAAGGACTTCCCTGAATACGAATCGGCCAAAAAATTGCTAGCTAGTTTGTAATATACGCACCTCTGTTAAAAAAATGGCTTGATGAAAGTATCAAGCCATTTTTTATTTAACCACTAAAAATTGAATATTTTAGTTAGGTTATTTCAAGTTTATTTTCTAACAAATCAATCTTAATCAATCCATCTTGTGATAATTCGCCAGATAATATTTTCTGCGCTAACGGATTCTCAATTTCCGTTTGGATCGCACGTTTTAATGGTCTTGCTCCGTAAACTGGGTCAAACCCAGCTTCTGCTAGCTTATCTAAGGCTGAAGCGGTTAATTCTAAGGTTAACCCTTTTTCAGCTAAGCGTTGTTGTAGTCCACTTAACTGGATTTTTGCAATGGCTTTAATCTGCTCTTTAGCCAGTGGGTGGAATACCACTAAGTCATCAACACGATTTAAAAACTCAGGTCTAAAGTGCTGACTGACTACGCCCATCACCATCTCTTTCATTTGCTGATAATGACTTTCACCGCTGACTTCTTGAATGATATCTGAGCCTAAGTTTGAGGTCATAATAATTACAGTATTCTTAAAGTCTACTGTGCGCCCTTGGCCATCGGTTAAGCGCCCATCGTCTAATACTTGCAATAAAATATTAAATACATCTGGGTGCGCTTTTTCTACTTCATCTAACAAGATAACAGAATAAGGTTTACGCCTTACTGCTTCGGTAAGATAGCCGCCTTCTTCGTAGCCAACATAGCCTGGAGGCGCACCAACCATACGTGCAACTGAGTGTTTTTCCATAAACTCAGACATATCTATGCGTACCATGGCTTCTTCTGTATCAAATAAAAAGCCAGCCAAGGTTTTACAAAGTTCGGTTTTACCTACGCCTGTTGGTCCTAAGAATAAAAATGAGCCTATAGGGCGGTTAGGATCAGATAACCCTGCGCGCGATCGTCTAATGGCATTGGCCACAGCAGTGACCGCTTCGCTTTGGCCCACTACCCGCTCATGTAAGGCTTGTTCCATAGATAATAACTTGGCTTTTTCACCTTCGAGCATTTTCGACACAGGTATACCCGTCCAGCGTGACAACACATCGGCAATTTCGTTTTCGGTAACTTTATTTTTTAATAAAGTGGTTTCTACATTCTCAGACTCAGAGGCAAGTTCTAACTTGGCTTCTAACTCAGGGATGCGCCCATATTGTAATTCCGACATACGGCTTAAATCTGAGGCTCGGCGGGCAATTTCTAAATCGAGTTTAGCTTGCTCTAACTCAGAACGAATCGACTGTGTGCCTTGCATGGCTTGTTTTTCAGCATTCCAAATTTTTTCAAACTCAGCAAACTTATGCTCGGCTTGCTCTCGCTCAAGCTCAATCACTTCTAAGCGTTTGTGACTGGCTTCGTCTTTTTCTTTTGCTAGGGCTTGTTCTTCTAACTTTAACTGAATAATACGGCGCTCGAGTTTGTCCATATCTTCGGGTTTAGAGTCCATTTGCAAGCGAATACTTGAGGCCGACTCATCAATTAAATCAATGGCTTTATCGGGCAATTGCCTATCACTAATATATCTATGAGATAAAGATGCGGCCGCGACTATAGCCGGATCAGTAATTTCCACCGAATGATGTAACTCATACCTTTCTTTTAGCCCACGTAAAATTGCAATAGTATCTTCAACACTAGGCTCATCCACCAACACCTTTTGGAATCGGCGCTCTAAAGCTGCATCTTTTTCGATAAACTGGCGATACTCGTTTAAAGTGGTGGCGCCAACGCAGTGCAACTCACCGCGCGCTAACGCTGGTTTTAACATATTGCCGGCATCCATTGCACCTTCACCTTTGCCTGCTCCCACCATAGTATGGAGCTCGTCGATAAATAGTATTACCCGCCCTTCTTCTTTGCTTAGTTCATTCAATACAGCTTTCAGTCGCTCTTCAAACTCACCTCTAAATTTCGCACCCGCCACTAAGGCGCCCATATCCAAAGACAACACTCTTTTGTTTTTTAGACCTTCTGGTACTTCAGAATTAATAATACGTTGAGCTAAGCCTTCGGCTATGGCGGTTTTACCCACACCAGGCTCACCAATTAACACGGGGTTGTTTTTGGTTCGCCTTTGCAACACTTGAATAGTGCGACGGATTTCATCATCGCGACCAATTACTGGGTCAAGTTTGCCTTGTTCAGCACGCTCGGTAAGATCTGTGGTGAATTTTTCTAAGGCTTGGCGAACATCCTCAGCATTTTGATCTGTGACTTTTTGTCCGCCTCGCATTTTCTCTATGGCTTGCTCAATTTTTTCTTGATTGGCGCCAGCTTGTTTTAAAATATCCCCCAATACCCCTTTATCTTGCAGGGCCGCAAGTACAAAGACTTCGGAGGTGATGTATTCATCTTTGCGTTTTTGCGCGATCTTGTCGCACAAATTTAATAACACCACGGTATTTTTACCAAGCTGCACATCACCACCCACCCCATCTACTCGCGGAAGTCGATCCACAGCTTGAGCTAAGGCTGAACGAAAGCTATTTACATTAATGCTGGCTTGGTCAAATAAAGGACGTACAGAGCCGCCTTGCTGATTAAGCAAAGCTGTCATCATATGTACCGGCTCTATATATTGGTGGTCTCTACCAAGCGCCAAAGACTGGGCTTCAGAAAGAGCCATCTGAAATTTATTGGTAAATCTGTCTAATTGCATAATATCACTCCACTACGCCAATGTTTGATGTGGATATGGGTGTTATTTAACCAGTTATCAAGTGAGCCGCCCCAGTATTACTTTTGGAATAACAGCTAAGCACTTGATTAACTTATATAAATAGCAGTTACCATTCTGCCAGTTGTGGCGGTTTTTGTAGGATCGGTTAACTGATGAGTGGCACGCCTATGAGAGAAAAAGCGCCCTTGATCTTGGTAGGTGCAAAACTCTCCGCCATAGACTTGCCCTACCCCAAGTTGAGTTAAAATTTGCCGGGCAATAGCATAAAGGTCAGCAAAGTATTTTTGTTCTGATGCTTGTAAATTTGGCCTAAAAGCCTGTGGAAAGTCTGCAAACACCTGTTTTACCTCAACCCCAACTTCGAAGTGCTGCTGACTGATGGCCGGCCCCAGCCATGCCATTAAATTTGAGGTTTTTACTGCCATGTCGGACACTGTATTTTGTATTATGCCATCGGCCAATCCGCGCCAACCAGCATGAATGGCCGCAACTATGCTGCCTTTAGTGTCACACAATAAAATAGGTAAACAATCTGCGGTCATCACTGCACAAACTTTATTTTTAGTGGTACAGAAACTTGCATCGGCCTGAATAGGCGCAGTAGTTTGAGGGGTAATGGTATCAATATTGACACATTTTGTACTGTGCGTTTGATTCAACCACACAATGTTTTGATGCTCAGCTAACAAAGTACGATTTTGCTCAACATTTAGAGAATTGTCCCCAACATGTTGAGCCATATTTAAACTGGCAAAGGGCGCCACACTGGTGCCCCCTTCCCGACAACTGGTATAGGCTTTAACCTTGGCAGGGGCTGGCCAGTTAGGCAAGATAAATTGCGCCTTAGGCACAGTTAGATTTCTCCCGAGCCATGTTCGGCTTTGTCTTCGCGTAACACTTGTAATAGGGCTTGAAAGTCGTCGGGTAAAGGCGCTTGCCAACTCATCCACTCGTGGGTGATGGGATGAGTTAGTTCTAACTGGATAGCATGTAAAGCCTGACGTCTAAATTGACGCAGCATATTGACCATATTTTCGCTACAAGCCTTAGGAGGTTTAGGGCGCCCGCCATAAGCCTGATCGCCAACTAGCGGATAACGCAAGTGCGACATATGCACTCGTATTTGATGAGTACGGCCAGATTCTAGTTTTAACCTTAGGTAAGTATGAGCGCGGAACTTCTCTTTTACTCGGTAGTGGGTCATAGCGGGCTTGCCCGACTCTCTTACTGCCATATTGGTGCGTTTGGTAGGATGTCGACCAATAGGCTCGTCTACTGTGCCACCCGCTACCATAGTGCCAATCACTACTGCTTCGTATTCGCGGCTAATTTCACGGGCTTGCAGTTGCTCTACTAAATGCGTTTGTGCAGGAATAGTTTTAGCCACCACCATTAAACCTGTGGTGTCTTTATCTAAACGATGCACTATGCCAGCTCTAGGCACATTGGCAATCTCTGGTGCATGATTTAATAAGGCGTTTAATACTGTACCATCGCCATTGCCCGCACCTGGGTGCACCACTAAGTTCATTGGTTTGTTGATGACTAAAATATGCTCATCTTCATAAACTATATCTAACTTAATATTTTGTGCCTTATGCTCAACTTGCACCTCAATCTGTGCATCTATAGTTATTTGCTCTTCACCCAAGAGTTTTTCTCTGGGTTTATTTTGAATTTGGCCATCAACTTTCACATTATTTGCCAAAATCCATTCTTTTATCCTCGAACGCGAATAATCAGGGAACATTTCGGCTAATGCCTGATCTAAGCGTTTACCAAATAAATGTTCGGGTACTTGGGCCTGTAATTGAATTTTTTCATGTGGAGTAGACATGCTTTAAACATCCTGAATGTGTTTCATAACGATTTATATGTGCATAGCCCAATTTGCTAGGGTAGAATGCGCTGCAGTTATTGATTCGGTAAAACACTATTCTAACGGATTTTTGGCCCTAATGAATCATGCTTAATCAATCGAATTATAAATGAGAGTAAATAAGAGCAATATGATCAGTAAAATCAATGTAAGAAATATTATTTTAAGCAGTGTGTTTGTCGCTATAGTGGGATGTTCATCCGCACCAGAAGATGAAGATGCAGAATTAGTCCTTAGAAATAGAAGTGCGCAAAGTTTATATGACGAAGCACGCGAAAGAATGTTGTCGGGCAACTTTAATGCTGCTACCGAAACGCTAAGTGCCTTAGATTCACGCTTTCCCTTTGGCCCTTTGTCACATCAAGTGCAATTAGATTTGATTTTTGCCTACTATAAAACTGGCAAAACCGATGAAGCCTTAGCCACTATCGACCGTTTTATCAGGCTTAACCCTAATCATTCAGACGTAGATTACGCCTACTATATGCGTGGGTTAACCAATATGGAAGTTGACAGCAACTTGTTTCAGGAGCTTGCTGGTATAGACCGCTCAGATCGCGATCCTTCTAACTCTAGGCAAGCGTTTAACGACTTTAGACGATTAATCGAAAAGTTTCCGAGCAGCAAATATGCAGCCGATGCGCAAAAACGTATGTTGCACATTAAAAGTCGCTTAGCCAAATACGAAATAGCCATTGCCCGTTATTATATGCGTCGTGATGCCTATGTCGCTGCAGCAAATCGCGGGCGCTACGTATTAGAGCATTACCCTGATACCCGTCATGTACAAGAAGCGCTAGAAATTATGGTGGAGTGTTATGATCAACTAGATCTACAAGAGTTGAAAAACAACACTTTAAAAACCTTAAAACTTAATTATCCCAATAGCAGTTTTATTAGTTAAGGTTAAAGCCAAGCATAAAAAAACGCGCAATTTGCGCGTTTTTTTGTTTGGATTTTAATAGGCTAAAAAAACAATTTGCTAAAGGGGTTAAGTAAACGCGCAATACCCGAAGTAAAATATAAGGGTTTATCCACAATACTAAATACTAAACAGCCATCCTCGGCTTCTGAATGAGGTAAGTGTTTATGTTGGTTGTTTAAAATGGTTAAATCACCGCAGTCGTATTCATGAATACCATCACCATACTGGCCATCAATCACTAAGGTAATTTCGCTTCCTGTGTGGGTATGCTCAGGCACCCTGCCACCCTTTTCCATGTATATAAAATTCGCTTTGCCCATGTCGCCTAAATCAACCGGGGCTTGCCAAAGCTTGCCAACTAAACGTGACCAATTACCAGTGTTTTTAACATAACGCTTAAGGGTTCTGGGTAATTCAAATGCCTTACCATCTAATTCTAGAATACCAGGATGCGGGGTGATCACTGGACTGGGTTTTACCGGCAATTCAGTAATATTTTGCATCATGTGTAAATACTCTGCATCAAGCGAGCCAGGTTCATCGGCCTGCTCAAACACTTGTTCTGCTAATTGAGCTTGATAGGCCTGACAGGCTTTTTGGCATTGGCTACACATATCTACGTGAGCTGAAATCATCAGCGCTTTGGCTGGTTCACTGGTTCCTGCTGAAAACCCTTGTAAATCTGAGGCTGAAGGGTGAAAACTAATCATCGTCTTGTAGGGTCTCTTTTAAACGTTGTAATGCTAGCCTTGTTCTTGACTTAACTGTTCCTAACGGAATACCAAGTTCATCTGCTACTTCTTGCTGAGATTTACCATCTATATAAATGGCTTGTATTACCAGTTTTTGTTTATCTGGTAGTGACTCAACTAATAATTCAATTTCGTCCATGGTAACTTGATGATCTAAAGACACCTCGTTTTGGTCAGCAGTTTGCTCACACAATACCGGCCATAAATCATCTGAACATAAATCTTCTTTACGGTTACGCTGTTTTCTCAACATGTCAAAACGAATGTTTCGCGCTATGGTGAAAATCCAGGTGCTAGGCGAGCCTTTAGCGGCATTGAATAAGTGCGACTTTTGCCAGACATTGGTCATAGTATCTTGCACCAATTCCATAGCTAGGGCTTCGTTGCCCATTTGCTTGAGCGCATAGGAGCGTAAACGCGGGGCAAAATAACTGAACACTTTAGAAAAAGAGTGCTTACAGCGTTCTGTGGCGACTGTGCTTAAATACTCAGACATTTCATCTGCGCACTCTATTGGTTTCATCGTCTTAATCTGTTTAGTTTCCGAAGAAATACCAACTAACATTTAATGCGTACCTGAATTAAAGATACTAACTGATACTAGTTTAGTTGATGAATGGATCACTCCACCAATTGTGTCAGAAAATCTAAAGCTTGAATACAGTCTTTTTGTTGCAGTAATTTTTGCTTTTGTTGCACCTCTAAAGGCAGCAGCTCTAACCAGCGATAAATAACCCACAAGGGGTCTTCAAACTTTGGTGAACAATAAAGAGTTTGTAACTCAGTATATTTGGCAAATATTTCTTTTAACCTTGCATCTAGAGGGTGCAAAGGCTTGTTTGAATGCCATTGCCAGTTTGCTAATTTTTGGCATTGACCAATTCTCAAACCATCTTTTTGTTCCTGAATATGCTTAATTTTAAAACAAGATTGGCCTTCAACCGTAATACCCAAAAGTCCATCTTTTAACAAATCAAAATCGATGATTTTTACTAAAGTACCTATGGCAGGAATATGTTGATTCGAGGCTTTATCGCCCTGCACATCTAACATGCATATTCCAAAGCCAGAATCAGAAACACAAGCTTGCTTTACCATACGTATATACCTTGGCTCAAATATCCTTAAAGATAAGCGCCCGCCCGGCATGATATGCGCAGATAAGGGGAATAAAGGCGTGTCAAAACAGCTTGGCATGGATCATTATTACACTCTGATGATGGAATATTTATGCTTACGCGGCTGATATAAGAAAGGATCTCAATTAAATAAAGTATAAGTGATCTAGTTGCTTTAACTCACAGTATGTTATTAACAAGCGCCATTCTTCAACCTTAAAAACATTATAAATAATAGGTACTTAATGAGTAAACGCATCGCTATTATTGGCACCGGCATTTCAGGCCTAACCTGTGGACACCTGTTGCATAAAAGCCACCAGGTCACCTTATTTGAAAGTAATCATTATATTGGCGGTCATACTGCAACCAAAGATGTGCAGGTGAATGGTAAAGACTATGCTATTGATACTGGCTTCATTGTATTTAACGATTGGACCTATCCCAATTTTATAAAACTTATGCAAAAACTAGGGGTTGCTTACCAACCCACTGAAATGAGTTTTAGTGTTAAAAACTCAGCGGCCAATCTCGAATACAACGGTAATAACCTTAACAGCTTATTTGCGCAAAGACGCAATATATTGCGACCTAAGTTTTGGCGTATTGTGCTAGAAATATTGAGCTTTAATAAAACCTGCAAAAAGCTCAATGCAAACGACCCTACCCTAACAAACCTGAGCTTATTTGAGTTTTTACAACAACATAAATTTAGTCACGATTTTTGTTTTAACTACATATTGCCTATGTGTGCAGCCATTTGGTCAACTAGCCTTGAAAATATTAAGGCTTTTCCCTTTGGATTTTTCTTACGATTTTTTAATAATCATGGGTTATTAAACATTACTGATAGACCCCAGTGGTTCACTATTACAGGTGGCTCAAGAGAATACATTCAGCCTATTACTCAAGGTTTTGACCAGCAGATAAAATTAAACTGCGCGGTTAAATCGGTTTCGCAGCAAGATTCAGCCCCCGTTATTACCCTAGCGGATAATAGTCAACATGTTTTTGATGAAGTCATTTTTGCCTGCCATAGCGACCAAGCTTTAGCCTTATTGGCTTCACCTTCAGCCGAGCAGCAAGAAATATTATCTAATATTCCCTATGCCACTAACGAAGTGGTTTTACATACGGATGAGTCGGTTTTGCCTAAACGCAAACTTGCTTGGGCCAGTTGGAACTATTCCATATCGGCACACGCAGAAAAAATCAACGCCCCTGTAGCCTTAACCTACAATATGAATATTCTGCAAAACATTAAGTCGGAACAGCCTATTTTGGTCAGTTTAAATCACCGCCAAAGCATCAACTCAGATAAAGTTTTAGGTTGTTATCACTATGCCCATCCACAATTTAATCAACAAACCCTTAAGGCCCAATCTAGGTGGGCAGAGATATCTGGCCGTGATGGATTACATTTTTGTGGCGCCTACTGGTTTAACGGCTTTCATGAAGATGGAGTAAAAAGTGCAATTGAGGTGTGCAAAACCTTAGGAGTGGAATGGTAATGCAAAGCGCCATATACACTGGTGAGCTAAGTCATGCTCGCTTACAACCTAAAAAACATCAATTTAGCTACCAGATATTTTTATTGTGGTTAAATCTTGATGAGTTAGAGCAAGTAACCACAAAAGTCAGCGGGTTTTCAACCTCTAGGTGGGCGGCATTGCGCTTTAAGCGCTCAGACTATCTTGGTAGTGAGTTACAACCATTAAAACAGGCGGTATTAGCCAAAATGACTGAGCTGGCCAAAACGCCCCTTGATGGTAAGGTATTTCTGTTAGGTCAAGCTCGAACCTTTGGTTTGTATTTTAGCCCAGTTAATTTCTATTACCTGCAACAGCCTACTGGGTTGTACAGCCATGTATTGGCAGAGGTTAGCAATACCCCTTGGAACGACAGACATTATTATCTGGTGGATTTAGCCAATCAACAGCCAAGTGAAAAAGCCTTTCATGTTTCACCTTTTAATCCCATGGATATGCAATATAAATGGAAGATTGCCCAGCCCAATGAACAATTAAAACTGTCTCTATCTTGTTTTCAACAAACTAAACATTTTACCGCCAGTTTGCGTTTACAGCGCAGTGAAATGAACTCTAAAAACCTATACCGCGTGTTGCTAAGTATTCCGAGCATGACGCTCAAAACCTTATGGGGAATTTATTGGCAAGCGCTAAAACTATTTTTAAAAGGGATGCCAATTTATCCGCATCCAGACCAAGGAAACCAATAATTTATGTCAAATGCAGAACAAAGCCTAGTGGCAGATAACCCTCCTTCGTTGCAAGAAAAACTGTGTAAGTCTTTTATGCTAAAAGTCTTTGCCAGCTTACCTTCGGGCTATTTAGTGGTAAAAGAAAAAGGCAGTTTAGTCAGTACCTTTGGCCATGCTTCAAGCGACTTACATGCAGACATTGATATTCAGTGCTTGAGTGTTTACAAAAAGCTCCTAGTAGGCGGCAGTGTCGCCTCAGGCGAAACTTATGCGCAGGGGCTATGGACAACTAATAATCTAACCAATCTGATTAGGATTTTTGCTCGAAATTTAGCTGTACTAGATAAATGGGAAGCTAAGATGAAATGGTTATCTTTGCCCCTTTTAAAGCTAAAGCATTTAGCCAACAAAAATACCACTAAGGGGGCAGCTAAAAATATTGCCGCTCACTATGACTTAGGCAATAACCTATACCGACACTTTTTGGACAGCAGCATGTTGTATTCGTCTGCTATTTACCCACAAAACACCAGCAGTTTGGCCGAAGCACAAGCCCACAAATTAAAATGTATTTGCGATAAATTGCAATTGAGCCAACAAGACCATTTGTTAGAAATAGGTACAGGATGGGGAGCGTTAGCTATCTTTGCCGCCAAGCACTATGGTTGTAAAGTGACCACTACCACCATTTCTACAGAACAGTATGAATTCACTCAGGCCTTAATCATTGAACAAGGCCTGCAAGACAAAATTACTTTGCTCAAAAAAGACTATAGATTGCTCGAAGGGCAATACGACAAATTAGTCTCTATAGAAATGATAGAAGCGGTCGGCAAAGAGTTTTTGCCGACCTTTTTTAGCACCTGTTCAAGTTTATTAAAACCCACAGGATTGATGTTGCTACAGGCCATCACTATTAGCGACCAAAGACTAGAGAATTACAGCAATAGCGTAGATTTTATTCAAAAGCATATATTTCCAGGTGGCTTTTTGCCTTCGCAATTATTAATTAATCAACACTTAAAGCAATACACTGATCTTATGCTAAGAGATTTGCACGATATTGGCTTAGATTACGCCAAAACCCTTGAAGATTGGCAACACAACTTTAACCAGCACAAAACTGAACTGGCCGAATTAGGCTACGACCAAAACTTTAGAAATTTGTGGAATTATTATTTTAGCTATTGTGCCGGTGGTTTTTTAGAGCGCACCATAAGCACGGTACAATTGGTCTTAAGTAAGCCTGCTTTTACCCATGCCATTACCCGCTAAGCTCTGGAATATAAGCTACTGTTTAAAACCTAAGGCATTACTTAGCTTAGGTTTTTACCTATTAATAGGCTCTGCTTTTGCTAGCCCAGAGCAGGGTTTAACTAAAGTTGGCGAAGCTAAACTGTCGGTATTGTTTTGGGATGTTTATCAATCTAGCCTTTATACAGATTCAGGCCAATATCACAGTCATGCGCGACCTATTGCTTTAAAGCTAAGCTATTTGATGGATATTGAAGCCCAAGAATTACTTAAAAGCACTCAACAAGAATGGCACAAACTTGGTCTTAAACCCTCTCAATACAAACCCTGGCTAACGTTATTAGCAGAGATTTTTCCTGAAGTAACAGCTGGTGACACTATAGTGCTGTTAGTTAATCAACAAAATATCAGTGAGTTTTATTTTAATCAGGTGCTAATAGGTAAAATACCAGACCCACAATTTGGCCCTAGCTTTTTACGCATCTGGTTAGACAAAAATAGTCGATACCCCAAAGTCCGCAATCGTTTAATAGGAAAGATAAAATGATCAGCAAAGTCCGCTATGGCATTTTTATTATTATCTTTAGCCTTTTTTCTTGTAGTCAGGCCTTAGATCAATACCAACACACTCAGCCAGAATTTAAATTACAAGCTTACTTTAATGGTCAGGTGACCGCCTGGGGCATAGTTCAAGACTATTCGAATAAACTCTCTCGGCGCTTTTGTGTAGACATTATTGGTACTTGGCAAGGTAATGCGGGGCAGTTACACGAAACCTTTTATTTTAATGATGGTGAAAAGCAAATTCGCATATGGCAGTTAAAGATCAATGAACAAGGTGAAGTAACTGGCACGGCTGATGACGTTATTGGCATAGCCCGAGGTCAAGCTCAGGGCGCGGCCTTTAATTGGCAATATACTCTTAGGGTTCCGGTTGAAGATTCGGTCTACAATCTATTTGTTGATGACTGGATATATGTATTAGATGAACAGCGCCTAATGAACCGCTCATATTTAAAAAAACTAGGGGTAACAGTGGCCGAAATATCATTGTTTTTTGATAAATCAGCGCCAATTAAAAGCTGTAAGCCTAACTAGCCTTTTAGGAATAGCAACAGCCCCCAGTAGCGACTATGGGGGCGCAGAGCTTAAAGTTTTAATGCTTAAAAGCGATACTCTATGCCAACACTGGCCTGCTTAAAGTCGGTATCAAAATTTTGATCATCAATATCTTCAAATTCCATACCCGCATCGTAAACGCTATAAGTAGCATTTAGAATGACAGCAGAACTTAATTTAAAGGCTAATCCACCACCAACAAACACACTTTGATCATCAACTTGCTCAGAAAAATTTAACGCTTGGTAGTCGGTTTCAGACCACAGTTGACCTAACTTCATAAAAACAGAAAAGCTATCTGTCACAGGTAAGCTACCTTTTAAAGCTGCGGTGTAACCTTCTGTTGATAAGTTGATGTTATTATTTCCGTAGCTGCCAAAGTCTAAATAACTTCCTTCTAAGGCAAAAAACTGATTAAAGCGATAACCGGCTATGCCTTCGACTACATCCTTGTCTTCATCAAAATTATCATCAGAGTCTACCTGCAAATACCCATAATTAGCGCCAATATAAAACCCATTAGGGTTGTATTCGTTAGCGTTATTAGATTGCCCAAAAACACTAAAAGAGCTCAATGCCGTTAGTGCGGCCAAGGTAGAATAAAGGTTTAATTTGTGCTTCATGCGTTAACCTCGCTTAATTAATTTAAAAAACGCTGCTAGAGCAGCATTGTGTTCCCTTTTAAAAAAGCAAAGCTCATACCAAGCACAAAAACACGATCACAAAACCCACAAAAACACCTTAAACCATTGATTAACAATGATTTTTTAGACAAAGGTGTGGGAGTGAAAAATGTAATAAAAATAAGAGTGAATATTTAGGCCAGCCACAGAATGGCATTTTTTCTAACCAAGGTGTAATTTT
This sequence comes from Paraglaciecola aestuariivivens, assembly GCF_052983255.1. NCBI lineage: Bacteria > Pseudomonadati > Pseudomonadota > Gammaproteobacteria > Alteromonadales > Alteromonadaceae > Paraglaciecola > Paraglaciecola aestuariivivens. Next base: position 328,817 of record NZ_JBRKBA010000005.1, on the reverse strand, counting down.
TACAGGCTTATCTCATATTATAGTTAAGCCTGTAAAATTCGTATTATTCAAGCACCGAAATAGGCTCAGATTCTTTGGCCTTACCTTGCTTAACAGCAATTTCGACGCGTCTATTGCGACTACGCGCGGCTTGATCATCGGCTTCGGCTAAAGGTGCAGTATCGGCCTTTCCTACTACCGACATTCGACTTTCATCAAAGCCTTCGGCCCGTCTTAGCTCTTCGGCCACAGCCACAGCACGTTGTGCCGATAAGTCCCAGTTAGAGCGGTATAATTCATTGGAAATTTGCTGGCTATCACTATGCCCAGACACCTCTATATCACCGGGCATTTGCGCGAGTAACTCACCTATTTTACGCAAAATAGGAATAAATTGCGGTTGCAAAAAAGCAGAGCCAGCAGAAAACGAACCTTGTTCACGGATCCTAATGGTAATTTGTTGACCCAAAGATTCCATTTCGATAGCGCCGTCCACAATTTCTTTTTCTAACTTTTGCGCCACTTTACGCATTTGTTCTTGTACTTCTTCTTGGCTAGCACTTTGGCTAGTGGTTTGTTGCTCTGTGGCAGTTTGTTGAGCCGCACCGCCACGCTGCTCGCCACGTTGTTTTTGACGTCCACCGGCTGAATCTTCGTTACCCGCCTGAAACTCAAGCATTTCTTGAGTCATGTCAGTGGTTTTTTGTTGGATGGTATCTATAGGAGTAGGCTCAGGGCGACCAGGGCGAAACTCCATAGCAATCACACTGGTACCTTTAGGAATATCTTTTACTTCTATTTTATTTTGCACCCCAAAGGCAAATTTCATGGAACCTGCTATTTGTTTGAATTTCAGTACGTCCATTTCGGAAAATGACAACAACAATACAAAAAAGCACATCAACAGTGACATTAGATCGGCGAAGGTTCCCATCCACGCGGGCAGTCCTTCGGGGGGGCATTTAGGGCATTCGTCTTCCATGCGCTTACTCTGAATCTTCGTCTGAGCCGCGTTTACTGGCAGCTAAATAATTTTTCAATATGCCCTCAATAACACGAGGATTTTGCCCATCAGCAATACCAATAATTCCGTCTAACACTAAGCTTTGATTGAGTTTTTCTTCTGCGGCACGGTTACCTAATTTTACCGCTATAGGTAAACATAATAAGTTTGCCAACATGGCTCCGTACAAAGTGGTTAACAAGGCAACCGCCATGGCAGGCCCGATAGATTTAGGATCATCCATGTTAGACAACATCGCCACTAACCCTACTAAGGTACCTATCATACCCATGGCTGGTGCTACGTCCCCTAGGCCTTTAAAAATGGTTTGACCAAATTCATGTCTTTCAGTGGTCATGGCAATGTCTTTGCCTAAGGTGGCACGAACCACTTCTACGTCGTGGCCATCTACCAACATATCTACCCCTTTTTGCATAAAAGGGTTTTCGATTTCTGCTTCTTCTAATGCTAAAAAACCGCCTTTACGTGCGGCATCGGCCATCTCAACTATTTTTTCAATTTGGGATTCAGGCGTATCGATTTTAAACATAAAGGCCTTGCCAGCAACTTTACCTGCACCAAAAAATTGCCCAAGCGTGTATTGAGATAAAACCACAAACAAGCTGCCACAAAATACAATCAAAATTGAAGGAACGTTTATAAACATGGCAATATCGCCACCTTGGACCATTGCCATGACTACAAAGCCTATGGCCCCAAGAATTCCGATTATGGTTGCTAAATCCACATTGTGCTCCCAATAGAATTAGTGACACCGTCACTATAAAGCTAAAATACTGTGCTAAATGCTGTAAAAATCAAAAACCTAAACAAATTAACTGTTTATCACTCTATTTTATCGACAGCGGAGAATATTTCTATAGTAACTGCATAGCAGAAATTAAGTGATGCTTTATTTAGGTTAAATTTTCTAACTTAGACGCTTTGCAAGCATAGCCTGTTGAAAAGTGTTTGACCCTATTTTTGTGCTCAGGTAAGGTGCCTGCCAATTGATACCTTGCCAATATTCTATTGAAGAAATCTATGACAACAAAGAAAAAAGCCGAATCTTTAAGCTTTGAACAATCCATGCAAGAACTAGAAGCCTTAGTCACCAAAATGGAGCAAGGTGACCTGCCTCTTGAAGAAGCGTTACAAAGTTTTGAACGCGGCATCGAACTTGCCCGCCAAAGCCAACAAAAGTTAAAAGACGCAGAACAAAAAGTACAGATTTTAACTGCCCAAAATGGCCAGCAAAGCTTAGACGTATTTGAGCCAAATCCTTAATGATGTTGACCGATTTTCAGAAAAGTGTGAGCGCCAGAGTCGATCACACTCTTAGCCAAACCATAGCCGCTCTTCCTGAGCATGCGCCTAAATTAAAGCAAGCCATGAAATATGCGCTATTAATGGGTGGCAAGCGTATGCGCCCGTTTTTGGTTCAGGCAACAGGACAAATGCTAAAGGTAGATGAAAGGGATTTAGACGGACCAGCTGCGGCCATAGAAGCTATGCATGCCTATTCGTTAATTCATGACGATCTACCCGCCATGGACGACGACGATTTAAGACGTGGTCAACCAACTTGCCATATTCAGTTTGACGAAGCCACAGCGATTTTAGCTGGCGACGCCCTGCAAACGTTAGCGTTCGAACTTTTGTGCCAATATCCATTATCGGCAAACAAGCAAAATAAACGTATTGAATTAGTTAAAGTTTTAGCTCGTGCCTCTGGCTACCATGGTATGTGTGGCGGCCAAGCCATTGACTTAGCTGCCACTGGCCAACAGATTAGTCAAACTCAATTAGCACAACTTCACAGTAAAAAAACTGGGGCCTTGTTAGTGGCTTGTGTTGAAATGGCCATAGCTTTAGCCGATGAAATCGAACCATCAGATAAAAATCAATTATTGGATTTTGCTCAGACCATAGGCTTAGCGTTTCAAGTGCAAGATGATATTTTAGATGTCACAGCTGATGCTAGCGTGCTTGGTAAACCTCAAGGTTCAGATCAGGCCCACAATAAAAGTACTTATCCAGCTCTAATGGGTTTAGAGCAAGCAAAACACTATCTTGAGCAACTACATAAACAAGCACTTCAAGCTTTGCGTACTTTGCCTTACAATACCCAGATATTGGAAGCCTTTACCGACTTTGTTATTCGTCGCGCTTATTAAATAGGCTTAAGCTTCTTAAAAAAATAAAATTAACCAGTTGATAGCCATTTAATGACTTTAGATATTACTCACTACCCTATCCTAGCGAAAGCGAATACACCCGAAGAGCTAAGAGAGCTACCTCAAGATAAGTTACAGCAACTTAGTAAAGAGCTGCGTCAATACTTACTCACCAGCGTTAGCCAAAGCAGCGGGCACTTTGCCTCTGGATTAGGAACGGTTGAGTTAACTGTAGCCTTACACTATGTCTATAACACCCCATTTGACCGACTTTTATGGGATGTAGGTCACCAAGCTTACCCGCACAAAATATTAACTGGCAGGCGCGAACGTATGCCCAGCATACGCCAAAAGAATGGCTTACACCCTTTTCCTTGGCCTGGAGAAAGTGAATACGATACTTTTGCCGTAGGGCATTCGTCTACTTCAATTAGTGCCGCACTAGGCATGGCTGTAGCGGCGGAAAAAGAAGCCTTAGGCCGCAAAGTGGTGGCGGTTATTGGTGATGGAGCCATGACTGCTGGCATGGCCTTTGAAGCATTAAATCACGGCGGCGATATAGATAAAGACATGTTGGTGGTATTAAACGATAACGAAATGTCTATTTCGGAAAACGTTGGTGCCCTCAATAGTCATTTAGCTCGTTTATTAACCGGAAACTTTTTTAATTCTATTCGAGACGGTGGCAAAAAGCTGTTAAGCAATGTGCCGCCTATTAAAGAGTTTGCAAGCCGTGCAGAAGAACACATTAAAGGTATGGTAGTACCTGGTACTATCTTTGAAGAACTAGGCTTTAAATATATAGGCCCTATAGATGGGCACGATGTAAACGGCGTGGTAGATACGCTGCGTAATATGCGCAATATCAAAGGCCCGCAGATCTTGCACGTGGTCACTAAAAAGGGCAAGGGTTATCACTCTGCCGAGCAAGATCCTATTAAATTCCATGCTGTACCTAAATTTAACCCTAAGGATCAGGCACTGCCCAAAGCGGCGGCAAGTCATCCTACTTTTTCTGCCATTTTTGGCAACTGGTTATGTGACATGGCCAAACAAGATCCTAAGCTTATGGCAGTAACCCCTGCCATGCGTGAAGGTTCGGGCATGGTGCAATTTTCCCAGCAATTTCCTGAACAATATTTTGATGTCGCCATAGCCGAACAACATGCTGTGACTTTTGCCGCTGGGTTAGCCAAAGAAGGCTACAATGCTGTGGTCGCCATCTACTCAACCTTTTTGCAGCGAGCCTACGATCAGCTTATTCATGATGTAGCCTTACAAAACCTTCCAGTATTATTTGCCATAGACAGAGCCGGTATTGTAGGTGCAGATGGACCTACCCATCAGGGCGCCTTTGATATTAGCTTTTTGCGTTGCATTCCTAATATGGTGATTATGACTCCCAGCGACGAAAATGAATGCCGTCAAATGCTTTACACAGGGCATAAATTGCAAAAACCTGCGGCAGTTAGATACCCAAGAGGCTCTGCCACTGGGGTAACACCTGATGCACAGATGACAGCCTTAGAGTTAGGCCAAAGCCGCACGCTTAGAGAAGGTGAAAAAGTCGCAATCTTAAACTTTGGTACTTTATTGCCTTTTGCTCAAGAAGCAGCAGAAAGCCTGAATGCCAGCTTAGTCGATATGCGTTTTGTAAAACCCTTAGATACAGCTGTGATAGCCAAACTTGCTAAAGATCACTCATTATTTGTCACCCTTGAAGATGGTGCCATTATGGGTGGCGCTGGCAGTGCGGTTGCCGAATACCTTATAGCTAGCCCCTATCAGGCCAAATTAATTCAGCTTGGTTTACCAGATGAATTTATTATGCAAGGCACGCAGCAACAGATGTATGCCGAACTGGGCCTAGATAGCGCTGGGATTTTGGCTAAAGTTAAACAATTTAACCAAGCTAAAGGATAGTAGCAGTGAAAGACAAGGCTTAGCTAAAACTAAGCCTAGTTGGGTATAACCAAAAGGATTTAGCTAAAGGTGGTGGTGGGTAGCCACGACAAACCCAATAAAATATGCAATCCAGCCATGGCCATGATCCCGGCTAATACATCATCTACCATAATGCCAAAGCCTCCCCCAACCTGTTTGTCTAAATAGTTAATAGGCCAAGGTTTAACAATATCGAAAAAGCGAAACAACACAAAACCGACTAATAGGGTTTGCCAATTCAAGGGCACAGCAAGCATAGTAATTAACATGCCTGCTACTTCATCCCACACAATAGAAGAATCATCATGTACCTGCATGTCGTTGGCGGTTTTTTCACATATCCAAATGCCCAGCAAGCTCACGGCAAGGGTAACAGCTAAATAACTCTCAAAATTGGCAAAGTAGGCTAACAAAACCACTAAAGGTAAAGCGGCAAGTGTGCCAAAGGTACCAGGCATTTTTGCCGCTAATCCACTTCCAAAGCCTAAGGCTAAAAAGTGCACTGGATTGCGCAAGCTAACTCTTTGGCGTAATTCTTTGTCCACTGCAGACCCTTTTTGATTCGCTTTAAACTTTGCTTAAAAGTGTTGGTAACCCTTTTTAGCATAATTAAAGGTTTTGTCATTTAAACGTAAATCTAATTTTCCACAATTTCCGTTTACTTGGCCAATATAAGTGGCCGAAACATTGGCATTGGCTAATGAGGTTTCAAGGTTTCCTTTTTGCTCTTCACTTACAGTAAACAACAATTCGTAATCGTCACCTGCACTTAGCGCATAGTCGTAGGCCTGTTCAATCGACACTGACTGCTTTAGGGCACGAGATAAGGGTAGCTTATTCACATGCACAGTTGCGCCACATTGAGAGCCTTTGAGTACATGTTGAATATCTGAAACTAAACCATCTGAAAGATCGATACAGGCACTGGCAATGCGTCTTAGGTTGGTGCCAAATAACAATCTAGGTGTAGGGTAATTGAGCCTATTAATCAGATACTCTCGATTTAACTTATCGCCAATGCTCAATTTGTTGGTAGCTAAATCTAAGCCCAAACCTGCATCCCCTAAGGTTCCAGTCACATAAATAGAATCACCTGGTTTGGCTTGGGAGCGCGTTAAAGCTTGATGACATGGAACAAAGCCTTGTGCGGTAATAGTGATGGCTAATGGCCCTTGAACCGTATCTCCACCAATTAATTGAATAGAGTAATACTCAGCATGCTGCTGTAAACCATTAGAGAAGTCCTCTAACCAAGCTTTATCTATCTCGGGCAAGCTTAAAGATAAACTTATCCAGGCCGGCTCTGCTCCCATAGCGGCCAAATCACTTAGGTTTACCGCTATGGCTTTTTGCGCAATGGCATGGGCAGATGTGTCAGGTAAAAAATGCACACCACTTAGCAAGGTATCTGTGGTGGTAACCAAGGCTTGTCCTTGAGGAACATGGGTCACTGCACAGTCATCACCAATGCCAATAATGACATCTTTGCGTTGAAAACTTTTTGCTTTGAAAAAGTTTTCGATCAAATTAAATTCTTTCACTTTCACAACTTATTTTTATTAGCATCGCACCAAGCACTAGGTGCCAAGCGTCATATCAAGCACCTAAATTGGCTGCTTAATTAAGTTCGTCTTTACGTAAGGTTTTGATGGCTTTATCTAACACACCGTTGACAAACTTATGGCTTTCATCTGCGCCAAACTCTTTTGCTAGTTCTATGGCTTCATTGATCACTACTTTATAAGGCACATCAATGCGATGAACTAATTCATAAGTCGCAATCCGTAAAATGGCATATTCCACCGGATCTAATTCTTCAGGCAAACGTCCTAAATAAGGTTTAAGCTTTTTATCTAGTTCAGCACAGTTTTTTACAACCGCTCTTAATAGCTCCAAAAAGTACTCAGTATCGACTTTTTGCATATTGTTGCTAGTCACAGTACTAAGTTCGATTTGCTCTACTGGGTTTTGAGTCATTTGCCAAGAGTATACGGCTTGCACAGCAAGCTCTCTGGCTAAGTGGCGGGCTTTAGGTTTCACCTATTTGGCCTCTTCAATGTTAGCTAATACATTTACCATTTCTAAGGCACCTACTGCCGCTTCTGCACCTTTGTTTCCGGCTTTAGTACCAGAACGTTCTATCGCTTGTTCAATACTATCTGTGGTAATCACACCAAAAGAAACAGGAATACCATATTCAAGTGACACTTGGGCTAAGCCTTTATTACATTCACCAGCCACAAAATCAAAATGCGGTGTGCCACCTCTTATCACTGCACCTAAGGCAATGATGGCATCGTATTTATTTTGTTCAGCAAGCTTTTTAGCGGCTATGGGCAATTCATAAGCCCCAGGAACACGCACTAAAGTGATATCTTGAGTGTTGACTTCGCCATGTCTTTCTAAGGCATCTAATGCACCTTCTACTAGGCTTTCAACCACAAAACTGTTAAATCTGGCCACAACAAATGCAAATTTTTTACCTGTCGCGCGAATGTTACCTTCAATAATATTCATCAAAACAACCTTACTAGAAAAATCGGCGCGCAGTTTAGCACATCCGAATGGGGAAATATTGTGATATTTTTATCTGTCAATTTTATCAATTTATTAAATTTCGATGTATTCAACCACTTCTAAGCCATAGCCCGATAACGCATGGTACTTTTTAGGCTTGCTTAATAAACGCATTTTTTTCACCCCTAGGCTGGCCAGAATTTGACTGCCCACCCCAATAGTGCGAGACGAGCCTTTCCAGTCGGCTTTTATTGGCTTTTCACCTTTGTCTTCTGCTTCGAATTGCTTTACTTGGGTTAAGAGGTCTTCGTCTTTTCCTAACAGCACTAACACCCCACCATTATCTGCAATGTATTTAATTGCTTCGGGCAACCCCATACTGCGTGAAATTGCCCGTTGTGAACCCAACAAATCACTAAAACTATTTTGCAGGTGCACACGCACTAAAGTAGGCGAGTCGGGCTGAATCTCACCTTTGCACATAGCAAAATGTACTTGATTATCTATTACATCTTTAAAAGTTACTAAATCAAACTCACCATATTCAGTGGGCAGCTTACACTTGGCAACTTGCTCGATAGTGGTTTCGTTTAAGTTTCTATATTCGATTAAATCAGCAATGGTGCCAATTTTCATATCATGCTTTGCAGCAAACTCTTCTAGCTCTGGCAACCTTGCCATGCTGCCATCTTCTTTTAGAATTTCCACTATCACTGCGGCAGGCTCACAGCCTGCAAGCCTAGCGAGGTCGATGCCCGCTTCGGTATGCCCAGCACGATTTAACACCCCACCTTCTTTACCAATAAGTGGAAAGATATGCCCAGGTTGCACTATGTCTGCGGCTGTGGCGTTTTTATTCACTGCGGCTAAAATCGTTTTTGCTCTATCTGCAGCTGAGATCCCTGTGGTTACCCCTTCGGCAGCCTCAATCGACACAGTAAAGTTAGTCGAAAACTGCGCGCCGTTATTATCTACCATTAGCGGCAGGTTAAGTCGTCGGCAGCGCGCTTCTGTCATTGGTAAACAGACTAAGCCTCGGGCATGGGTAACCATAAAATTAATGGCTTCTGGGGTAACATGCTCGGCGGCCATAATTAAATCGCCTTCGTTTTCGCGATCTTCGTCATCCATTAAGATAACCATTTTACCTTGACGAATATCTTCAATTATTTCTTCACTGCTATTGAAAGGCATAATAATGTGTCTTCTGTTTAATTAAATTAAGAGGATTGGATTACTTTAAAAAGCCATTTTCAGCCAAAAAGGCCAAACTTATATCTTGCTTTTTATCCTCAGGTAACTGCTGTGCTGCTTTGTCGCCTAACATGAGTCTTTCAATGTAACGGGCGATAACATCCACTTCTAAATTTACTTGGGTTCCCACTTGGTATAAGCCAATTATGGTTTCTTGAAGACTGTGAGGGATCAAGGTCAGCAAAAACTTGGCGCCCTCAACCTGATTCACAGTTAAACTCACACCATCTACCGTAATAGAGCCTTTATGGGCTAAATATTTGGCGAGTTCATCAGGCGCTTGCACCCAAATTTCTACGTATCGCCCAACTTGCTTGATAGACAGTACCTTGCCTACCCCATCTACGTGCCCACTGACTATATGGCCACCTAAACGACTGTTCGCTAGTAAGGCTTTTTCTAAGTTAACCTTGCTGCCCGCTTGGTAATTGGCAAAGCCGGTAAGCTTAATGGTTTCGTGTGATACATCGGCGCTAAACCCTTGCGCGGTTTTAGCCACCACAGTTAAACATACGCCATTATTGGCTATGCTGTCGCCTAGTTCGACGTCAGACATATCTAACTTATTAACTTTAATCGCTAAACGAATATCTTCACCACTGGGCGTGAGACTTTCAATCACCCCGACATCTTCAATTATTCCAGTAAACATGTTTTCTCTATTCTTGCTTTAGTGATTAAAAAGTGCAGTCATTTTTATATCTGACCCTACTTGCCTAATGTCTTGCCAGCTTAATATTGGCACATCTTGCATTGATTCTAATTCGGCCATTTCAAACAAATTTTGTCCCGCCCCGCCTATAAGTTTGGGCGCTTGATATAAAATCAATTCATCTACTAAGTTATTTTTTACTAAGGCACCGGCTAACTTAGCACCCGCTTCAACCCACAGTTGATTGAGCTGTAATTCACCTAACTTTTGCATAATTTGTTGCAAGTCTAAGCGATTTTGATTATACCTTGCTTGCCATTGACTTACATGCTCTGCGAAGGGTAATGGATTGATCTGGCTATTAATTAACAATACTTTGCCGCCAGTATTGCCTTTTAGCGGTTGTAAGCAATTAAGCTGGTTAGTTAATTGATTACGCCCATCTAAAATCACCCGCAAAGGTTGACGTAAATCTTCTTCTAACAAGTCTTGTTGGGATAAATTTAATTCGCCATACCGCACATTTAACCAAGGGTTATCGGCCATAACAGTGCCAGAGCCCGATAATATGGCACAACTTTTAGCCCTGTGTCTTTGCACATCTTGGCGAGCAGCGGCACTGGTAATCCACTGGCTTTTGCCATTTTTTAGTGCGGTTTTACCGTCTAAACTGGCAGCTAACTTCACTGTCACCCAAGGGCGCGAATGGCACATTCTATGAATAAAGCCACGGTTTAACTCGGCACTCGCTTGGCTTAACAATCCTTGCGTTACCTCAATGCCTGCCTGTTGTAATTTGGCGATACCTTTGCCAGACACTAAAGGATTAGGATCAACCATAGCCACTACAACTTTTGCCACCCCGGCTGCAATTAAGGTATCGGCACAAGGTGGGGTTCGCCCCTGATGGCTACAAGGTTCAAGAGTCACATAGACTGTAGCCCCTTTAGGACTCAAACCTTGTTGCTTGATTTGGTTTAACGCATGGACTTCGGCGTGAGCAGTGCCAGCCTTTTTATGCCAACCTTGGCCCAGAATATTGCCGCTCTTATCAGTAATAACACAGCCCACATTGGGGTTGGGCGAAGTAGTATATTGGCCACGTTTAGCTAAGGCGATGGCGCTTGCCATCATTTGATGATCTAACCTTGAAAAGCTGGTCATTTAGTTGTGATACCCGGTCGCTGAAGCTAGGCTAAGTTGCATGGTCTTAGTCACCTAACCTAGCAATTTCTTCACCAAATTCTCTGATATCTTCAAACGAACGGTAAACCGAGGCAAAACGTACATAAGCTACTTTATCCAGCTCTTTTAAGGCATTCATAATTAAGTTACCTAAAAACTCACTGGATACCTCTCGTTCACCTGTAGCCCGCAAAGATGACTTTAAGCGGTTAATGCACAATTCCACTTCTTCGGTGCTCACTGGACGTTTTTCTAATGCTCGTTGTAAGCCTGCTCTGAGCTTATCTTCATTAAAAGGCTCTCGTGAGCCATCACGTTTTACCACTCTTGGCATAACTAATTCTGCCATTTCAAAGGTGGTATAACGTTCTTTACACACAGTGCATTCTCTGCGGCGCCTAACTTGGCTGCCGTCAGCAACTAAACGCGAATCAATCACTTTGGTTTCTTGTACTGCGCAAAATGGACAAAACATAAGGCTCTCGATTGATTTAAAAAACGTTGGGCTAAATTAGCAAAAAAAGCGACAAAGGAACAGCCACGCACTTTTTTCCGAAGCATTATTATACCTCAAAAAAAAACCAGAGATAATCTGCTTATCTCTGGTTTTAGGCCAATTTAATAATTGGTTAAACTAAGTGTTAATTAAAACTTGTAACGTACACCTAGTTGTACTTTCCATACCGAAGGTATTTTAGCTACATTGGCTTGTGGCTGAGTAAAGTTACTGTATACATACTGACCATTATCAATTGCCACATCTACTACAGGGGCATTAAATGGTTGTACGTAACTCTCTGCACGTCCCCAATCGTCGTTGATCATGTTACCAATGTTTTCAAGATCTAGGATCACTTCTACAGCTTGCTCACCAGTGATTTGAATTTCTTGCATGAAACGCACATCAAAACGATTGATCCAGCTACTAGTACAAGCATGACGACGAGAAATTGATCCCGCGTTGTTAGCTAAACAGTCATTACTGTTGATGTAAGACATAAAGCCAGCTTGATCAAAACCATCAGCGTAAGTGACTAATGGATCACTTGCTCCATTTGGAATGTACAACAACTGTGAACCAAAGGCGTTCCAGTCAGCAAAGTCTGCCACTGGGAAACCACCAAAAGTATCTACTGTAGAGCGCATGGTATGGCTATAATGACGACCAGAACGACCTGTATATGCCACAGCAACAGTGGTTAAGTGATCACCAATTAAGGTATCGCTCCAGCTTAAGTTAGCACTAAAAGCATGGCGTACTTCAAACTCAGAGTTATATTCAGTTTGTGACTGGAAGTCTGAGTTAGCTGGCATTGCATAACCTTCAAAGGCAATGAAAGAGTTACCAGGGTTAACTTCTGTCACGTCTTGATAGGTGTAGCTGATATCAAAGTTGTAATTACCGTGATCGGTATAGTAGTTTTTCGCTGCCGAGAAACTCCATACTTGTGAACCACCTTTACTTGTGTTTTCTAACGACAAGTCAAATGGCACAGTTTGATCATAAATAGGACGGCCATCTGGCGCTGTGCCCACTTGTGAGAAGTTTAGTTCACGGTAAACCGCTGCATTTTTCACATCACTAATGATGGCATCTGCAGTTAATAACCACGAATCACCTAAGAAACCTAAGTCCTGATTACGCTCTATGCCTAAGTTTAACTTCCAAACACTGTTGATTTCGAAGTCTGGAGATATAGAGTTAGTGTCGCTGTTGCCGCCACTAAAACCACCAGCAGCTAAGAAATCTAGCACTTCTTGTGGTGTGCCTCGACCATCTGAACAACCACCAAAACAACCAGCAAAGGTTTTACGTACCCCGTCGTTGCCGTAAGAGTTGGATAACCAAACGTTCGGGCCACCGCCGCCAAACAAGCCAAATCCACCACGGATTACCGTGTCATCGTCATAGGTATAAGTGAAACCAGCACGTGGCTCAACTAAGGTTAGGCCATCAAAGTTACCTTGGTTAGTGTAACCATGACGATCAACAAAGTTTTGGTTTAATGCAGGTAAGTCATCATTGCTGTATTTAGTGTAACGTACACCGTAGGTGACAGTTAGGTCGTCGGTTGCCGCCCACTCATCTTGCAAATAGAAAGTATCAATGTCGTATGAGAACTCATCAACCGCACTTTCAGGGTTACCGTCTAAGGCATTTTGGTAAACGTGGAAGCCTAAGTTGTTTTCAAAGTCCTCGATACTAGCAAAATTAGCAAAACCTAAAGAGCCAAATACAAATAAGTTGTAGATGTCTAGTTGCTCATGCTCCCAACCAAAGGTTAACTTGTGCTCATCTGTTAGGTAATAATCCGCTTTAATTTTTAAACCAAAACGATCATTTTCTAATTCGTTTGCATGACGGAATTGATCAGGACCAATAAATAACGAACCGCCGTTTGGCGTGGCAATATTAAACTGCGAGAAATTTGCCCCTAAAAGAGGATCTTGAGCAGTGGTTACTTTTTTGTTCGACAATTTAAATTCGGTCGATAAATCGTCAGACCAATCAGAAAACACCTGTAATACTGTGGCTTGTAAAGTTTCAGCCTGATTATAACGGTTAGACTCAGCAGTAGCAGTTGGCGCACCAGGGAAAGACTCAGCCCAGAAATCACGTACTGTGTTACCTGAGTTGTCTTGATAGGTTAAAGACGCACGATGATCGTCGTTAATGTACCAATCTAGTTTCACTAACAGTTTTTCATCTTCTTCTACTTTAGGAACGTCATAACCACCTATATCGTAACCCCAAACATCGTTAGCAACTTGAGCAATACGATCAAAATCGGCCTGACTTACGCCACGACGTTCGTTTGGATCGGCTATGCCATCTAAGTTATCTAATGAAAATTGATAAGGTGAAACAGATTCAAATTTTTCGTAAGAAGCAAAGAAGAACAATTTATCTTCAACTACCGCACCACCTAAAGAGAAACCATAAGTGTCTTCTTTAAAATCACCAATATTTAATGATTCACCTTCGCTTTTATCACCAATCATGCTGTCGTCTGAACGGAAGTAAAAAGCCGAGCCGTGAAACTCATTGGTACCAGACTTAGTTACTATATTTACATTACCGCCTTGGAAACCACCATAAGTCACATCAATAGGCGCAATGTTTACAGATAACTGCTCAATAGCATCTAAAGAAATAGGTGAACGACGACCAGGGTAACCATTTTTGTTCAAACCAAAGTCATCATTTTGCTTAACGCCATCAACAGTTAAACTGTTGCCACGAATATTACCACCGGCTACCGATAAAGCAGGGCCACCATCTACTGTGGTATCAACAGTAATTTTAGAATCACGCTTTAATAAAGATTTAATATCACGGCTGATGGCAGCAGTGTTGTTAATGTCTTGTTCGCTAAACTCTGTTCCTGGCCCTTTTTTATAAGCCGCTTCCATGGTCACTTTGCCACGAACTTCAATTACTTCTAAATTGGCGCCGCTTGCAGTAGCTTGCAAGGCAACACTCGAAGTTCGACCTAGTTGCAAAAATAGATCTGAAATACTTTGCGCCTGATAACTTGACCCGTCTTGTAGTTGTACCTGGTAAGGTCCACCTACAGCCATACCACCTGATTGGAAAATACCGTTTTCAGAAGTGGTTAAGGTTTTTTTACTGCCAGTTGGCACGTGAATAACCTCAACAGTAACGCCAGATAAAGGGTTACCTTGAATATCTACAACTTGACCACGAATGGCTGAAGAAGTGACCTGCGCAGAAGCGAGTCCACTAAAGGCAAGCGAGCTTGCCACTAACAACGCTAGGCGAGTTTTCTTGCCAAAAGCTAATGTACGATTAGTCATAATGATGTCCGTGTGTGAATGGAATAAAATTATTCTGATTTAAAACGCGCTTATTTTACAATTTTTTAGCAAATTTGATAGGGAAAAAACGCTAAGTATCAGTACTTAACATAGAAATAGTAGGCGAGGTTTAAATAACTAGTTAGATATTATTTGAGTAAACCTTAGTATAGCTAGTGTTTAACTAAGGTTTACTAAGCAAAGAGTAAAATCAACTAAATAACCAAGACCCCAATGAGCCTTGGTTAAATAGCAATCATTTAGGCATAAACAGGGAACTGTTTACACAAAATCACTACTTCTTTTTTGACTTTTTCAATCACAGATTGATCATTGATATTATCTAAAACATCACAAATCCAATGAGCCACCTGTTTGGCTTGTTCTTCTTTAAAGCCACGACGGGTAATAGCTGGCGAACCAATACGTAAACCACTAGTGACAAAAGGTGAGCGAGGGTCGTTAGGTACAGAGTTTTTATTAACAGTAATGTTGGCACTGCCTAGGGCCGCATCTGCATCTTTACCTGTGTATTCTTTACCAATTAGATCAAGCAAAAATAAATGATTGTCTGTACCGTCAGAAACCACTTTAAAGCCACGCTCTTGTAATACCGCCACCATAGCTTTGGCGTTCACTACTACTTGTTGTTGATACACTTTAAATTCAGGCTGTAGCGCTTCTTTAAAGGCTACCGCTTTAGCGGCAATAACATGGCACAGAGGTCCACCTTGATTACCAGGGAAAACCGAGCTATTTAATTTTTTATAAATGGCTTCATCACCACAGGCTGATAAAATCAAACCACCACGCGGACCGGCTAAGGTTTTGTGGGTAGTAGTAGTCACAACGTGAGCATGAGCAATTGGGCTTGGGTAAATACCCGCTGCAATTAAGCCAGCTACATGCGCCATATCCACTAATAAATATGCCCCAACTTTATCCGCTATCTCACGGAATTTTTGCCAGTCAACTATGCCTGAATAGGCAGAAAAACCACCAATGATCATCTTAGGTTTATGTTCTAAGGCTAATTCTTCTACTTGCTGCATATCAATTTCACCGGTTTCAGGGTGCAATCCATATTGAACAGCATGGTAAGTTTTACCAGAAAAGTTAACATGTGAACCATGAGTTAAATGTCCACCATGGGCTAGGCTCATACCTAATACTGTGTCTCCGGCATTTAATAGCGCCATAAATACCGCTGAATTAGCTTGAGAGCCTGAATGCGGCTGCACATTAGCATAGTCACAACCAAATAATTGCTTGGCGCGTTCAATGGCTAAATCTTCTGCTACATCAACATATTCACAACCACCATAATAACGCTTATGTGGATAACCCTCAGCGTATTTGTTGGTTAGTTGTGAGCCTTGTGCTTCTAAAACGCGCGGGCTGCAATAGTTTTCAGATGCAATCAATTCAATATGATGCTCTTGGCGTTGGTGTTCATTTTGAATGGCTTCGGCTAATTCTGGATCAAAATCAGCAATATTCATGTTACGTGTCAGCATCACTTTTCCTCAACATAAGATAAAAACGGGTTAGGCGTCCCTTAAATTTAGTGCGCATAGTGTAGTGATTTTGACTCATTTGTATAGTGACAAAGTGGCATGAGACACAACCAAAAGTTGTAACGCTAGATTCACAACAAAAAAACAGGGTCTATAGCTGTTCTATAGATACCGGAAATTGTAAGCCAATTTGTTGCCTTATACTGTCCATCACCTTTAATACCCCTATGCTGTCTTGATGCGACATACTAGAATGACAAGTTAAGCCTTGCTCAATAGCTTGCCCACATGCCTCAATTTGATATTCAAAACCATTTACCCTATGAGGCCAATCTATGCATTCAAGCATTTGATTATCTTGATAAATTTCAGCTTGGTTAGTATCCCAAAAATTAGCGGGTAAAATGGCAAAACCCTGACTGCCGACTATCCGCATGCTATTGCTCGATTGTGACTGCATAGAGCAACTAAATTGTGAATACCGACCCGAAGGATAAATAAGATTGGCTAATACCTGACTATCTACTTGCTGCTCAGTTAATTGGCCACAAGCTTGTATTTGGCTAGCTTGCTCTTGCAATAGAAATTGCGCAACAGAAATACTATAAATGCCTAAGTCTAATAATGCGCCACCTGCCAAATCAGCTTGGCTTAAGCGCGCTTTAGGACGAGTTTGAAACGCAAACCCAATATCTGATTGAATATATTGAATGTCGCCAATAGCCCCACTTTGCAGGCGCTGGCGCAATTGCCCTAAAGCTGGCATAAAACGACTCCACAAGCCTTCTTGCAGCAGCAAGCCCCGTTGCTCTGCAAGTTCAACTAAAGTCTGCATTTGTGCTGCATTTATAGTGCAAGGTTTTTCAATTAAAACATGCTTACCAGCCTCAAGGCACATTTTAGCTTGTGGATAATGAAAATTATGCGGGGTAGCAATATACACAATTTCAATGTCAGGATCGGCTAATAACAAAGCGTAGTCGTTATACTCTTTGGCTATTTGATACTGTTGCGCAAACTGCTTTGCTCGCTGGGAAGAGCGACTGGCCACAGCTAAAATCTTGGCTGACTCAACACTTTGCATAGCAGCGGCAAAGGTGTGGGCTATTTTACCAGGGCCTAAAATCCCCCAATTTAACGTTCGCATAAAGTTCCTTAGTGTGTAGTTAAGCTATTCACCTTTTACTCTGTCAGATAAAAATACTACCCTTTAATCTTAAATGTTGTGCCATTTTATTCGCATAATTAAGTGAAAATAAATTTATCTGTTTTACCCAGCTGGCCCAGTGAATTACACTAAGCGCAAATCAACAAACAAAAGACAGTTATGGCTCAATACGTATACAGCATGCTGCGCGTGGGAAAAGTAGTACCACCGGGTAAACACATTCTTAAAAACATCTCATTAAGCTTCTTTCCAGGCGCTAAAATTGGCGTATTAGGCTTAAATGGTTCGGGTAAATCTACCTTATTAAAAATCATGGCTGGGCTAGATACCGAGATCGAAGGTGAAGCCATTCCACAAGCCGGGTTAAAAATAGGCTATTTACCTCAAGAACCACAATTAGACGAAAGCAAAGATGTTCGTGGAAATATCGAAGAAGCGGTGGCCGATGTTGTACATGCCTTAGCCCGCATTGAAGAAGTATATGCGGCCTACGCTGAAGAAGGCGCAGACTTTGATGCCTTAGCCAAAGAGCAAGGCGAGCTTGAAGCAATAATTCAATCAAAAGATGGACACAACTTAGACAACGCCCTTGAACGAGCGGCCGACGCGTTACGCCTGCCCCCTTGGGATGCCGACGTGAGCAAGCTTTCAGGTGGTGAACGCCGACGGGTAGCCTTGTGTAAATTGTTATTAGAAAAACCAGAAATGTTGTTGCTGGATGAACCGACTAACCACTTAGATGCAGAATCTGTGGCTTGGTTAGAGCGCTTTTTACATGACTACGAAGGTACAGTTGTGGCTATTACCCACGATAGGTATTTCTTAGATAATGTAGCGGGTTGGATTTTAGAGCTAGATCGTGGCCAAGGTATTCCATGGGAAGGTAATTATTCTTCATGGCTAGAACAAAAAGATGCCCGTTTAGAGCAAGAAGAAAAAACCGAAAGTGCTCGTCAAAAGTCCATTAAAACCGAACTTGAATGGGTGCGTTCAAATGCTAAAGGGCGTCAGTCTAAAAGCAAAGCGCGTATGGCAAGATTTGAAGAAATGAGCACGGGTGACTACCAAAAACGCAACGAAACCAACGAGTTATTTATTCCACCTGGTGAGCGTCTTGGGGATAAAGTCATAGAAGTTAAAAACTTGAAAAAGTCATACGGCGATCGTTTATTAATTGATGATCTTTCGTTTAGCATGCCTAAGGGTGCCATAGTGGGAATTATCGGGCCAAATGGCGCAGGTAAATCAACTTTATTTAGAATGCTAAGTGGTGATGAACAACCTGATGCAGGCCAAATTGAATTAGGCAACACAGTACAATTAGCCAGTGTTGATCAGTTCCGCGATCACATGGATGGCAATAATACGGTTTACAAAGAAATATCTGACGATTCAGATATTACTCGCATTGGCAATTTTGAATTAAATAGCCGCGCCTATTGCAGCAGGTTTAATTTTAAAGGCACAGACCAACAGAAATTTATTAAAGATTTATCTGGTGGTGAACGCAACCGTGTACATCTAGCTAAATTGTTAAAAGCTGGCGGCAACGTGTTATTGCTGGATGAGCCGACCAATGATCTTGATGTAGAAACCCTGCGCGCCCTAGAAAACGCCTTGTTAGAATTTCCGGGTTGCGCCATGGTAATTTCGCACGACAGATGGTTCTTAGATCGCATAGCCACGCACATTATGGACTATCGTGACGAAGGTAAAATTAATTTCTTTGATGGTAACTACACTGAATATGCCGCTTGGCTAAAAGCCACCTATGGTACAGATGTAGTCGAGCCGCATAGATTAAAATACAAAAAAATCAGTAAATAAGCTGCTAAGCGTGTTGCTAACTTTTCGAGTTGCAACACGCTTTTTTACTGTGTGTAAATTTAGTTTCCTTCCCTTATTAACCAAGTTTGTATGTACCAGCCATTAGCCCAACAGTTTAGCCAGTTAAGTGCGGCCCTTACCGCCAATCAACACTATTGGCGAGGCGTCGCATTTTTTGACTTAAACCTGCCTTGGCTGACACAAAATAAAGCCTTAGCCACTGAATTATTTAAATTAACTTGGCCACAAATTGATGAACTAGCCAATGACGATACAGCCTTAATCAGTTTTCTAAATCGCTATATTGCTGATCTGGATAAAATCCATCAGTTATCAGCCGTTGAGCGCTTTAGTTCACGACATCAGATTACACTTTCGCCGCGCCAGCTAAGTGGTATGCCAGGAAGAAAACAACAACAAGTACAAGATTTTGCCAGTAAATTGAGTAAGCCCTATCAACCCACCTTAGAATGGTGTGCCGGCAAGTCACATTTAGGTTTTTATCTAACGCGCGCCTTTAAGCAACAACTCACCGCCTTAGAGTGGGATAGTCATTTAGTTGAGCAAGCAAACCAATATGCTAAACAAAACCAGCTTAAGCTTAGTTCGCACTTAGTGGATGTCATGCAATCCTCAGCTGCAGAGTTTTTACAAACTAAGCAACATGTAGTGGCTTTGCATGCCTGCGGTGAATTGCACGAACAACTTTTGCATCAAGTAGCTAAAAAGCAGCCTGCCAATCTTAGTTTAGCCCCATGTTGTTATCATAAACGCAGCGACGACCTCTACTCACCTTTATCTAAACTTGGCCGTCAACATGATTTAGTTTTAACCAAACAAGGATTACACACAGCTGTAATGCAAACAGCCACGGCTGGTGCAACTGTGCAGAGCCAGCGCAAAAAGCTGCAGATTATGCGATTAGGCTTTGATTATTTGCAGCGTGAAGTACGCCAATCTGATACTTACTTAGCTGTGCCATCGTTAAGTAACCAATGGGCAAAGGCCAGCTTTGCCGACTTTTGTCGACATTGCGCTGAACTAAAACAGCTTAACTTACCTAAACAACTTGATTGGGCACACTACCTTGCTTTGGCAGAAAAAAAGTTTCAGCAAGTATCTGCGTTAGATTTAGTACGCTTTGCGTTTAGACGCCCAACAGAAGTATGGTTGTGTTTAGACCGAGCCTTATATTTGCAAGAACATCAGTACCAAGTTGAAATTGGAACCTTTTGTTCGCCCCAGCATAGCCCTAGAAACATCCTGATTAAAGCCAAGCGATAATCTTTGCCCTATGAGTAAAAGCCTTTAACCAACCAACAGTTCAACCTCCCAGCGCCAATGAAAAAATTGACTGCAACCACCCCATAAAACACCTTCAAAATAACCATTCAAATATTTCAAACCAAACCATTCAAATATTTCAAACGGACAAATAATCATTTAAAAACAACAAGTTAAAATATGGCATAAGTATTGCCTTATTGGAGAGCGATAAACAAGTAAAAGCGTTTTTACTCAAGACTGCGTTTGAAACATAAAGGAATAGTATAGTGAAAGTTAAAATCTGTAATAACAAACTCGCTATTATAGCGGCGGCATTAAGCATCTCTGCTTTTCCTGCCTTTGCAGGTGACAAAGGAATTCAAGATCTTAATCTCGAACAAGTTGTGACTACCTTAGATGTACAAGAGTTAACCTCTAGCTTAGGGTTACCCAGACTACCTCTATTAGATAGTTTAATTAGACTTAACAACGAAGTTTTGATCCAAGGTAGTGATGTAGAGCTGCTTAAGCAACTAATTGACAAAATTGGTGGCGAAGTTACACATAACTTACCTCTTATTAACGGTATTGGGATCCGTGTTTCAGACTTGCAACTGCAAATTTTGCAGAAGTTACCAGGCATAATTACCGTAACTAAAAACGAAGCTGTCTTTACTTCTAGTGCGTTAGATCATTGTTTAGTCTACGGTAGCCACGTAGTTGAATTAACGGGCAACAAAATCCGTTGGAACCTATACAACGCCAGAGATAGTCGCGCTAACACCAAAAAAATGACCTTTTCTTGGCCAGAAGAGTTAGGCCAAGTGACTACTGTTAAGTTTGACGGCCGAACAGTATTCTGGAGCTTATTTGGACGTCAAGATGGCGAGTTAACCCTTGAAAAAGAAGACTTGCTAAGACACGCAAAAATTAATGCCTTTGATAGCGCTGAAGTAGAGCTTTCTTTTACTCGCTATAAAGCTGACAAGTTCCAGCAAGGCGATTTTTCAATGAATGTACAGTTTGAAGAAAACTGTAAACGCGATCTGGTTAAAGGCTACGACACCCAAGCCAATGTTAACGACAGCAACAGCTATTATGTGAACAACATAGGGGCAGATGAGTTACATCAGCAAGGGATCACTGGGCAAGATGTGACTGTTGCTGTTATCGACAGTGGAGCTTGGGCTAAACATAAGGCTCTGAAAAAAGATACTCATAACAAAAAGCGCATTGTCGCCGCTTATGATGCGATTAACGATGCTGAAGTAAAACCCAATAAAATGACCGATGAAAATAGCCACGGTACCCATATTACTGGCATTATTGCCAATAGTGAGCGCGCTATTATTAACGGTAAAAAACACGATTTTTACCAAGGTGTGGCACCAGATGTTAACTTAGTGGTGATCAAAGCATTTTATGAAGATGGACACAGCACTTATTTAGATGCCCTACGTGGTTTACAATATATTGCCGACAACCACGAAAAGCATAACATTCGCGTGGTTAACCTATCTTTTGGTGCGCCGCCTCGTTCCAACTATTGGGCAGATCCTATTAACCAAGCTGTGATGCAGCTATGGCAAAAAGATGTGGTAGTAGTTACCTCTGCGGGTAACACTGGTCCAAGCGCTATGACTATAGGTGTACCAGCTAACGTACCTTACGTAATAAGCGTAGGAGCCATAAGCGACAACTATACCCAAGACAACCCAAATGACGATACTTTGCTTTCATTCTCGTCACAAGGTCCTACTCATGAAGCCTTTATCAAGCCTGACTTAGTTGCGCCTGGTGGCCACATGTTTAGCTTGGCCAGCAAAGACATGTACGTACCTAACAAGTTCCCTCAATACATGATAGGTAATGATCGCTTTATTATGTCGGGTACTTCACAAGCCTCTGGTGTGGTAAGTGGTGTGGTGGCGTTAATGTTGCAAAACGACCCAAGCTTGTCTGCCAATGACGTAAAATGTCGCTTAATGAGCAGCACTACTATGGCTCAATTTAATGGCAAACTTGCTTATAGTCCTTTCCAGCAAGGGTCGGGCAGTATTAATGCGGTAGACGCTGTGTATTCAACCCGCTCTGGTTGTGCCAACAATGGCATGGATATCACTGCCGACTTAAGTGGTGAACAACACTACATGGGCGCAGCTCGCCAAGATGAAGATGGTAACTACTACATTAAAGGCTTCGAATTTGAAGTATGGGAAGAAGCCTTTATGTGGGATGAAGCTTTCATGTGGGACGAAGCCTTTATGTGGGATGAAGCTTTCATGTGGGACGAAGCCTTTATGTGGGACGAAGCTTTCATGTGGGACGAAGCCTTTATGTGGGATGAAGCCTTCATGTGGGACGAAGCTTTCATGTGGGACGAAGCCTTTATGTGGGACGAAGCGCACATGAACCAAGAAAACTTTATGCTGCAAGAATAACAAGCTTAGATAGATAACTGCCGACTTAGCTTGAGGGGCCCCTCAAGCTAAGTCGGCTTTTTTATGCCCGGTTTATTACTGGGTTTAAAAAAAAGACAAATTTAGATCCAAACTTTCCCTGCATATTTTACTTATTTGTGTAAAACGCCAAAATCACACCCACAATGAAAATAATGACCGCACCCATTACCACCACCCTTCAAAAATACCATTCAAATTTTACAATAAATACCAACCAAATATTTCACCACCCAAATAAAACCAACAAAAACAATAAATTACAACTTGGCACAAGCATTGCTATAAAGGGGTGGAGTTAACAAAATTGCTGTTTAATGGTTATCAACAGCCTAATGGGAATAGTGAAGGAATAAGATAATGAAACTAAAATTTAATCGTAAAAGTGCATTATTGCTGTCGAGCTTGATAGGCTTTAATGCCCTTTCATTCTCGGCCTATAGTGACGGTCTTTTAGGTTCAGTTACCGACGCATTAGCACCAGTGGTTGAGTTGAATAACCATGTATTAATCCAAGGTGAGGACATTTTAGGCCTTAAAAAGATCATGGAAAAAGTTGGTGGTGAAATCACTCACGAACTTCCTATTGTTAGTGGTCTTGGGGTAAAGGTCAGTGATGAGCAATTGGCTGCCTTACAATCACTGACAGATTTAATTAAAATCACCAACAACGAAGGCGTATTTTCTGCCAGTGCAACAGACAGCTGTAAAGTGTACGGCAGTCATGTAGTAGAAATGTCGGCCAATAAAATTCGTTGGAACCTTTATAACGCCAAAGATGAGCAAGCTAATTTATCTAAAATGGCATTTAGCTGGCCAACCGCTTTAGGCAATGTACGCTCGGTTAAATTTAACGGCAACAGTGTGTTTGTTAACTTAAACGAGCAACACACTGGTGAATTAGTATTAGATGCTCAAGACATTCCAGCTACCGCATTTTTAGATGGATATCAAGGCGCCACAGTTGAACTCGCATTTAGTAACAACGGCACTGAATATTACGCCCAGGGCGATTTCGACATGGAAGTGTCATTTAAAGAAAACTGTGGCCGTGAACTAGTTAAAGGTTACGACACCCAGGGAATAGATGGCGACACCAATAGTTATTATATAAACAGCATAGGTGCAGACCAGCTGCATGATAAAGGCATTACTGGTAAAGGCGTGACTGTTGCAGTAATCGATAGTGGCTTGTGGGCTGCTAACCTGGCATTAAGTCGCGATACTGCTAACAAAAGCCGGATCAAAGCCGCTTATGATGCCATTGAAGACGTCAATGTGTCGCCTAACAAAATGACAGATGAAAATATTCACGGTACTCATGTAACCGGCATTATTGCAAATAGCGACAACGCAGTAATGGGTGGACAAAAGCGTGACTATTACCAAGGTGTAGCACCAGATGTTAATTTAGTGGTGGTGAAAGCATTTTATGAAGACGGCCACAGTACCTACTTAGATGCCATACGCGGTATACAATTTGTGGCAGATAATCACAAAGCGTTAAACATTCGAGTTGTGAACTTATCTTTTGGTGCGCCACCTCGCTCAAACTATTGGGATGATCCGGTAAACCAAGCGGTTATGGCACTGTGGCAAAAAGATATAGTGGTGGTTACCTCTGCTGGTAATACTGGCCCTGCTGCTATGTCTATTGGTGTACCTGCTAACGTTCCTTATGTTATCAGTGTAGGTGGAACTAGCGACAATTACACAGCCGACACTAGCGACGATAAAATGCTAACGTTCTCTTCACAAGGTCCGACTCATGAAGCTTTTATTAAGCCAGACTTAGTTGCACCAGGCGGACATATCTTTAGTTTAGCCAGTGAAGACATGTACTTAGCCGCTAAGTTTCCACAATATATGGTAGGCAAAGAGCGTTATATCTTATCTGGAACCTCTCAGTCTTCTGGGGTGGTATCGGGCATAGTTGCGCTAATGTTGCAAAAAGATCCTAGCTTAAGTGCAAATGATGTGAAATGCCGCTTAATGAGCAGCACTACTATGGCACAAACCGCCAACGGTAAATTAGCCTATAGCCCATTCCAACAAGGTGCTGGTAGCGTCAATGCCGTCAAAGCAGTAGCCTCAACGCGCACTGGTTGTGCCAACAAAGGCATGGATATAGCAGCAGACCTAAATGGTGACAAACACTACATGGGTGCCGCTCGTAAAGATGAAAATGGTAACTACTACATCCAAGGCTTTGAATTTGAAGTATGGGAAGAAGCCTTTATGTGGGACGAAGCCTTCATGTGGGACGAAGCTTTCATGTGGGATGAAGCCTTTATGTGGGACGAAGCCTTTATGTGGGATGAAGCTTTCATGTGGGATGAAGCCTTTATGTGGGACGAAGCTTACATGTGGGATGAAGCCCAACTGATCCAAGAAAACTTTATGAAACAAGAATAAGTAACACAAGACCAACGCCCTTAGCCTAATAATCAGTGATTATAAAGCTAAGGGCGTTTTAATATGTTTTACATTATCCAACAGATGCAACATCTTGATTAATAACAAGAGATTGAAACTAGTTATAGGCTATTGGCTTCAATAAAGGATTGCGTTAATCTAGATTCAAATAAGACAAAGATGTCCACAATCTATGCAAAATAACGGAAAGTTTTGGTTAGTATTCTTGCTATTTTTTAGCCTTGCAAGCCAAGCAGCAAACAATCCCAACTTTAGTTTCTCCATCGCTGAAATAAGCAATCAACTCAATCAAAAAACTGCCCGCCAAATCTACCAAGACCAAACGGGTTATTTATGGGTAGTCACCCAAGAAGGTATTCACCGCTACGATGGTTACCAATTATTAAGCTTTGTGCATGAACCTCGTAACCCCAACTCTTTAAGCTCAGATAATGTTCGCACTATATTACAAGATAAAGCCCAACGATTATGGATAGCGACAGATGGTGGTGGCTTAAACTTATATAACTCAGCCAATCATACCTTTAGCCACTGGAAACAAAGCGACAACTTAGCCAAGTCACCCTTGTCTAATCAAATTCGTAGTATGGCGTTAGATAATGACGGTTATATGTGGTTAGGGTACAACAACGGCAAGTTCAGTCGCTTAAATCCAGACACTATGGACTTTAAACATTTTGACCCTCGCCAACTGCTACCTAGCCTAGACAAAGACGCCAGTATTACCGCCATAATAAACGATGGAAATCAACTATGGTTAGCCACAGATGGCAATGGTTTATTCAAATTAGATAAACAAAGCCTGACTTTATCTGCCTATAACTCCACTACAGAGCAGGTCTTTTTTAGTGACCAGCTCACTAATTTATTTATAGATATTCAGCAACGCCTTTGGATCAGTAGTAAAGATGCTGGCGTAAGTATGATGAATCCGCAACGCAATAAATTTACCCACTTCAAACAGCAAGAGAAACAACCAAACAGCTTGGCCGACAACCTTGTACACACTATTTATCAAGATCAAAAACAACGTATTTGGTTTGGTACAGACTCTGGGGCAAGTTTATGGAATGGTCGCGATCAATTTATTACCTTTAGCGTCGCACACGGGCTTAGTGATAAAAAAGTTCTATCTATCTTGCAAGATCCTTCAGGTCTAATGTGGTTTGGTACCTATCATGGGATCAACAAGACCATTGAGGTCCCTTTTGAGCATATTGAAAATGGATTAGCCAGCAAAGTGGTTTTAGGCTTTGCAGAAACCATTTCAACTAAAGGTGAACGTTCAATTTGGGTGGCCAGTTATGGTGGCTTAACTCGGTTAGACAGCCAAGGAAATGTGCTGCAAGTACTTAACGAAGACAGCCAACCAGCTCTGCGTGATACGCGTATCATGACAGCTCGCGGAGATAACAATATTTTATGGTTTGGCTCACGTGGTGGCGGCTTAGGTAAATTAAATGTAGATACTATGCAAATCGAGTATTTTGAGCATCAGGCTGATGACCCCACTAGCTTGAGTTTTAATGCTGTGACTAGTGTTTACCCTGATAAAACAGGTAATATTTGGGTTGGCACCTTTGGTGGTGGTTTAAATGTTCTTGCCGCTGGTACTAAAGAGTTTGTGCATTATCGTTTTGATGAAAACAATCCTAGAAGCATAAATAGCGATCGCGTCATAGCCGTTTATCAACTTATCGATGGCACTATAGTGGCGGGCACTGAGCGCGGCATCAATATGCTTGATCCTGTCAGACTAGACTTTGATCGAATTGAACATGATGCCAGCGATTTTGAAAGCTTATCTGCCACTATGGCCTGGGCTTTTTATCAAGATCCTAAAGCCCAATTATGGGTAGGTACTCAAGGTGGAGGCTTAAACAAATGGTTACCCCAAGATTTCAGTGCCTTAAACAATAAGTTTACCCGTTACAATAGTTTTAGTGGCCTACCTAGCAGCCATGTCTATGCCATTTTAGGGGATGAATCTGGGCATTTATGGCTTAGTAGCACAGCAGGCTTAACCCGCTTACATTCAGAAACTGGCGAAGTTCGGCATTTTGACGACTCGCAAGGCTTAAAATTTAATGAATTTAATTTTGGCGCAGGATTTAAAGACAGCCAAGGCATAATGTATTTTGGTGGGAATAGTGGCGTGGTTAGGTTTGACCCTGATGACATTAAAGACAGTGATGTGGTGCCCCCTGTTGTATTAGTGAGAATTAAAAAGTTAAATGAACAAGTTTGGTTTGATGTGCCTTATCAAAGCCTGCAAGAGCTGGAATTAGACTATAAAGATTATTTTATTTCTTTTGAATTTGCCGCACTGGATTTTAACTCTCCCAGTTTAAACTTATACAGATATAAACTTGAAGGTTTAGATCCTAACTGGATTGAATTAGAGCATAGACGCTTGGCTTCCTTTACTAATTTACCTGCCGGTGAATACGTACTTAAAGTGCAAGCCAGTAATAACCGAGGATTATGGAATACCAATGGCGTTTCCCTGCCAATCTCTGTGTTACCTCCCCCTTGGAAAACCCTTTGGGCATATAGCTTATATGCCTTAATTGCCTTATTAATCGTATTGAATTTTGTTTGGCGCTACCGTCGTAAACGTCAATTAGAACTACAACACTTACTCGAGCTAGAAGAAAAAGTCGCCGAAAGAACCAAAGAGTTACAGCATGCCAATACTCAGCTTGAACATGCGATGCAAGAAACCGAAAAGGCCAGAGAATTAGCCGAACAAGCCAGTAAAGAAAAAAGTGACTTCTTAGCTATTATGAGTCACGAAATACGTACCCCAATGAATGGCGTGTTGGGTATGACAGAAGTATTACTGAGCTCAGACCTTAAGCCTAAACAACAACATTTTGCGCAATTGGTGTATCGTTCGGGGCGCTTGTTATTAGACTTATTAAACAATATTTTAGATTTCTCTAAATTAGAAGCTGGAAAAGCTACTTTAGAATCTGTACCCGTTGATTTAGAAGCCTTATTAGAAGAAGTCTGTGACTTATTTAGCGAATCGGCTTACAACAAAGGCATACATATTAATGCCATACTCTCGGCAAAGCCGCTTCCTCAGGTTTACGCTGATCCAGCCCGATTAAGGCAAATTGTTGCCAATTTAACCAGTAACGCCATTAAGTTTACCGAGCGCGGTGAAGTGAATGTCAGCATTAAGGCTGTGCCTTGTCATAACCAAGCTTTGTTAAATAATGACCAAAATAAAACCTATTGTGGCTTTGTTTTTTGTGTGCAAGACACGGGTATTGGCATGGCCCCAGATAGACAACAAAAAGTATTTGAAATGTTTACCCAGGCCGATGCCACTACCACACGTAAGTATGGTGGAACCGGCTTAGGCTTAGCCATTTGTAAACAATTAACCGCCTTAATGGGCGGCAATTTAACTGTGCAGTCTAATTTAGGTGAAGGCAGCCGCTTTAGTTTAGAAGTGGACTTCCCAGTGTCTGAGGCTGCATTAGCCACTTTAGAGCCGATAGATAATTGCCCAATAGTGCATTTAGTTGACTTGCCTATGGGCTTAGGCAAAGCCTTAGAGACTATGTTAACTAAACTTAACATCAAAGCTGTGCATGTCTCGCGGGTGAAAGCTGAATTGGCCACAGCCAAAGAAGGCTTATGGATCAGTCAAGCTCAGCAGCAGCTGAGCATTCAGCAAGCCGGTATTGAACAAACTAAATGGATTTGTTTATTACCCACATCTCAATGGCAAGAAAACGATAAACGCAATATCTTACCTTTGCCTGTGCATTTAGGTGGTCTTCATCAAAGCCTTTGCCGTGCCTTAGGCATAGTCACAGATGCTCAAAAACGTCTGAAAGATGACCATAGAAATCATCCACAATTTAACGCCAATATTTTAGTGGCAGAAGATAGTCGTACTAACCAAGAAGTCGCCAAAAGCATGTTAGGTTTATTAGGATGTGACATTTGGATAGCCGATAACGGTGCCGAAGCGGTTGAACATGTTGAATTAAAACAACCAGACTTAATTTTGATGGATTGCCAAATGCCGGTTATGGATGGTTATGCCGCCACCAAAGAAATTCGTAAAAACTGGCCAAATATTCCTATTATTGCCCTTACCGCGGGAATGGGAGAAAACTTAAAAGAAGAATGTTTAGCCTCGGGCATGAACGATGTCATGTCTAAACCTTATTCATTACAAGAGTTAGAGCAAACCTTGTTACACTATTTGCCTATAGTTGAGGCAAAAGCAACGAGTAAGGGCGAAGACCATACTCAAGAGCCGCCAAAACCAACAACCGAGTCAGAGCAAAGTACAGCTCAGGTTTCTGACAGTTCAGAACAACAAGAAGAGCCAAGCTTGTTAGATATGAACACCATAGATACCTTATTAAACATTTCCCGAGATACTGGCAATCCAGTATTCGAGCGCGTTTTAGATGCCTTTGTGCAAGAGTCTGAAAAGCTGATGGCGCAGTTAAATCAAGAAGTTGCGAAAGCTGAGCTCAACAGCCATGCCTTAGGCGAAATCGCTCACGCACTTAAATCTATGGCAGGAAACTCAGGTGCCAAAGCTCTATTTGAGTTATGTAAAGAGCTCGAACAAAAAATGAAAGACACACAACTTGAGGGAACCGATACTTTAGTGCAGAGTATTCAAACAACATTAGCTATCAGTTGTGAAAAATTGGAGCAATTTAGACATGTCGAGTGAGAAAAAGATCCCTATATTGGTCTGCGATGACGACCTAACCGCTCGCATTTTAATGAAAGAGACCTTAGCCTCAGATACACTAGAGGTGCTAGAGGCTGAAAATGGTAAACAAGCTTTAGAACAATTTGAGAAACATCTGCCCGCCCTTGTGTTGCTAGATGTATCTATGCCAGAAATGAATGGCTTTGAAGTCTGCCAAGCCATTAGAGAGCATGAAAAAGGCAAACATATCCCTATTATCATGGTCACAGGCTCTGACGATTTACAGTCAATTCATAAGTCTTATGCTGTGGGTGCCACAGACTTTATTTCAAAACCGATAAAGTGGCCCATTTTAGGGGAGCGAGTAAAGTATATCTTGCGTGCCAGTCAGGCATTCGAAGACTTAGTTACTCAGCAACAAGAACTCCATCAATTAGCCTTTTATGACAAACTAACTGGCTTACCTAACCGCCAGTTTTTAATGCAAGATCTACAAAGGTTTTTAGCCATGGCTAGGCGCAATGATTACCAAGCCGCCATGTTGTTTATTGACTTAGATAGGTTTAAACGCATTAACGATACTATGGGTCACAGCTACGGCGATAAGTTATTGCGCAAAGTGGCGTTACGACTGCAAGCCAATTTACGCGACAGCGACTTATTTGCCCGAACGCATTCAGAAAAAGCTGAAGAAGAAACTACCCAATTGTCTAGTTTTGGCGGCGATGAATTCACTATATTTTTAAGTCGATTAAACGATCCTAATGAAGCCATGTTAGTAGCAGAAAGGGTAATACGTAGTTTTAGTACTCCTTTTCAGTTAGAACAATTTGAGGTGGTGATTACTCCTAGTATTGGTATTTCTATGTTTCCTCACGATGGGGAAAATGCAGAAACCTTGCTTAAAAATGCCGATACCGCCATGTATTTTGCCAAAGAATCTGGACGTTGTTGTTATCGTTTTTACCAAGATTCTATGAACTCTAAAGCCGCCACCCGTTTGCAACTTGAACAAGACTTACGTAAAGCTCTAGATAACCAAGAGATAGTGCCCTTTTATCAGCCTCAGGTTTGTGTACAAACGGGGCGAATTGTAGGCGTTGAGGCCTTAGCTAGATGGGTAAGACCCGAAAGTAGACCTATTTATCCAGATGAGTTTATTCCCATTGCCGAAGAAACTGGCATGATCATTAAACTTGGGCAACAAATTTTATTCCATGCTTGTCAACAAGCCAAAGCTTGGTTAGACCTAGGGCATAAAATTAGGGTGGCGGTGAATGTATCTGGCCATCAATTTAAACAACCCAGTTTCCCTCAAGTGGTTCAAGATGCCCTTAAAGAATTTGAGATCCCTGCATCTTTATTAGAATTAGAACTCACAGAATCAGTGATAATGAGTGATGCAGCAGAAAATATAGCCCGCTTGCAAGAGCTTAAAGCTTTAGGCGTTACCCTAGCGGTAGATGATTTTGGTACAGGGTATTCTTCGTTAAGTTATTTGAAAAAATTTCCCATCGATATACTTAAAATTGACCGCTCTTTTATGTGCGACATTAATTCTGAACCAGATGATATTGCCATAGTTGAAGCGATTTTGGCGTTAGCAGAAAGCTTAAATCTAGGAGTCATAGCCGAAGGCATAGAATACAGTGGGCAAATCAGCACCTTACAAACCACTAAAAACTTGTTGTTACAAGGCTATTTGTTTTCGCGCCCTGTTACCGCTGAATTTATATCGCCTTTATTAACCCAAGACTTTAACCATTTGATGCCTCAATAATGCCAAATACACCAGCACTCATGGATCCCAAAGCACCGATGCCCAACACTATTAACTTGTACATAGACGAGTTAAACCAAGCCCTACAACCTGAGCTGGATAGCTTAGTGGATGCTTCACGCTTTGATTTGCAATTAATCAGCTTAGAAAATTTAGCTCAACCTTTGGCTGGTGTTCCTATCTTAATTGCCTGTGAGAATGCAGCAAAGGCCAAGCAGCTTAGTCAACAACATCAATTAGCCAATCAAACAGTATATTGGCTACTAGCTTCAAACACACAGGCGTCCGCAGAGCTGCAGTCAACTTTGCACCAAGTGATAGATTGGCGCGCGCAAGGGGTGCTTAATTTATTGTGCCAACAGGCCACCTTAGCTCAACAAAAACAACACTCAGAACATAAATTAGCCTTATTAAGTGACTGCCTTGGCCAGTTGTCTGTCACCTTAGATCCTAAGGGCAATATAGTTGATATTAATAGTGAATTTTTAGCTATTCTGGCAGAGCAAAAGGTGGTGGGTAAAAACTGGCTTGAGTGTTTAGATATTCCTTCTAATACTGCCAAAGCCCGCATGCAAGAGGTGTTAAGCAAACTAGGTAAAACTCACTCCATGACTAGGCTACCGCCCTTCCCTATTCAATTAGGCAATAGGGTTTTGATGGTCGACGGTTTTGTTGGCCCTTTACCTAAAGAAGAAAATTTACTGATTTTACGCCAAGTGGCGAGCTGGCACAGTCATGAGTGGTTAGAGCAAACTAAACAGCAAGGCACAGCTGTGACGCTGTTACTGATCAACCCCGATGATTTTGCGCAAATTAACGCCAAGCATGGTCGCGAAATAGGCGATCAAATCTTAGCTGAAATCATTCAAAGTATGACTGATATGTTAAGAGGTGACGATTTTGCCAGCCGCTTTAGCGGTGCGGTATTTGCCGCCCATTTACCTGATACCAACGAACAACAAGGCCAAACGTTAGCCGCACGTATGCTGCAAATGTTACGCAACAAACGTTTTACTAAAAAACGATTAAGCCTAGCATTTAGTTTTGGTTTAGCCTCCCTTGAAGCCGATGAGCAACTTGGCGAACAATCCTCTCTAGAGCTTTTTCGCAGAGCCAACGCGGCGTTACAAGCAGCGCGAAGTGTAGGCGGTGGAAAGTTAGTTAGTTGGAAACCTCAGTTTGACGCTAACATTTTAGCTAACCTAGACCGCATGAGTGGAAAGTTTTCTGAAGCACCAAACGAAGACTTTAGGCTGATAAATTTACAATGGGATATTATACGCCTAATAGGCAATACCCATTCGTTGCAGACATTTTGTGCGCAAGTGTGCCAATTATTAAGCAGCGGCCTACAAAGTGAATACACTGGGCTGTTTGCGGCTCAAGGCAATCAATTAAGTTTACTGTCGAGTAGTACCGAGCTAGCCGACCTTGATGCGCAGGTAATTCAGGCTTGGGTTCAGCATAACCTAGATACTAATGCCCTGAATAACCAGCCTATTCAACCCAAAGCTAAATTAGGCTCCTCTTACCCTGTAGTGTTGCCATTAAGCACTAGGGGCCAATGTTTAGCTGTATTAGTGTTATCTTGGCCAGAAACCCAAACCCAAGAAGCACAAAAATGTACTGAACAATTGCTGCAACTTGCCCCTAACCTAGCTGCAGCGCTCGATCGTATTATGTTACTTGAGCAGGATAAAAACCGCGTCACAGTAGTGGATAAAACTGACTCACAAAGCCATGAACTGTTATTTGAGTCACCTGCTATGCGTACATTAATGCAACAGGTTCAGTTGGTGGCTCCTACTGATGCTTCAGTGTTAATTATTGGAGAATCGGGTACGGGTAAAGAAGTGATTGCCCAACAGATCCACAATTTAAGCCTAAATCCAGATAAACCTTTTATAACAGTAGATTGTTCAACCATAGTTGAGCATTTGATCGAAAGTGAATTATTTGGACACAGAAAAGGCGCCTTTACTGGGGCCACCCATTCACAACCAGGCAAAATAGCCCAAGCAGACGGCGGCACCCTGTTTTTAGATGAAGTGGGTGAACTGCCACTAGATATTCAATCAAAACTATTACGTTTTGTGCAAGAAAAAACCTTTATTCCTGTGGGTGACCAGCGCGTGAAAAAGGTGGATGTACGTTTAGTATTGGCCACCAATAGAAACCTCACTCAAGAAGTGGCAGAAGGACGTTTTCGTGCAGACTTATTCCACCGAATCAACGTATTCACCTTAAATTTACCGGTTTTGAACGCTAGGGATGGCGACCCTTTATTATTGGCTCGCCACTTTTTAGCGAAATTTAGCCGTCAATACAAAAAAGACATCCAAGGGTTTTCAGCCCCAGCCATAGAAAAAATATCTACTTATAGCTGGCCGGGTAATGTACGAGAGCTGCGAAACTGTATTATGCGCGCGGTGATTATGTGCGCAGGACCATTCATTGAGCCTGAGCATTTAGTGGTGCAAGAAACTAACCACACAGCAACAACTAAGCCGCCCGCCCCCCAAACGACACAAGTGAGCCAGCACAGCAGTCAATCTAGCTTTAATGTATCCAATGAATTTAGCGCACTGTTAGAAGAAGTGGTGGCCATTGCGAGTCATCAAAGTCCCTCGTTTTCTGTCAGTCATTGGCTAGAAAAACAATGGTTAAACCAATGCTTAGAAAAGTGGGGCAGTTTATATCAAGTTGCGCAACAACTTGATCTATCAGAATCAACTCTACGTCGACGCTTTGCAAAGTTAAATGAACTAAGCTTTGAGCATCAAGGTCTTGCTCCACTTACCGAACAATGCCAACTTTGGTTGGCTGATAAGTTACACAACCACTTCCATGCACAACTTTGGCCAAGCATTGAAGGCTGTCTACACCAAGTTGTATTTGAGCAAGACACCAGTCAACAGCACAAAGCTAAACTACTTAATGTTACCCAGCCAACTTTACGTAAAATCATTAAGCAAGCACAACTCAATGCAAGCTAGCTCTCAGGGCTAAGTTTGTATTTACAGTGCCTCTAAGGCTTCAGACAACCTAGAAACGCCTATCACCTCAATGCCATTTACCTTTTGTTTGGGTACATTGGCTTTGGGCACTATGGCACGTTTAAAGCCATGTTTGGCCGCTTCACTTATTCGTTCTGAGCCATTAGGTACAGGTCTAATTTCGCCAGCTAGCCCCACTTCGCCAAACGCCATTAAAGACTGATCTAACACTTTATTTTGAAAGCTAGATACTATGGCTAAAAGTAGCGCTAAATCTGCACTGGTTTCATTAACTTTTACCCCACCTACCACATTGGCAAATACATCTTGA
Source organism: Paraglaciecola aestuariivivens (assembly GCF_052983255.1). Lineage (NCBI taxonomy): Bacteria > Pseudomonadati > Pseudomonadota > Gammaproteobacteria > Alteromonadales > Alteromonadaceae > Paraglaciecola > Paraglaciecola aestuariivivens. The sequence goes on along the minus strand of NZ_JBRKBA010000005.1, from coordinate 293,811 downwards.
TCATTCATTTGCACATTGCCATGGCGGTTCAAGACTGCCAATAGCATAGCTAGGCGGTTTTGCTCTAACCCCACAGCCACTCGCCTAGGATTAGCCATTTGTGAATAATCCACTAAGGCTTGGATTTCCACTAATAATGGCCGTGTACCTTCCCACACAACCATTACTATACTGCCGGGAGATGCTTGCTCATCTCGACTCAGAAAAATCGCCGAAGGGTTATTTACTTCTTTTAGGCCCTTTTCGGTCATCGCAAACACCCCAAGCTCATTCACCGCCCCAAAGCGATTCTTTTGACTTCTTAGGGTGCGATATCGACTGTCACTTTCTCCCTCTAACATCATAGAGCAATCAATACAGTGCTCTAACACTTTAGGACCAGCTAAACTACCTTCTTTAGTCACATGCCCTACTAAAAACATGGCGATATGCTGTTGCTTGGCAAAACGAGTAAGGTAAGCCGCACTTTCTCGCACCTGCGAGACACTTCCGGGAGCCGACTGTACATCTGGCACTTGCATCACCTGAATAGAGTCTATGACCATAATTTGTGGCTTATGCTGCAAGGCTAGATCACAAATTACCTCTACATTGGTTTCGGCTAATAAGTTTAATTTATCTTTGGCTAAGCCCAAGCGCTGAGCGCGCATGGCTACTTGTTGCAAGGATTCTTCACCAGTTACATACAAGGCAGTTTTGCTGCTGGCCATTTTACACATGACCTGCAATAACATAGTGCTTTTACCCGCTCCAGGTGAACCGCCAATTAACATGGCTGAGCCAGGTACTATGCCACCACCTAACACACGATCTAACTCTTTATACCCAGAGGCGATTCTTGGTAAAGCTTGTAAATCAATGCTTTCTAACGATTCCACTTTAGCTTGAGTTTGCCCCGAATAACCTCCTGAACTTTTGGCTGTGTTATTAGCCGACGAAATTACAAATTCAGTGATACTATTCCAAGCTTGGCAGTCCTGACATTGTCCTTGCCAGCGTGGGTATTGGCTTCCACAATCAGAACAGACATAAGCGGTTTTTCTTTTTGCCATAACAGAGATTTTGCCTTTTGTTAGGTTTTGGTGTGTGACTTTAGTATTTTAATGCTCTTAGCTCAGCCTATAGTAAAAACCAATTCCTTTATAAGCTAGTTCCAAATAAGCTGTTAAAGTGCATAATAATCATAGTTTTAACTTTTTGGCCGATAACAAAGCGTTGCCTGATAGTTTTTTAACCAAAAGATGAAATAAATCACACTACATGAGCCAAGATTTAGAAGAATACCACGACATTATCGAAGAGCTGAAACCTATGATCAACGAGCCTGAATTTAATCAGGTGTTGAGCCAGGTGGCTGCGAGGGTGCCTAAACAAAAACGCTTTTTATTAAAAATGGAACTAATGCGTTTAGCTAGACCTTGTATTCGATTAATTGATCTGCGTGGTTTAGTAGATGGCCAGTGTAAAATTTATGAGCATGAAGGCAAAGAGCACTTTTTAGATGAATTAGCCATTGAAACCTTTGAACGCCAAGTACGCATATTTGGCGAATATACCATAGGGGTATATGAAGCCGTCACTAACACAGAAAACAACTTTCGTGTTATCTATAAAAAAGAGCAATTGGCCGCGCGTAACAAAAGAAATACCTCTGTAGTTGAAGCGCCCAAGCAAGAACATTTTCACGCCCCATTAATCGACTTTGCGAATTTTGCCCAAAGAGCCGAAGAGCGCATGAATTTTTCGGTCAATATAGAAATGTTTACTGAGCTAAATAAAAGTGTACAAGCTACCACTATAGATGTGTCGGTCAATGGGCTAAAAGTCAAAGCCAGCAAAGAACACTTGTTTAAACCTGATGAAAAACTCACAGTGCAATTTAGGGGCCTTGAGAAAGAATATTTACTAGATAAACGTCAGGGCGTGAGTTATGTGATCAGTAGCGTGGAATCAACCAAAGACGCGCAAAGGCTTAATTTAAAGCGTCAGTTTGATGTGCCCTTCCCGTCTTTTGATAAGTTTTTTGAACGTTTTATCCATGGCAACAAAAGACGCTACAAAGTCAATTTAGACAACACTATTAAAGCCATTCAAAATAAAACCTATGAGCAATATTACATTCCTAATTTTGCTTCTATCCCTATTTTTATTGATCAAATAGGCGATAAATTTGAGCCTAGGTATGCTTTAGCCAACGATTGTAATCGCGAAGAAATACAATATTGGGCCAATGAATTACAAGACTTAAAAGTTGGATATTTACTTTCACAAAGCCGAATAAAACAAGCACTTTCGCTACCTAAAGGTCAACAAGAGTTATTTATTTTTGTGTTTAACCACATTAAAAATGACAAAGTTTATTTTTACTCTGCCACTCATAGCGAATTAGAAGCTAAGCCCGAATTAAAAAAAGTCTTTTTAGGTTATGGTGCCAGAAAGGCTAGTTGGCGCATTTATAAGTTACAAATGACAGCAGTGGATCCTGAGCAGAGTTATCGCCCGCTTTCTATTGGCAACAGCATTAACGATAAAGTAAAACGTCAGAATCAAAAGCCATCACCACGTTTGATGTCACGCTTAAAAAACATTAAGCACATAGCCGTGCTGACCAATATTACTGATGAGCCAAGCACCCAACATTATCAAAAATATAAAATCAAACGCGAGCAACTCGCACAACTAAAAGTATTTGGGCATCCGCGCAACAAACCGCCTGCCGCTGTGACTGTATATCGTTTTAAATACTTTAATCAGCGCCGCGAAACTCGCTTTTTATTACGCACCGCTGTGCAGGTCAATATTGACAATTTAACCTTTGAAGGCCACACAGAAGATATTTCAACCAAAGGGCTACGCATTGAGCTAGACAAGTTTTTCCCACAATCGGCCAAGGCTAAGGTAAATTTAAGTTTTCCGCAGCTGCAATCTGTCACCAGCAAATTTGATTTGTCGGACTTACCTTATGTGGTGCGCCATGTATCAAAAGACCATCACGTTTTGCATTTACAAAACTTTGTCACCGAACAAAGCAATACCGCTAGGCGCTTTTTTGAGGCTCTAATCAAGTCCAACCGTTCTAAGTTAAGAGCTTATCGAGATGAAGAAGAAGTGCCAGGAATTGGCGAGGCTTTGCGTAACATCTATGCACATAACGTACTTAACCTTGCCTACTTTTTACGTAAAGAAGGGGTAGACGTGGTTCCCGACCGTGTGGCCACATCACAGACAGACACTAGGCTGTTGAAACTATTACAATTTAAAAGCGAAAATGAACAGGTAAATCTGTACCCAATTTTTAGAAACAACAAACTGCATCACGATTTTATTCCCCACACGTTAGCCAATGTAAAGCCTAACGACCGCCCACAAATGCGCGAGTTATTCATTGCCTTTGATCCAAGTAAAGAACGGTTAGCCGATGCCGTGAATAGTTACTACGCTGAGCAATTTACTCAGGCTGAGTTAAAACGCCAGTTTATAAGTCAGGCGCTGTTAAATGGTCAATTTATTGCGGTAAAAGTGTTTTTAGCCAGAACTGGCCGACCCGACTTTGAAACTATGCAATCTGAATTAAACTATGTCAGTGTGTATGCGGTTCACAAAGCCAAATTGTTAGAAGAACAACTATGGAATGTGACGGCCATGGGAGATTTAGTGGATATAACAGATGAAGTGCTAAGGCGTTATGAATTCGACGAAAGTGTGATACTAAAAAACCACCAGCCTCCCCCTACTCATAAAGTCAAAGAAGTGGGTATAGAGCAATTGTTAAAGGCCTAACCCTGGCCTGTTCCAAACTAAATATTAAGCGGCTAAAACCCAAAGCAAGGCATCTAAACTGGCCCACCTTATGGCTATATCTGCTTGTTGGCGAACAATAGGTTTAGCATGCAAGGCCACCCCTAATGCTGCGGCATTCATCATTAACAGATCATTTGCGCCATCGCCCATAGCTATGGTTTGCGAAGACGGAATTTGCCATTTTTGTGCGAGTTCTAATAAATTTTGCGCCTTGGCTTGGGCATCCACTATCGGCCCTACTACTTGCCCGGTTAGTTTGCCTTGTTCAATCTGCAAATCATTGGCTTTGGCCGCATCTAATGCTAAACGCCCCTGTAAATAATCAGCAAAATAACTAAATCCACCAGATGCAATGGCCACTTTCCAATTATGTTGCTTGAGCACAGTCACTAAGTTGGCCACGCCGGGCATTAATGGCAGGGCATGTTTTACTTGTTCTAGTATGCTTTGGTCGGCCTCGGCTAAGCAGGCCACTCGGGTTGTGAGACTTTGTGCAAAGTCTAGTTTACCTTGCATAGCTTGGGCTGTGACCTCAGCGACTTCTTGCCCAACTCCAGCCGCGGCAGCAATTTCGTCAATGCATTCAACGGCTATAACTGTGCTATCCATATCCATCAGCAATAATCCAGGCTCAGCTAAGCTTGGGGCTTTATCCACTAAACACAGCTCAATGCAAAATTGTTGCGCAAGGTTTTCTAATTCTGGGGTTAATATTTCCTGAGTGTGCGCTTTGACTATGGCTGAGATTGCAAACCCTTGTACGCCACTGACTTGGATCACAGAATAAAACTGAAACTCTAAACGAGCTTTAAGTGCATGGCTTACTTGTAGTATCTGCTGCAAACACAAGCCTTCGGCAAACATCAGTAATTTTTTGCTTGGCTTTGTTGGGCTAAATTCCAGTGTTTCGGCCTCTGCCTTTTGACAGCTTAGCAAAGGCTTAGGCGTCACTAAAACTCGCTCAGTTAAGCCAAAATGGTGCAATTTATGCTGCTCAATTAAATCACGTAAAAACTCATGAGATGCCAGTTGCTGATCAGATAAGACTTGCTCAAACACAGTAATTTTTCCCTTTTTAAGATGTATTTATGGTATCCAAAGCAAACTCAGATTGCTATGCCAGCCTTATGCTTGATTGGGTTAGTTTATAATTTATCAGTTGATTAAGCCTGAGCTTTGCGCAACCATTGGTGGCTCTTGAACATAACGTTGTTAGCTAGATTACTTTATGACTCTTGCCATTGCGCCCATAGCCCACATTCGCACACCTTACAGTGAAAAGTTTGCCATTCCCCGACAACCTGGCTTAGTTAAGCGCGCCTATGGCGACATTATTTTTTTACCCGAATTTAACGATCCCAATTATTTGCGTGGTATTGAACAATTTAGTCACCTGTGGTTAATTTTTCATTTTCACCAAAGTGCCAATAAAAGCCACTCGGCGCTTATTCGCCCTCCTCGTTTAGGCGGCAATAAAAAGCTAGGGGTGTGGGCCAGTCGCAGTAATTTTAGACCCAATAATATAGGCATGTCTGTAGTAGAGTTTGCCGCCGTGGAATGGACCAAGCAACAGTTAAAGTTAAAGGTCAAAGGGCCAGATTTAGTAGACGGCACCCCTATTCTTGATATCAAACCTTATGTGCCTTATGCCGATAGCCTAAGCCATGCGCAGGGAGGGTTTGCCCAAGATAAGCCGCCAAACATGGAGGTAGTGTTTAGTGCCCAAGCTCAACAAGACTTAAGCGCTTTAACCACTGCCCCTGCTGATTTTTATCAGTTAATTGCCGAGGTATTAAGTCAAGACCCTAGGCCGGCTTATCATAGCCAGTCTCAACCAGATAAAATTTATGGCATGACTTTGTATAACTTTAACATTCAATGGCAAGTAAAAGAGCAACAAAACCTAGTACTAAAAATCACCCAAACTTAATAGCTTTGCTTTATTGCTTGTAAGTTAATTAGCTTTAACCTGCAAGAAAAACCAGCCAAGGCTAATTTTGCTAGATTGGTCATAAAGCTACTGTTAGAATGGCCGCCGATTTTTAACCTCAACCCGTAGAGACACTACTAGCCATGCGCACTAGCCAATACCTATTATCCACTCAAAAAGAAACACCAGCCGACGCAGAAGTCATTAGCCATCAATTGATGCTCAGAGCTGGCATGGTAAGAAAGCTAGCGTCTGGTCTATATACTTGGTTGCCCACTGGTTTACGAGTGTTAAATAAAGTCGCCAATATTGTGCGCGAAGAAATGAATAAAGCCGGCTCTATTGAAGTTTTAATGCCTGTGGTTCAGCCTGCAGATCTATGGCAAGAGTCTGGACGCTGGGAAGAATACGGCCCAGAATTATTACGCATTAAAGATCGCCATAATCGTGACTTTGTACTTGGCCCTACTCATGAAGAAGTGATTACAGCGCTAGTCAAAAACGAAGTCAGCAGCTACAAACAGTTACCCCTGAACCTGTATCAAGTACAAACTAAATTTAGAGATGAAGTGCGTCCTAGGTTTGGCATCATGCGTGGTCGCGAATTTACCATGAAAGACGCCTATTCATTTCATATTGATCAAAGCTGTTTAGAAAACACTTACCAAAACATGTTTCAAGCTTATTGTAATATTTTTGAACGTATTGGCTTAGATTATCGCCCTGTTATTGCCGATACAGGCTCAATTGGCGGCAGTGCTTCCCATGAATTTCACGTTTTAGCTGATTCAGGTGAAGACGACATTGCCTTTAGTAATGGCTCAGACTACGCCGCTAACATTGAAATGGCCACAACCCAGATTGATACAAGCTTTAGCCCTGAAGGCCAGCAAAGTATAGAAAAAATTGCCACGCCTGAGCAAAAAACCATTGAGCAAGTCAGTCAATTTTTGCAGCTTGATGTGAAACAAACAGTGAAAACCTTAATTGTATTAGCCGAAGCCGATGAAGCTGGTAATCAAGGCTTAGTGGCCTTAGTTTTGCGTGGCGATCACCAACTAAACCCAGTAAAAGCCGAAAAATTAGCTGGGGTGGCCGCACCTTTAACTATGGCTAGTGAAGAGCAAATTGAACAACAACTTGGCTGCACTATAGGCTCTATTGGTCCAGTTAACAGTAAAGTACCGGTAATTGTTGACCACAGCGCAGCTCAACTAGCTGACTTTGTATGTGGTGCCAACGAAACTGGTCAACACTTTATTGGGGTTAATTGGGCAAAAGATGTGGGTGAATATCAAGCAGCAGACATACGCAATGTGGTAACTGGCGATGCTTCTCCTGATGGCCAAGGAACCTTAGAAATTAAACGTGGAATAGAAGTAGGGCATATTTTCCAATTAGGCGATAAGTACTCTCAAGCCCTTGGTTGTGGGGTATTAGACGAAAATGGCAAACATAAAATTCTAAGTATGGGCTGTTACGGCATTGGGGTTTCTCGCATAGTCGCTGCTGCTATTGAGCAAAACCATGATAAATACGGCATTATTTGGCCAGAAGCCATTGCGCCTTTCAAAGTAGCACTTATTCCAATGAATATGCATAAGTCACATCGTATTCAGGAAGTGGCTGAGTCTTTGTATACCCAGCTCACGCAAGCCGGCATTGAAGTGTTGTTTGACGACCGTAAGGAACGCCCTGGTGTGATGTTTAACGACATGGAGTTGATTGGTGTACCGCATACTATTGTTATTGGTGAGCGTAATCTAGACGAACAAAAAGTGGAATACAAAAACCGCGCCAGTGGTGAAAAGCAACTTGTTGATATTAGTACTTTACTAGACTTTGTTACCCAGCTTTAAACTAGGCTTATAGCCAAGTTACCTTTTAAAGCGCCTTAAGGCGCTTTTTATTTATTTAAAACTTTATGTAAATAGAATCAAAGCTAATACTTTGATGACTAAGTTAATACTTAAGCCTAGCGATATTTAGTGTTATCTTTAGCTTATAAAACTGAATTAATATAATTAGAGATCTACATGCAAGTGACCTTTTACGGTGTACGCGGCTCCTGCCCATCACCTGGCCCAGAGTTTGTAAAGTACGGCGGAAACACAGCATGTGTTCACCTATGTTTAGATGACGGTACTGATATTATTTTAGATGCAGGCACTGGCATAAAACACTTAGGTCAAAAGCTGATCAAGCAAACCAACGACATACACTTGTTACTCTCGCATAATCACTGGGATCATATTCAAGGTTTTCCATTTTTTGCCCCTATTTATCAGCCTAAACGAAATATTTTTATCACTCCAGGTCAGATCACATTTGATGCCGACAACGCCATTTTAGAGCAAATGAGCGGAAGTTATTTTCCAGTAGATTACAAAGACTTACCTTCAAATATTGAAATTAAGCCCTTAGCGCCAAATGTGGTTGAATGGAAAATTGGCAGCGCCAAAATTACTCGCTTAGCTATGAACCACCCAGGTAGTGGCAGTTCTTATTGCATTCAGGCTGACGGTAAAAAAGTAGCCTATATAACAGACAACGAACTCTACCCTCCGTACAAAAAGAATACTGACTTTTTAGATTGGGTTGAGTTTAGTCGCAATGCTGATCTTATTATTCATGATGCACAATATATGCTGTCTGATATGCCAGCTAAATCGGGCTGGGGGCACTCGGTTGCCGAAGAAGCAGTGAAGTTAGCTATGGGTAGCAATGCTAAGCGCATGGCATTATATAGTCATGATCACATTCGCACTGATGATGAAATTGCAGCCATAGAAAGCCATTGCCAAGAAGTCATTGAAATTGGTGGCGCAGACCTTGAGTTATTTGCCGCAGCCGAAGGACTGAGCTTTACCTTATAGGAGCAGACGAATTGACCGAGCGTAATCAATATTCGTTATTATTGTCGGGAGGCGGTGCAAGAGCCGCATATCAACTCGGTGTGCTCAAAGCCATTGGCTCATTTTTACCTCGTAATAAAGGCCTACCTTTTCCTATAGTTTGTGGTAACTCGGCTGGCGCTATCAATGCAGCAGGGCTAGCCTGTTATGCTTCTTGCTTTCATTTAGGCTTACGTAAACTTGAATGGGTCTGGAAAAACTTTGATACTCGCCAAGTCTACGACAGCGGAGTTAGAGATGTATTTAGGCATTTGTCTGGTAACTTTTTCTCTAGCTTTTTATCTGAACAAAACCAAAAAAAGCCCGCCAGTTTGTTAAATAACCAACCCCTAAGAAAACTGATCCGCAGCAGATTAGACTTTAATCGCATCGACAGAAACATTGCCACAGGACACTTACGCGCTATTAGTGTTAATGCCTCAAGCTATAGTAGTCACGACTCCATCAGTTTTTTTCAAGGTCAAGCCGATATAAAGCCTTGGCAAAGAGAGCAAAGACGCGGCATAGCTTGTTCATTAGATTCTGAACATTTAATGGCCTCATCGGCCATTCCCATGTTGTTTCCTCCTGTGCGTATGTTAGGTGAGTATTTAGGTGATGGCTCAGTGCATCAGCTTTCTCCTTTGAGCCCAGCGATACATTTAGGTGCTGAAAAAATATTGATCATTGGTGTAGAACAGCCAGAGAAAGTATCACGCTTTACCGACATGAATCGCTACCCAAGTAGCATCGCCATTGCAGGCCATTTGCTCGATACCATTTTTGCCGATACCTTAAAAGCTGATCTTGAACGTCTAACTAGGATCAATCAAACCATAGCGCATATGACCCATCAGCAAAGGCAACAAACCAACTTAAAAACCATAGATTGCCTAGCCATTAACCCTTCTATAGACTTTAACGACATGGCCGCAAGGCATTTTCATCGTATGCCTTCGGGGATAAAAATGTTATTACGTATGATGGGGATACACGACAAAGCCGATGCCAGCTTGCTCAGCTATTTATTATTCGAAAAAGAATTCTGCCGCGAACTAATTGAGCTAGGCATGCAAGATGGACTCGCAAGGCAAGACGAACTTCGCAGCTTTTTAGCGATTTAGTTTTTTAATCTATGCTCACCCAATAACATCAGGACTAAAACATGGTTGATATTAAAAAGGAAAAAATCAAACCCATTTGCCCACACTGTGAAAAGCAACTAGATAAACTAATAGAAGTTAACCGAGGCTGGTTTGCCGTTAACCGAGTATTTTGTTGCCCTGAGTGCCACAAAATAGTTGGGATCTCAGCTGGCGCTCAGTAACTCTGGTTAGTTATCAACCCTCCTAGACTAGCGCTAAAAGGAATGTATCCATGCACATATCGACACACATAATCATCAACCAATCAGCGCCAGTAATTTGGGCCGCAATAACAGATATCGCCAATGCCAAACAGATGATTTCAAATATCCTTAAGCTAGAGGTTTTACATCAGCCACCAACCGGCTTAGTGGGATTAAAGTGGCAAGAAACCCGAAAAATGTTTGGTAATGAAGAATCCGAAACCATGTGGATAACTGAAGCGAAAGACCACCACTATTATTGCACTAGAGCAGAAAGCCATGGCTGTGTTTACCAGTCGCGCTTAGAAGTCACCCAGCTAGCCGAAACTTGTCAATTAACTATGAGCTTTAACAGTGAAGCGCAAACCCTTACTAGCAAAATTCTATTTTTTATCATGAGCCCTTTTATTAAACGTGCCATGCTAAAAGAGTTAAATAAAGACTTGCTAGACATCAAAGCTTTTGTCGAACAAACACCAGTCAACAAATAGCGTAAAACCGTTTTGCTCCTAACCTAGCCTGCTTTTAATTAGTGGGTTTAATCTCAAAGAGTTCTAATTCAAATATTAGGGTTTTATTTAATATTTGGTTTTCCCTATTTCCATATGCTTGAGAAGGAGGAAACCAACCACTCACTCGATCGCCTTCAACTAATAATGGCATTAAAGCCTGTATGCCTTTGACCATATTTTTTAGTGCAAAGGTCTTTTTTTCACCGCCCAACTCTGAACTATCAATATATTCGCCATCGATATTCCACACAGAATAATGCATCACAATACTGTCATTTAAACTGGGGTGGCGAGTGCCCGACCCTTTTTTTATATAAGAATACCCGCCGCCATTGGGCACTAAATGCTGAGAATCTTTTAGGTTAAATAATGCCGGTTTTGCTGCAGGAAACTTAACATGCTTAGAATGGGTAATAGTGATTAACTTGGTTTTGCCAGAGTGAAGGTTGTCTTTAGCTAACAAAGAACCATTGACTTTGTATACTCGCGTTTCTTGCAAGGCAAGCGCATGCAGCATAGACAAATAATAACTTGCTAGGGCCTCTTCATCGAAGAGCTCAAAATTAATAAAAACTGGACTTGCCTCAAAAAAAACACTGCGACTTGCGGTTTTGCCATCCTCAAGTGTCACCTTAAAATCATATTGACTAATATGCTTATCTGGAATTAAAGAAACACTTTGTGGCTTTTGCAAAACTTTAAAGGAAATCCCCTCTGAGAAATCCTTCCAGTTTTCTTCTGGCATGCCATAGATATTAAATGAAAAAAATAGGCTAATGAAAACAAGAGGCAGTATTCGCATTGTGTAACCCGCTAATAGCTAAAGTCAGTCAAGTATATACCAGCTTAATCTTTCCGCTATTTAACCTGCCATTAAGTAACTATTTAATAAAGGTTCGTCTATCAAAAACAAAATTCACTCAAGGTAAACACCAAGTAAAACTCACTACTTTTTTTGTTGCTTTTTGGCCCAAATAACTGCGGCAATAAAGCCAATAAAAATAATCAGTCCGGCAGAAATTAAAATATCAAATAGTGCAGCCATAGTGTTTCCTGTGGTTTAGTGACGCATTAGCCTAAGTAAAAGTAATATAACTTGCACCAAAGGCTAATGGTAAAGATTAGATTAAACGTAAATATCTAGATGTTTTGGGCCTTTGCCTTTTTTATTCTCATCTTGCTCGGTATTATTTGCCTGTTGAGTGTCGGCTTTAGTTTCAGCTGGGGCCTGCTGTTGTTTTTTTTGTTGCTCTTGTTGTTTTTTGCGCGCTTCGCGCTCTTCGCCTTTTAACTCTTTTTCTTCGTCAGACAAAGCCCGCAAGGTTTCTTGCTTGTCTACTTGTTCAACCTTTTGGCTATCGTGGGCAATAGGTACTTTACCCTCACGGGGTAACACCGAAAATAATAAATCGTTGATCATTATTTCTCCTTAAGATTATGCAAAAACCTTTATATATACATAGACATCACTGTGCAAAAAACATTCAAATTTGTTATTCAATACTAACTTAGTCGATTTAATTGTAAGAAAGCTAGGACTTTCATGAGGTTTTCCCTTGCATTAATCAGGCCGATTGAATAATGTAGGCCTCACTAACGCCAAGCGGTTTAACAAAAGCGAAGAAACCATGAAATTTAACCTGAAAGCTGTGAGCCATCATCATCACCATATAGCATAACCTTTCAGGTATTTGCTGGGAGGTCTATTGGAACCTTCTAGCGGCGCAGACACACTCTAAACCCCCGGAAGGATCTTTCGGGGGTTTTTCTTTGGGGCTTTTAAAAACCCAGATAATTAGCCACAACAGAAGTCAAATAAACACTAAATTGGATTAAAAACATGAGTGATAACAACAGATTACGTATTGCAGTACAAAAGTCAGGACGATTAAGTGACGACAGCATTGCACTTTTAAAAGCCATAGGCATTAAGTTGCAAATTCGCGATAGGTTATTGATTGCTCATTCAACTAATCAACCCGTTGATCTATTACTTGTTCGCGATGACGACATTCCCGGCCTAGTCATGGACGGTGTGGTAGACCTAGGGTTTATCGGCCAAAACGAACTTGAAGAAAAAATGCTAGAGCGTCAGGCTGCAGGAAAAGTTGCTGATTACATTGAGTTAAGAAGGCTAGATTATGGCGGTTGCCGGTTATCTATTGCCGTTCCCAACGAAATGGACTACCAAGGTGTAGAATCATTGCAAGGTAAAAAAGTCGCCACTACCTACCCTTTTTTATTAGAGCGCTTTTTCAAACAAAAAAATATTCAGGCCAGCGCAGTGATGTTAACCGGCTCGGTTGAAGTGGCACCTAGAGCAGGGGTAGCCGATGCAATATGTGATTTGGTGTCAACCGGCGCCACCTTAGAGGCCAACGGTTTACAAGAAGCCGATGAAATATTTGTTTCTAAAGCTGTGCTTATTCAGCGTGCTGGCGAATTACCTGATACTAAACAAGCTTTTATTAATAAAATGCTGCCGCGTATTGACGGAGTGAATCAGGCCAAAGAAAGCAAATACATAATGTTGCACGCCCCTACTGCTTGTTTAGAGCAAGTTAAACGTTTATTGCCAGGCTCTGAAAATCCCACTGTTTTACCTTTAGCCGGTAATAATGATGTGGTGGCAGTGCATGTTGTAAGTCCAGAAACTCTGTTTTGGGAAACCATGGAAAAGCTTAAAGCCTTAGGTTGTCGTTCTATATTAGTAATGCCCATTGAAAAAATGATGTCTTAATTGGGTTAACGCAGCGAATAGGTTAATAAATCATGCAAAATTGGGCACAACTCACGCCAACACAACAAACGACATTGCTTAGTCGACCAGCATTAGCAGATAACCAAGCTTTAACTGCAACAGTGGCTGAAATTATCGCAAAAGTGCAAGCTCAGGGTGATCAGGCGTTATTCGCTTACACCGAAAAATTTGATGGAGCGAAATTGTCTAGCTTAGCTTTTGTCGAAGCGGATCAAGACACTTTTGCAAGCCAACTGAAACCCGAAGTTAAATGGGCAATAGATCAAGCTTACGCTAACATCAAAGCCTTTCATCAAGCGCAATATCCACAAGATACCCTAGTTGAAACATCTCCAGGGGTGGTATGCGAACTTAAACATGCCCCTTTAGCTAGTGTGGGGTTATATATTCCTGGTGGCACTGCGCCCTTACCTTCAACCGTTTTAATGTTAGGCGCCACTGCCCAAGTGGCAGGCTGTGCACGAAAAGTTTTATGCACGCCACCAGATAAAAACGGTCAAATTGCCGTAGAAATTCGTTACGCCGCCAGTTTATGTGGCATCGACGAAATTTATTTAGTTGGCGGTGCCCAAGCCATAGCAGCTATGGCATTAGGCACCCAAAGCATTAACAAAGTAGATAAAATATTTGGTCCGGGTAATAGTTATGTTACCGAGGCTAAACAACAGGTTAGTCGTATTGCGGCTGGTCCGGCTATCGATATGCCTGCAGGCCCATCAGAAGTGTTAGTGATTGCCGATGCATTAGCCAATCCGGTATTTGTAGCCGCTGATTTATTATCTCAAGCTGAGCATGGCAGTGATTCGCAAGCTGTTTTGGTTTCTAATAGTCGCCAATTAATTGCTGATGTGCAGCAACAAGTAGAAAAACAGCTAAAGCAATTAACCCGTGGAGTAATTGCCCAACAGGCTATGCAGCACAGCCGATATATTTTAACCGATAGTTTAGAGCAGGCTTTTGAAGTGAGTAATGCCTATGCTCCTGAACACCTAATATTACAATGTGACAATGCTCGCGACTGCTTAGCCAAGTTAACTAATGCCGGCTCCATCTTTGTCGGTCAATGGTCGCCTGAATCAGCAGGTGATTATGCCAGTGGTACCAACCACGTATTACCCACTTACGGTTATGCTCGCAACTATTCAAGCTTAGGCTTAGCCGATTTTATGCGCAGATACACAGTGCAGGAATTAACTTACCAAGGTTTACAAAATATTGGCAATGCCATTATGGATTTAGCTGATGCAGAAGGCCTAGATGCCCATAAACAAGCGGTTAAATTACGCCTAGATAGTGTTGAGCAAGGGGGCAAAGCATGAGCCAGTTAATCAATAAACTCTTAGCCCCAAACCTCAAAGCCCTTAAACCTTACGAATCAGCCAGACGTATCTTTGCTGGCGGCAATAGCACCACCGAAGTTTGGCTAAATGCTAACGAATCGCCTTTTGCTAATGACTATCAAATTTCCAGTCAACAACTCAACCGCTACCCAGAATGTCAGCCGCCAAGTGTGTTATTGCCATATGCCAAGTATGCTGGCGTGCAAAATGATCAAGTATTAGTTAGCCGCGGGGCTGATGAAGGCATTGAGCTACTCATTCGTACCTTTTGTACCCCTGCCCAAGATAAAATATTAATTTGTCCCCCTACCTATGGTATGTACGCCATTAGCGCGCAAACCTGTAATGTAGGGGTAGAACAAGCACCACTAAACGCCGATTTTAGTTTAGATTTGCCAGCAATTAAGGCCTTTAAAGGCCAAGTGAATCTGGTGTTTATTTGTTCACCCAATAACCCAACAGGCACCTCTGTTGACAAAGCTCAGCTACAACAACTACTCACACACTTTGCCGACTCGGCATTAGTAGTGGTAGACGAGGCTTATATTGAATTTGATCAAAATAATAGCTGGGCCAATGAATTAACTAACTACCCTAATTTGGTTATTTTACGCACTTTATCAAAAGCCTTTGCATTGGCGGGCTTACGTTGTGGTTTTACTTTAGCCAACTCAGAGATTATCCAATCTGTGCTAAAAGTCATTGCCCCTTACCCTGTACCAGAGCCAGTAGCGCAAATTGCCGCCCAAGCGCTAAGTGCTAATGGATTAAATAACATGGTCCAACAAGTTAACTATTTAGCCGAACAAAAGTCTTGGGTTAAACAACAGTTACAACAATTTAAAGATCTTGAATTAATCGGCGATGACAAAGCCAATTTTATTTTGTTTCGTCATCCGCAAAAGAACGCATTAATGCAATATTTAGTGGAAAATTCCGTGCTAATTCGCGATCAATCTAAACAGCACAGTCTTGAAAATTGCCTGCGGATTTCCCTTGGCAATCAATCTCAAAATCAAAAACTACTCGACTTAATGACGAGTTTTTTTAGTCAGCAGGAACCATCAGCATGAGTCAACAACCTATTCTTTTTATCGACAGAGACGGCACCTTAGTAGAAGAGCCGGCTATTGATAAACAATTAGACAGTTTAGAAAAACTGGTATTTGAACCTCAGGTTGTGCCTGTTTTATTAAAATTACAGCAGTTGGGGTTTCGCTTGGTCATGGTGTCTAACCAAGACGGACTAGGCACCTCGAGTTTCCCCCAAGCCGACTTTGATCTTGCTCACAACAAGATGATGGATATTTTTAACAGTCAGGGGGTGGTGTTTGACGATGTGTTAATTTGCCCGCACTTCGACAGTGATAATTGCAGTTGCCGTAAGCCCAAGTTAGGTCTGGTGAAAGACTATTTACAGCAAGGTAAAATCGACTTTACCCGTTCTTATGTAATAGGCGACCGCGATACTGATATTCAACTGGCTGAAAACATGGGGCTAGTTGGCATTAAATATCAACGCGATAGTCTTAATTGGCCAGCCATAGCAAAACAGTTATCTGTGTCTAAACGGGTGGCAAAGGTCGTTCGCAAAACCTCAGAAACCCAGATTGAAGTTGAAGTTGATTTAGACTCACAAGCCAAGTCTCGTATTGAAACTGGCCTAGGCTTTTTTGATCACATGTTAGATCAAATTGCGACTCACGGTGGTTTTGAACTAAACCTTAAGGTAGCCGGCGATTTACACATAGACGATCACCACAGTGTGGAAGACACGGCTTTAGCTTTAGGCGAAGCCATGAAAAAAGCCCTAGGGAATAAAAGAGGCATAGGTAGATTTGGCTTTGCATTACCTATGGACGAATGTCGAGCAGAGTGTATTTTAGACATTTCTAATCGCCCTCACCTACAATTTAACGCCGAATTTAGCCGCGATAAAGTGGGCGAAATGACCACAGAAATGGTGCCACATTTTTTCTACTCTTTGGCTCAAGCGATGGGATTATCTTTGCATTTATCCACCACAGAAGGCAATGCCCACCACCAAGTCGAAAGTTTATTTAAAGTATTTGGTCGCGCTTTACGTCAAGCCATTCATAAACAAGGTGAAGCCTTACCTAGCAGTAAAGGAGCCTTGTAGTTATGGCGCAACAAAAAATTGTGATTGTAAATACCGGCTGCGCCAATATTTCTTCGGTTAAATTTGCCTTAGAGCGCTTGGGCTCTGTGGTGCGGGTCAGTGATGAACATGCTGAAATTCAACAGGCAGATAAAGTGTTTTTGCCCGGAGTAGGCAGCGCTCAAGCGGCCATGGCCAGCATAGAACAAAAACAACTGAGTAGCGTTATTCAAGGACTGACTCAACCGGTTTTGGGGATTTGTTTAGGTATGCAACTTATGGTTAAACAATCCGCCGAAAGTCAGCAAGGAGACGTGGCATGTTTAGGCTTAATGCCTGGCCAAGTAAAACGCATGCAAGTGGGAGAGTTAAGGTTACCGCATATGGGTTGGAATACTGTCACCCCCATTAAAGATGCGCCGCTTTTTAAAGGCATAGATCCAGCTAGCTATTTCTATTTTGTACATAGTTTTGCCGTTGGCATATCCAATATCACTATGGCCAGTTGCCAATACGGTATGGATTTTTCAGCCGCCATTCAGCAAGACAACTTTTTTGGCGTACAATTTCACCCTGAACGCTCAAGTGAAGCTGGCGCGCAGCTGCTGAAAAACTTTATTGATTTATAACACTACCGATTTAACTAAAGTGAATTTAAACAGATGATAATACCAGCCATAGATTTAATTGAGGGTTCAGTGGTACGTCTTTATCAAGGCGATTACCAACAAAAAACCGAATATTCACTCGATCCTATTGAAGTAGTGCATAACTATGCCGATCAAGGAGCGAGTTGGTTACACATAGTGGATTTAACTGGAGCCAAAGATACTAACAAACGCCAGTTAAAGCTGATTAGCCAAATGGTGGCCACTAAGCGTATGCAATTTCAAGCTGGAGGTGGCATTCGCTCAGAGCAAGATGTAGCCCAACTAATAGAGATTGGGGTCAAACGCGTGGTGATAGGCTCTTTGGCGGTCAAGCAGCCAGAATTGGTTAAAAGTTGGATAAGCCAATATGGCGCAGATGCCATAGTATTGGCGCTAGATATCAATATTGATCAGGCTGGCAATAAGTTTATCGCCACTCATGGTTGGCAAGAAAATTCTGGGGTATCCATTGAAGCCTTATTAGAGGATTTTTTAGCCGTGGGCGCTAAGCATGTTTTATGTACAGACATTAGCCGAGACGGTACCCTGCAAGGCGCGAATCACCAACTTTACACTGAGTTAACCGAGAGATTTCCCTCTGTAGGTTGGCAAGCATCAGGTGGCATTGGTAATCTTAACGATATTGCCGTACTCAAACCCAGTAAGGTCGCTGGCGTGATCTTAGGTCGTGCTCTTTTAGAAGGTAAATTTACCGTTAAACAAGCGATTGAGTGTTGGAATTCGGCGCATTAATTACAACCAGATAACATTTATTATTCTTTATAAATTAACCAATTAGGAAATTATCATGGCGGCTTTTGGTACAGTGTTTATGCCTAAAATGGCATTCACTAGCTTTGAAAATAATCAGTGGAAGCAAGCGACGACTGTTGCCTCAGACAGTATACAGTTGCATCCCGGCGCGCATGTATTGCATTATTCCAGCACCTGTTTTGAGGGGCTGAAGGCGTTTAAACATGCAGACGGCAGCGTGCATGTTTTTCGTATGGATCAAAACTTAAAACGTTTTGCTCAAAGCAGCGAATTGTTATCACTACCTAGTATTGATCAACAACAAGTGGCTGAGATGATCTTAGGCATAGTGAGTCAATACCAAGCAGACATTCCTCAGCCACCAGGCTCAATGTACATTCGCCCAACCCACATAGGCACTGAAGCCGCCATAGGTAAAGCCGCAGCACCTAGCATGGAATCTATGCTTTATGTGTTGGTGTCTCCAGTTGGTGATTATTTTACCGGTGGAGCTAAACCTCTTAGATTATTGTTAGACGAAAGCGGCATGCGTTGTGCGCCACATATGGGCATGATCAAAAGTGGTGGTAACTACGCTAGCGCATTAGGTCCAATTTTAGCCGCTAAAAAAGCCGTACAAGCCGATCAAATTTTATTTTGTCCTAATGGCGATGTGCAAGAAACCGGGGCGGCCAACTTTTTGTTAATTGATGGCAACGAAATTATCACTAAAGCTTTAGATACCAGTTTTTTACATGGTGTGACTCGCAGTTCAATTTTAACGCTAGCTGCAGATATGGGTATGAAAGTCACTGAAACCCAATTATCAGTTGTGGAATTATTAACTCGCGCAGCTAAGCCTAATGTTGAAGCCGCACTTTCGGGAACAGCAGCGGTACTAACCCCTGTAGGCACCTTAATTCACAATGGCCAAGAACATAAAGTCGGCACCGGTGAAGGTGGCGCCACTACTCAAAAGTTACGCCAAGCGTTAAACGACATTCAATGGGGCAAAGCGGCCGATAAACACAATTGGTTGACCCAAGTAAAATAACCATAGAGCCGTGCTTATTGCCGGCTTAGTGCGCAAGATCAGCTAAGTTTAGAGGTCTTGCCAACTCGTTTCTTAATTTAATTTTAAATTCAGCTTTAGCTCGATTCGGTTTCTAAAACGTTCGAACTAGATAGCACTAGTATAGGTTTTTATATGTTAGCTAAACGCATTATCCCTTGTTTAGATGTGAAAGATGGCAAAGTGGTCAAAGGGGTAAAATTTCGCAATCACGAAATCATTGGTGACATAGTGCCTTTGGCTGAACAATACGCCCAACAAGGTGCTGATGAATTAGTGTTTTATGACATTACTGCTTCAAGCGATCAAAGAGTGGTAGATAAAAGTTGGGTGACTCGCATTGCACAAGTGATAGACATTCCTTTTTGCGTGGCAGGTGGCATAAAAACCATAGAAGATGCGGGCAAAATTTTAGAAATGGGTGCCGATAAAATTTCGGTTAACTCCCCTGCTTTAGCCGATCCTGAATTGATCACCCGCTTGCACCACACTTTTGGCCAACAATGTGTGGTGGTGGGCATAGACAGTTTTTACAACCAAGCAACAGGCCAATATCAAGTGCATCAATATACAGGGGATGAATCCCGCACTCAGGTGACAAACTGGCAAACCGCAGATTGGATCCAAGAAGTGCAACAACGCGGCGCGGGTGAAATTGTATTAAATTGTATGAATCAAGATGGAGTGCGCCAAGGTTATGATCTAGCGCAACTGTCAGCCATACGTCAAGCATGCAAAGTTCCGTTAATTGCATCAGGCGGCGCGGGTGAAAAAGCCCACTTTAAAGATGTATTTGAACAAGCCGATGTAGACGGAGCCCTGGCCGCTTCTGTATTTCACAAGGGCATAATTGGCATTCCTGAATTAAAAGCTTATTTGCGCAGTCAAAATATAGTGATGAGAAACTAAAGCGAGTTCAAGCTAAATAACAGTAGAGAATAAAATGATCATTAGCACAGACAATATCCATACATTAGCTTGGCAGAAGATGGACAACCTGATCCCCTGCATAGTGCAAAATGCCCAAAACGGCAAAGTATTAATGCAAGGCTTTATGGATAAACAAGCCATAACTAAAACCCTTGAAAGCGGTTTAGTGACCTTTTTTAGTCGCTCTAAACAACGCCTTTGGACCAAGGGTGAAGAGTCAGGCAATCACTTAGCTCTTGTTGAGCTAAGCAGCGACTGTGACCAAGATTGTTTACTAGCACTGGCTAACCCTGTAGGCCCCACTTGCCACAAAGGCACAGAAACCTGTTGGGCCGACAGTCAATCAGCCGAAATTAGTTTTATTGCTGAATTAGAATCTGTCATAGCAGCACGTAAAGGGGCAGATCCTGAAAGCAGTTACACGGCTCACTTATACAGCAAAGGCATTAAACGTATCGCGCAAAAAGTGGGAGAAGAAGGGGTAGAAACCGCTTTAGCTGCCACAGTCAAAGATTTAGACGAGTTAAAAAACGAATCAGCAGATTTGCTTTATCACCTGTTAGTATTATTACAAGCCAGCGATTTAAGCCTGACTGATGTAATAGCAGTATTAAAAGCTCGCCACAGTTAGGCCACTTAATTAAGGCTTGAGTTAACCACTTAGAGGCATTACTCAAGCCTTAATTTTTGTTAGACATCGGCTTTTATCTACTTTTTTTAGCAAAATAATCAGCTTATATTGAATCAAAAAACACCCCAGTAATTTTTTCCACAGCTCAACATTACTCTATGCTCTAGCCAGTTTTCCATTGGCTACAAACAGTCACTAAAGTATCAAACCTCATACCCAAGTATTGTCTTGCAGATTTTTTAATCAAGCAAAATGCTTTTTAATCACCTCATCGAAACACATTATCTACATCAAAATAATTTAGCAAAGAGGAAATTAACCATGTTGAAAATAGTTAAAACTTCAATCGCTATCGCCACTTTAAGTGTATTCAGCGCCGGCCAAGCCCAAGCTGACGTAGGCGAAGCATTACAAAACATTTGTACCATTGTAAAAGCCGATGACAAAGGCGAGTTACGTAAGAAGATGAAACGTGTTCAATCAGATTACAGATTGAAACTTAAAGATTACTACACAGGTGTGTCATGTGGTGGCAATAGCTTAATTCGCACCGCACTATTAAGTGACGCAGTTGAAACAGGCACACTTATGGTAAAGAAAATGCCTAAAGGTGATTTAAAAGCCCCAGAAAAAGACGGTAAGACCATTCTTGATTGGGCTGCCGAAAATGGTTTAGCCGGCTCAGCTATTGTAGCTGAATTAAACGACAGAATTTAATTTGGCTACAAGCCAAACCTGAACAAAGTGGCCTAAAACCACAGTAACGTTCAACATGGAAGGGGGGTAGCTTATCCTGCCCTCCTTATTAAAACGGCCTCTTTTGAGGCCGTTTTTTTATCTAGGGTTAACTAACAGAAAAATTCTTAGTTAAGGTTTTAAGGTCATTTTGCCTTTTACTTCTCGGTTCATCACTGTGTTTAGGGCGTCTTTAGCATTTTCTAAGGGCACCACCTTATCTACCCTAACCTTGACTTTACCTTCAACATACCAGCTTAGTAACTCTTGCATATTCTTAGCAAACTCTTGGGGTTGATGTTGAGTAAAAGAGCCCCAAAATACCCCAACCACTGAATAACCTTTTACTAAGGCTAAGTTAACCGGAAACTCAGGAATACTGCCTCCAGCAAAGCCAACTACTAATAATCGACCATTCCAGGCCATGCTTCTCGAACAAGCATGAAAAGTATCACCACCAACGCATTCGTAAACCACATCCACACCTTTACCTTCTGTGGCGTCTTTAATAGCAGTTTTTAAATCGGTTTGGGTGTAGTTGATCAGAATATCTGCGCCATTTTGTTTGGCTAAGTCCAACTTTTCTTGGGTTGAACACACAGCTATTACTTTAGCCCCCATTTGCTTGCCAATTTGCACAGCAGCTAAGCCAGTTCCTCCCGCAGCTCCTGTTACCAACAAGGTTTCACCTGCTTGAATTTGCGCTCGTTGTTTAAGGGCATGATGTGCAGTAGCGTGAGCAGTGACTAAGGCCGCCGCTTCTTCATCTGGGATGACATCAGGAATAGGAATGATATGGCTAGCTGGGCATAGCACTTTTTGCGCATAGCCGCC
This sequence comes from Paraglaciecola aestuariivivens, assembly GCF_052983255.1. Taxonomy (NCBI): domain Bacteria; kingdom Pseudomonadati; phylum Pseudomonadota; class Gammaproteobacteria; order Alteromonadales; family Alteromonadaceae; genus Paraglaciecola; species Paraglaciecola aestuariivivens. The sequence goes on along the minus strand of NZ_JBRKBA010000005.1, from coordinate 271,501 downwards.
TAACATGCACATAGCAATCACTCTTGCCCCTACTTTTACATGCTCTACCCCTTCCCCTACCTCAGTGATGACGCCCGCAACTTCGCTGCCAGGAATAAAGGGAAAGTCGGGTTTCATTTGATATAAGCCCTGCACTAATAATCCATCTGGAAAATTCACCCCACAGGCTTTTACCTCCACCAACACATGACCTTTTTTAATCTCGGGATCGGGCACATCTTTAAAAATAAGAGATTCTACCGGGGCAAACTTTTCACATACTATGGCTTTCATATTGATTCTCCTTGCTCTGAATGAGTAAGTTTTAAGGCGTATTGAGCTAAAGGTTTTACCATTGCGCCTACTTGCTGGGCTTCTTTATTAGAGGCATTGCCTTCTTCAGCACGTTTAGCCACCCCTTGAGCGATAGCCGCTAAACGGAAAAAACAAAAGGCTAGATAGAAATTCCAATTATCAATTTTTTCTATTCCCACTAATTGGCAATAGGCTGCCACATAGTCTGCTTCTTCAGGGATCCCAAGGGCAGCTCGATCGACTCCGCCTAAACCTGTGGACTTACCCACATTCTCGGGCAAGCGCAGTTGCATACATTGGTAAGCAAGGTCGGCATAAGGATGACCTAAAGTCGATAGCTCCCAATCAAGCACAGCCATAATTTCGGGTGTCTGCGGGTCAAACATCAAATTATCCATGCGATAATCGCCATGCACTAAACAAACTTTTCCATCGTCTTCAGGTAAGTTTTGCTCTAACCAAGTTATGAGAGCATCCATCTCTGGAATCTCTTGAATTTTGGATAATTGGTATTGTTTACTCCAGCGACTTAGCTGGCGTTGATAATAATTGCCTGGCTTACCATAATCACTTAACCCCACTGCATCTATGTCAACACTGTGCAAGTCTGCGAGCACCTGTACCATATTTTGATACATCTGGGCACGGGTTTGATTTGAATCAATATCAGGTAAAGAGCTGTTCCAAAATACTCGCCCTTCTTTATATTCCATCACATAAAACATACTGCCTATAACAGAGCTGTCTTCACATAAATGATACACCTTAGCCACAGGCACTTTCGAGCCTTGTAAAGCGGCTAACACTCTAAACTCTCTATCAACAGCATGGGCAGATTTAAGCAACTTACCTGGGGGTTGACGCCTAAGCACATAAGTTTGCTTAGCTGTAGTTAATTTAAAGGTTGGGTTTGACTGACCACCAGCAAACTTAGTGCTACTAACAGGCCCTTCAAATCCTTCTATATGTTGAGATAAATAATCTGCGAGTCTTTGCTCGTCTAACTGTTCAACTGCGCCTCTTTCGGGCATAACTCTGTCCTCTTGCTACTGGCTTATTTAGCATGCTTATCTTTGATTAAGTTACGCCCCAATTGCATCATATGCACTTCATCTGGGCCGTCTGCTAAACGTATGGTTCGGGCGTAAGCATAGGTGGCAGATAATATTAAATCTTGACTGGTGCCAGCCGCGCCATGCATTTGAATGGCTTTGTCAATGACATTACATGCCATTTTAGGGGCCACTATTTTAATAGCAGCAATAATATTGCGGCTGACCTTATTGCCATACCTGTCCATATTATCTGCCGCTTTTAAAGTAAGTAAGCGCGCTTGTTCAATATCACAATGCATTTGCGCAATATTTTCTCGTATTGACTGCTGCTTGCTTAGTGGCTGACCAAACGCAATGCGTTGTTCAACCCTTTCGCAGGCCATGTCTAGCGCTCGCTGAGCGCATCCAATTAAACGCATACAATGGTGAATTCGCCCTGGTCCCAATCGACCTTGTGCTATGGCAAAGCCTTCCCCTTCGCCCACCAACAAGTTCGCCGCTGGCACTCGCACATTATCAAAATTTACTTCTGCATGGCCTATAGGTTCATCATAATGTCCCATGGCGGCCATGGGTCTTATTACTGTTACGCCTTTAGTATCTATTGGCACTAATATTTGCGATTGTTGCTGATGACGAGGAGCCGAAGGATCGGTTTTCCCCATTACCACCATAATTTTACAATTAGTATTCATGGCGCCGCTGGTATACCACTTGCGTCCATTAATCACATAGTCATTGCCGTCACGCACAATAGAGGTTTCAATATTAGTTGCATCAGATGAGGCAACAGCAGGCTCTGTCATGGCAAAGGCCGAACGAATTTTGCCCGCCAACAAAGGCTTTAACCATTTCTCTTTGTGTTCGTCACTACCGTATCTGGCCAAGACTTCCATATTTCCGGTATCAGGCGCGCTGCAATTAAAGACTTCTGAGCTCCATAACACTCGCCCCATAATTTCACACAAAGGGGCATACTCTAAATTGCTTAACCCTGCACCATAAGGTAAATATTCTGCAGGTAAAAACAAATTCCACAAGCCAGCGGCTTGGGCCTTTTGCTTAAGCCCTTCCATCATGGCTGGGGTAGTCCAGCGCTCATGATTATTGTGTACGGCATTAATATACTCTTGCTCTACAGGGTAAATATGTTCCTGCATAAAAGCCTGCAAGCGCTCTATTAACTGTTGAGATTTATCGGAATAATCAAAATTCATACTTTTGTCCTTTAGCTAAAGGTAATACTGTCCAATCTTTCTGGGCAGTCTAAATGCGGCACATTGTTAAAACTGGCCAATCTGACACTGTGCTGGTTAAAATAAAACTGACTAACACTGGTATTTTTAATTTGCATATTGAGCTCTATCACCTGCTGGGCATCTAACCCCAGCACTAAACTCATTAACATAGACATGGCCCCACCAGAACTGACGATTAATACCGCTTGTTTACTGGGCTGTTTACACACCTCTGCTAACGCGTCTTGCACCCGAGTTTGAAAATCCGCCCAACTTTCTTGCAACATATCGCTGGCGATTTCATTGTGCGCCCAAGCGCGCATGGCAAGTTTTAACAATCGATAAAAATCGGCAGCGGGTGCCTGTTTAGGCAATTGATGTTGAGGGTGTTCTTGCAAAAAAGCAGCGCCGATATTTTCGAAGTCAAATTCGTTAAAGCCAGTATTTACATGCATTTTTGGTTGGTAACCTAAGCCAGCCACTATGCCTTCTGCGGTTTGTGTATGGCGCTGTAAGTCGCCCAGATAGAGGTCAGAGAATTGTACATTTCTCGAAGCAAAATACTCACCTAACCACTTAGCTTGCTGGTGTCCTAAAGGGCTTAAATTGTCGTAATTTTCTGCTCCAAAAGACGCTTGCCCATGGCGAACTAAATAAAATTCAGACATCTATTTTTCCATGCAAATGTTAATAAGTTGATAATATGATGAATTGGTTTATTAGTTGAATTTATTATTCTAATCAAATTGTATTTAGCAAATTTATGCCTTTAAAATCGAATAAACCCAAGGTTTTAAGTTCATTTAAGTATAAGCTGCTGCCAAATAACAAAAAAACTTCATTAACATTTCACAAACCAATCATTTACTTTTGCTAGACTCTCTTGATAAAGTTACAGGTCTGACAAGTGATGCTTTTAAGTTAATTCACTGTTTAAGCATTTAGCTCAAAACGTTTTTAGTCCATAGAGCCAAAAATAGACTAGCCTAGCTAGCAAAAATGAGAACACATAATGAGACAAACTCTGCCACAACGTTTTAAACCCTCTGCCCTTTCTTCTTTAGTCGGTCTGTCACTCGCTTTATCTAGCACAGTGGGATTTGCTCAAGAAACACAAGCTGAAGATCAAAGCGGCTTAGAAACCATTACCGTAACTGCACAAAAACGTGCGCAAAATCTTCAAGAAGTCCCTGTATCTGTTACCGCCTTTACTGGTGACGAAATGGCTGAAGCCGTCATTAAAGATATGTACGACTTGCAAACCAACGTACCTGGCTTAGGCGCATTTCAAAGCCAAAGTGCCACTAACTCAAGCTTTTCAATTCGTGGTGTAGGCACCTCATCACAAAACTTTGGTTTAGAGTCTTCGGTTGGTTTATACGTTGACGGCGTATACCGTGCACGTCAAAACTCTATGATCAACAACCTAGTGGATGTTGCTGCAGTTGAAGTACTGCGTGGTCCACAAGGTACACTTTTTGGTAAAAACACGCCTTCTGGTGCGATTTTGGTTAGCACAGTTAAACCAAGCCACGATGGCGGTGACGGATTTGTTGAAGCAACCCTAGGTAACTATGGATTAGTTAACGTTTCTGGTGCCATGTCGTTTTCTGCTATTGAAGATGTATTAGCATTTCGTGCAACTGGTTTTACTAGTCACAGAGATGGCACAGTTAGTGACATCAACCTTGGCGAAGACAGCATCAACGACAGAAACCGTTGGGGCGGCAGATTACAAGCCTTGTTTACCCCTAACGATGACGTATCCTTAAGAATTATTGCCGACTACTCTGACATTGATGAAATTTGTTGTGGCGCCCCTGTTCAGTTAAGCAATTTCCAAGCAACGGAAATTCCAGGCAAGTTTGGTTCAGATGCAGCCTTACCAGCCCTAGGTGGCACGGTATTTCCTGGCGGCGATGCCTTCTTTGATCGTGAAGTAGCTGTGTCATTCTTACCAGTTTCAACCATGACAGATAAAGGTTTGTCTGCAGAATTGAACTGGGAACTAGACGACAACTTCACTTTTGTGTCTATTTCTGCTTATCGTAACTTTGTGTCTTACGACAACATTGATGCAGACTTCACTGATGCCGATTTGTTTGGCACGGTGAATGATTCTCGTCAAAAGTCTTTCTCACAAGAAGTACGCTTAGACTATACCAGTGAAAAACTTAACTACATCTTAGGTGCTTATTATTTCACCCAAGAATTGGACTTAGACTACAGCCTGTACACTGATAATACCTTTAATCAGTTTTTCTTAGCCTCAACTGGTGGCTTACTTGATCCGCTTATTGATGGACTAAATCAGGTTAGCGCCTTAACAGGTGGCTTTATTGCTCCAGCTGCCACACCGGCCCCTGCGGGCACAGGCTTTGACCATGTTGCAGATCAAGAACACGAAAGCACAGCATTGTTTGGTCAGTTTGATTATAAACTTAGTGATGAAGTGACTTTAACTGCAGGTATTCGTTACACAGACGAAACCAAAGATCTGGTTACTATCTTTAGCGAAAACCTAGCCAGTGGCGCAGATTTCCCTAGCTTTTTTAACTCTCAAACTGAGTTAGCTATAGGTGGTGCAATGGCTGGTGCAGCCTTACAAAGAATTGGCGCTGCACTTATGACAGGCCAAGCCCCAACTTCTGCTGATCTTGAACTCATCCGTCCTTTCCAAACTGAAGGATGGGGTTTCCAAGCTTTAGCAGCCACAACGGCTTCTCGTCCTAATATTGTTGAGTCTTTAGAAGACGATCAAATCACAGGAACAGTTAAGTTAAGCTGGGAGCCAGAGCGCGGCACCTTGTACTACGCGTCTTATGGACAAGGTTATAAGTCTGGTGGAACTAACACCGACCGTATTGCAGCTGGCTTTAATCCTCTGTTTGATGCCGAAACTTCTGAATCAGTTGAAGTTGGGATCAAGAAAGACTTTGATGATCAAGACCTGCGTATTAATGCCGCAGCGCATTACACCACAGTTGAAGATTTCCAAGCGAATACCTTTACCGGAAATGGCTTTAATCTACAAAACGCCGGTGATTACGAAATTAAAGGCTTTGAAGTTGAAGCAACTTGGTTACCTATGGATGAGCTTGAAGTTAACTTAGCCTATGCCTTTGTTGACGCTGAGTATAAAACCTTCGAAAGAGGAAACTGTTGGTTAGCTTATACATGGCACACAGGACAAGATGATCCAGGTCGTCAAAACCCAACGGATCAATTCTGTGACCGCTCTGGTGACAGACCTGGTGGCGAGCCTAAACATTATGCTGTATTAAGCCTGAAAAAAGACTTTGAAATGGCTGACGGTATTTATGCCTATGTTCAAGGTGATTACAGCTACACTAGCGAAATAGTGTTAGATGGCAGTAACGACCCTTATGCAATACAAGATGCATATAATGTATTGAACCTACGTTTATTCATGAATTTCGAAGACATGGATGCTGATGTAATTATTTGGGGTAGAAATATCCTAGACGAAGAGTACATCAACCGTACAAACTTCAATGCACCGTTACAATCGGGTAAATTAAATGCCTATATGTCTGAACCTGCTACTTTTGGGGTAACAGTGAAAAAACGTTTTTAAGGGTTTAACTTAAAAATACTCATTAAAAAGCCGGCAAAAGCCGGCTTTTTGTTGTTTTGTTTAATTAAAACGCTGATCCCTCTGCCTTAGATTTATTAGATAACGTATAATTGCCTCAATTACAGCGTTTAAGATACCAGCATGACAGTAGAAACCTACACTCCCAATAAAACCACCACTCTAGAAACACCAGTAAAAGTGTTAGAAGATTCACCTATACGCAAAACCAATGGCACTCGCATTGGCTTTGTTAGCCTAGGTTGCCCCAAAAACTTGGTTGACTCTGAGCGAATTTTGACTCAACTTCGCACTGAAGGTTACGACGTAGTGCCCACCTATAACGATTCAGATTTAGTTATAGTTAATACCTGTGGTTTTATTGACTCAGCAGTACAAGAGTCGCTGGATACCATAGGCGAAGCGCTAAATGAAAACGGTAAAGTGATAGTAACCGGTTGTTTAGGCATTAAAGAAGACGAAATTCGCGAAGTCCACCCTAATGTATTAGCCATCACTGGCCCCCATGCCTATGAAGAAGTGGTTAACCAAGTACACCAGCATTTGCCGCAACCAGAGCACAACCCTTATTTAAATTTAGTGCCAGACATAGGTGTAAAGTTAACACCCCGTCATTATGCTTACTTAAAAATATCTGAAGGCTGTAACCATAGATGCACCTTTTGCATTATTCCTTCTATGCGCGGCGATTTAGTTAGCCGCCCTATTGGCAGCATTTTAGACGAAGCCAAGCGCCTTAAAAACGCTGGAGTCAAAGAATTATTGGTGATCTCCCAAGACACCAGTGCTTATGGTGTAGACGTTAAAAATAAAACCGACTTTTGGGATGGCATGCCGGTAAAAACCGATATGAAAACCCTATGTGAAAAACTTGGCGAAATGGGTATGTGGGTACGCTTACATTATGTGTATCCCTATCCTTCGGTAGATAAAATCATGCCGCTTATGGCCGAAGGTAAAGTATTACCTTATTTAGATATTCCGTTTCAACACGCCAGCCCACGTATTCTGAAACTAATGAAACGCCCTGCTGCGGCCGAACGCACTATGGCGCGTATCAATGCTTGGCGTGAAGTATGTCCTAACATAGTGATCCGCTCGACCTTTATAGTGGGCTTCCCGGGTGAAACCGAAGAAGACTTTCAAATGTTGTTAGACTTTTTAGATGAAGCTCAACTGGATCGCGTAGGCTGTTTTAAATACTCAGACGTTGAAGGCGCCAAAGCCAATGACTTGCCAGATCCCGTTTCTGAGGAGATCAAACAAGAACGTTACGATCGTTTTATGCAAAAACAATCACAGATCAGCACAGCTAAATTAAAGTCAAAAATTGGCCTTGAATATCAAGTGATCATAGACGAAGTTACGCCAGAAGGTGCAGTAGGACGTTGTTACGCCGACGCCCCAGAAATCGATGGCAATGTACACCTTACCGACGAATTTGAGGTACAACCCGGTGACATTATTTGGGCACAAATTATTCATAGCAACGAATACGATTTGTGGGCAGTTAAAGTCGAAGATGACCAAGAAGAAGTCGAGCAAGCATAAAAGGAAGGCAACATGACCACCTCGGTTATCGATTTAGCCCATGTTATTCAAATAGTAGTCGCGCCAATTTTTATGTTGACCGGCATAGCCGGCTTTTTAAATGTAATGTCTGGGCGCTTAGGGCGAATTGTTGACCGAGCGAGGGTGATGGAAAGACGGGTATTTACCATTAAAAACCCAGAGTTTTTAGAGCAATCTGAAAACGAACTTAAAAACCTATGGCGACGAATTAAATTAATAAACCACTCTATAGGACTTTGCACTGCCTCGGCATTATTTGTTTGTGGGGTAGTGGTATTTTTGTTTTTAGGTGATTTATGGGTATATGATTTTGATTACATGATAGTCGGCATGTTTATCATTGCTTTAGTACTGCTGATCTTTGCTTTATTAGCATTCTTAAAAGAAGTACAACTAGCCACCCGCACCCTACAAATGGGTAAAGAGAAACTTTTTAACGATTAGTTCAGCTCTATTTAAGCGCTTCAATAGAATAAGTCTTTGGGATTAAACCCAGCCCAAGGCCCGCAAAATAAACAGACCCAGAGTTGAACTCAAGATAGAAAACAAAGTGCTGCCAGCGATAATGGCAGCAGTGAGATGATAGTCGCCACCAATTTTACGAACCATAGGATATGCCGCAGCAGCGGTTGGGGCAGCTGTCATCATAAATAACACCCCAAGTTGTTCTTGCCTAAAGCCCCAGTAATAGCCCAATACAGTGGCAACCAGAGGAATGATAAAGATCTTGCTAGCAATAGTTAAATACAGCACGCCTGAAGCTTTAAACTCATGCCAACGAATGGTGGCGCCAACGCATAACAAGGCCAAAGGCAAGGTCATTTTGGCTAAGTAATCTGTGGTATCTAATAGCAGTTTAGGTACCTCTATGGGCAACAAAGCAACAACAATGGCCAGGCCAATAGCAATAGCCAATGGGTTAGTAAACACTGCTTTGCTCACTTCTTTTTGGCTAGGCGTTTTCTCTTGGTGATAGTACAAAGTTAAAATCGACAAGATATTTAATGGCACCACCAACACTGCCAAATACATTGAGGCTAAAGTTAAGGCTGAAGGGCCAAAGGCACTGACAGATAACGCCAATCCAACAATAGCCATATTGCCCCTACACGCCCCCTGCACAAAGGCCCCACGCTGCAATTTATTTGGTATGCGATAAGCAAGAAAATGAAACAACACAAAAGCGCCACTCATTAGGCTAATGGCAAATAATAGAAAATCTGTAGGAAAATCTTGGGTCAAGTTGGTGGTGGCAATATTCACAAAAAGCAAACATGGCAAAGTTAGATTAAACACTAAATCCGAGCCCGTTTTAGCAAATTCGTCAGTGATCCAGCCAATGCGTTTAAGCCCAATACCTAAAGCAATAATTAAACTTATTGGTAAGGTTACATCTAAAGCATAAAGCAATGACTCAAGCATGCTTAACCTCAAAGTGGCTAGATAGGCTTTTGTATTTATTCATGTTTTTGTGCTTTTTCTGTGCTGTCATCTAGGCTAAATTGATAATAAATATCTATTGCGTTACTCACCCCACTAACAGCCTCTAAATACAGCTTAGGCAAGAGTTGATAGCGAATGGCAACTTCAGATACAGAATCAAATACCCCTACGCCATAGCGCAACTGCACACCAGGGGCAATGGTGCCAGTTAAAGACAACTGAGTGTTCTGCCCTTGACCAGTGGTATCAAGATTAACATCTTCAAAGCCTAATTTATTGCCCACTTTAGAGATAAGATTTTCACTTTTACCTAAGCCTAAAGACAAAAGTGCATTGGTTAACATAGTGTCTTGACTATCGCCACTGCCAACCCCTAACCCTCTACCCGTTAAGATATAAGACAAGGCTTGTTGTTGCTCCATTACTGGCTCTGAAAACACGCTAATATTTGGGTTTTGCGCCACTCCCTCAACCTTTACTCCGGCCACTACGCCATCTTGAGTCAGGGCGGGATCACGGACTGCCTCTATATTAATAAAAGGTCGGTCTAATGTATTGGTAAATAAAATATCACCTTCTCGTATTAACAAGCTTTGCCCATAGGCACGGTATTTACCATTTACTAACTGCACTTCACCGCTGCCAAAGACTTCATCTTTATTGTTTTGTAAGCGTAATTGCCCTTGCAAATCTGTGGTTAAACCAAAGGCATCAAGTTTGACCTGATTAGCTTTAGCCGGATCAATATTTAACATTAAATTAAGCGCAATACGCTGTTGATTGGCTTGTTTTTGCGCTTGTTTTTCTACTAACACCACATCTTTAGACGGCGAAATTGAACCACTGGGTAACTCGCGTACTTTAATCCGCGCATAAGGAATGCTGACCTCTCCGGCCACCTCTAAGTTATTGGGCTCAAATTTAATGTCTATATTGGGGCTGACTTTTGCTTTTAGCATATTTTGATAATCAAATTCTAACGCGTCGCCTGCAATATTTAACTGACCACTGACCTCTGGCAACCATCGTACTTGCCCAGATAACTGGCCTTTACCTGCGCCTAGCTTGTAACTACCTACTAACTCTGCACTCTGGCCATTTAGGCTAATGCGTTGCTCAATTTCACTTAACGCAACAGGTAAGCCTTGGTCTTTCAACGCCCCTTTAGCTAAAGCAAGTTCCCCATTAAGCAAAGGACTGCCTATAGTGCCTGCTATCTTGGTTTGTCCTTGTATATTACCCTCTAACCTATCGAGTTGTGGCGCCAAGGCTTTAAATGCTGCTAAATCAAAACCTTCAATGACAAGTTCGCCTTCAATGGGCCTATTTAGGGGATCACTATACACCCCAGCTTGACCAGTCACATTGGCGACCAGTGAACCAATTTGTTGACCCGATAAATTAAAATTGGCCATAATATTTTGCTGGCTAAAGTCTGCATTAATGCGCACTTGATCTATGTCTAACTGCAGATTGTTTTGTTGAGTAAACAGCCATTTTGCCGCGCTTAGATTGGCTTTTAAGTGAGCATTGGGTAAGGCATCAAGGTGCCAGTCGCCTGCAAAGTCTAAATTTAACCGGCTAGCAGTTTTTACATTAGGCAAACTGGGCATTAACCGCCTTGCCACAGACAAGAGATCAAATTCTTTAACACTCAGATCCCATAGCAGGGTATTTTGTTTAAATTCGGCCTGTTTAACACATAAGCCATGCTCACTATGTTGCCAACAATGGGGAGCAACTAGATACTCTTGGGTTTGCCAATTGGTTTTTATCTCAAAGGGGGCCAAAAGTTGTAAATTGGCGTAGGTCGATTGAATATCACCTTCAAGCCAGCGCCCTTGCCAGGCATTATCGAATAATTGCCCTTGAATTTTAATCTGAAGGTTTGTATCTGTTCCTACTGTATTTACATTAAGCTCATGTAACTTGGCATTTCCTTGCAAGGATAATGCAGCCCGCTCAGCCTGATTACTTACCCCTTGAATGCCGCTTAATTCAAGCTCAATAGACACCGGCTTTTCTTCATCCCAAACTAATGTGCCTTGGCCAGTTGCGTTTTCTACTAATATGCCAGAAGCCAACAATTCATTAGCCTTTAATGAATACTGCATTTTAGGTTGGCTTAGGCTGCCAGTCAGCGAGCCGTCCATATGCAGCGCCCCGCTTAAACTTGGCACACTATTGCTAAGCTCGGGGGCAGTTAACACAAAGCGCAAATCTAACACTTGTTGTTGATCAAGCTTTCCTTCTAACATGAGTTGGTTTTGTGCATTGATAAATTGCAGAGTTTGAATGCTCAAGCCTTGGTTTTGCTCATAATCAAGCTTACCTGAAGCGGCTAAAGGATAGCCTTGCCACTGGCCATCTAACTCAAATTTTTCTAGCTTTGCTCGCCACACTCCATTGCGGTTATTGGCCGAACTAACTAACTCACCATTAATATTGGCACTTAAGGCTGGCCAAAATACACTAGGATCTATCTCACTAATATTTGATTGGCCTTGCCATTCAATATGCTCAGCCAAAGTTAACTTGCCTTTGCTACTTATCTGGCCATTTAAGCTGGCAATATTGAGTTGTTGTATTGCTAACTCTTTGACATCTTTGAGTATTGCTAACTTAGCTTGTAAATCTAATTGGGTCTGAGGAATGCTGGGGCCAACAACTTGGCTGTTGGCGCTTAGCTGCATATCGCTTAAGTTGCCTTTAACCAACAAACGCCCGCTTTTAGAATGGTACTGAGGTTGGCTTAACGGCCAAGCTAAGCTCTGCCAACTTGCATGTAAATCTATGGGTAAGTTGCTATCGCTAGGCTTGGCGGTTAAGGCCACACTTAGCCCATCTGTGGGCGGGGTAGACAAGTCAGGCTTAGCTTGAGTACTACTACTATTAAGGTCAATTACAAATTGAGTGCTTAGTTTATGGATATTGCCCGACGAGCGCATACTTAGCTGAACTTTAGGTCGAGCGTCTAATTTGGCGTGGGCATCTAAACTAAGTTGATGCTCAAACTCACCGTTTAGCTGCACACTGCCCTTGGCATCTAATTTACCTTTTGCATGCTGTAGCTTAAATTCGTCCAACTGCAGTTTTTTGGCGCTACCTTTAGCTTTTACTGCCAAATGCGAGATAAGCAGCTCTGGCTGATTGGCTAACATTAAGCGTAAATCATTCAGCTTTACATCTAGCAAATCAAAATAAATGGGCAGAATAACCGGCTGAGCTTTAATGCCAGCATATTGCCAGTTTTGCCAATCAAAAGGCTCTGCATCGGTATTTTGTTGTTTAGCGGCAACAGTGCTTATATGTAATCCATCAAGCCTTAACTTTTCTACTCTCAAGCGCTGATAAAAATCGAGTTTAGCGCTCAAGCTTTGCCATTCTACTGCTGCGCTATCCTCAACCTTAACTCGCACATTTTGTATATTTACAGAAGCTAAGCTAACCGGAAAAGGTAAACTTAAAGGAGTTTTACTTTCAGGGCTTTGGCTTTGCTCAGAAGCGGCTAGATTTAGATGAAGTTGTGCTACCGATAGTTGTTCAATACAAACAGCTAATCGCCACACACAACTTAACTGCATGGAAAGCGTTAAATCTTGCAGTTGTAGGTCAATGCCCTGTTGCTTAAAGTTAACCGAAGATAGCCTAAGCTCTGATCCTAAGCCGCCACTTTGATACTCAATTGTTAGCTCGTCTAGGGCTTTATTGACAGTGCTAATACTCAGCTGTGAGCCCCAAGGCGTAAACAGCCCAGCTACCACTATCGCTAGCAGCAACAGGAAAGCCAGAACAAATTTGGCTAGCCCACTAATTAGCTTGCTAAACCTAAAAGAAGTAGGCTTAGCCACTTGCTCGGTTTGATTTGGCTCACTCATAGCGCTGGCCCCATAGAAATATGGAAATAGCGACTCTCACCAAAATCACTTTTACCCTTAGCTAAATACAGCCTGACTGGACCAATAGGAGAACTCCATATTGCCCCTATACCCGCACTCAAAGCAGGGTCTTTAAATAAGTCACTACTGGCATTACCAGCGTCAATAAAGGTCGCGGCGCGCCAATTTTCGGCAACAGGATAAGAATACTCTATGCTTGCCACAGCTAAATATTGTCCACCTGTGAGCTCTTTTTCACCCTTACTATCTAAAACAAAAGGTGACAAGGTTTTATAGTCGAAGCCTCTTACGCTTTGGTCGCCACCAGTAAAAAAGCGCGAACTTGAGGGTACTTGGGTAAACTCATTGGTGATAATGCCGCCTAATTCCGCTCGCCAAATAAATCTATGCTGATCAATACTACGCACCCATTTAGTGGAGGCAGTGACACGAAACATGTTGATGTCAGAAAATAAATCTTGTGAGGCAAATTCAGTGGTAAAAACTTGTTTGTCACCCCAATTTATATCTAATCCGCCCCGACTTCTTAATCGACTTAAAGTAAAACCTGGGGTAAAGAGCTGAGTAGTTTGTTCTGCTTCTAAGCCTTGAATAAAGGTTTCTTGCTCTAGTCGAATAAAGGCAGAACGTTGCCAATCTGAACCTTCAACAGTCCAATGTCGAGTAGCAGAAATTGACCATTTATCACTTCTAGTATCATTGTCGTTTTGCGCCTGATAACCCAACTGATAACTTAAATAGTTTTGCACCGCATCTTCTAAGGGCACCTTATAATCCATGGATAAATATTGTTCAGGCTCAGAAAAATACACCTGGGCGCCTAAAGAATGGCCTCTATTGTTCACCCATGGACGCTGCCATTTGCCGGTAAACCTAGGCCCCACATCAGACGACACTCCCACCCCTAAATCAAAGTTGTCTTTAGGTTTGTGGGTTAAAATAACTTCTATAGGCACAGTGTTTTGTTGCGCTTGTGCCACTAAAGGTCGAACTATCACATGTCGAAAATATTGAGTCTTTTTTAATTTTTGATTGAGTAAGCCAAGCTGGCTAGCAAGATAGGGCTGACCTTCTTTAAAGGGCATTAAATTTTTGATTAATTGCTCTGCCCTATCGTCTTGGCCTAAACGCAATTCACCAAAGCTGTATCTCTTACCTGTATTGGCTTGAATAGAAATATCTGCGGCATTTAAAGACTCAAACACTTGGATTTGGCTGTGGCTGAATTCAAAATCAAAATAGCCCCGTGCTAAGGCCAAACTTTGTAATTCAGTTTTGGCATTTTCGTAATGCCAATGCTGCAAAGGCTGGCCAGTTTTAAGTTTAAAACCTTGCACTAAGGCTTGGATTTTTTCATCTTGCTGGCCTTCTCCATGTAAAACAATGGCCAGCTTACGGACTAAGGTCAAGGGCCCTAAATTAATATGCACGCGCCAGTTTTTCTGCTTAGCATTTGGCGCAGAAATACTGGTTTCAGCGTGGTAATAACCAAACACCTGAGTGGCCGCGGCTATTTTTAATTGCAGATTTTCTTGGAATTGCGAAAACTGATAACCCGCAGTGGGTAAATCTAAACTGTTAATATGAGCTTTAACATTATCTAAAACTTTATCGTTTTTGATCCCTGAAATATCTACCTCTAGCGCATACACAGCTGGTAAAAAAATCATATAAATCAAGAAAATTGACAGGAATTTACTAAATGGAAATGACAAAGGTAAAAGGTCCTACTAGTGATTTAAATGAATGGCTCAAGATGGGTAACTAACATCCCTAACCCAACTTCCGAATAACAGGGTTATTCTACAATAGCCAAATCAAAGTGTATTGCACAAAATGCTTATTTACACTTGGTCAACTTGGCTAGTTGCATTACCCTTGTGTGACCATAGAGTTAGATTGTAAGTTCATGAGCCTAAAAGAAAAACCAATAGTAATAGTAACAGGTGGCAGTTTTGGCATTGGCGCCGCCATTTGCCAGAGCTTTCAGCAACAGGGTTACCAGGTTATTAATCTAGATATTCAAAAAAATCCGCTACAAACTTCTGATATTCAGTGGCAAATGTGTGATTTATCAAACAGTTTGCAGGTTGAACAAGTGATTCAACAGCTTATTCAACAATTGGGTCGAGTAGATTGTTTAATATCAAACGCGGGCAAACACTTATCTGGCAGCATTGAAGACACCAGCGAACAAACATTTGATGCGCTTTTTGCATTAAACGTAAAAGGCGCCATAGCTGCAACTAAAGCAGTTTTGCCCTGCATGAAAGCACAAAACAAAGGGGTCATATTGTATATGGCATCAGATCAAGCGCTTATTGCCAAGCCCCAGTCTTTTGCTTACAACATGAGTAAAGCAGCCCTAGCATCTTTGGCCAAAACCACCGCACTAGATTATGCCAAATACCAAATACGCGCCAATGCCATTTGTCCTGGTACTATAGACACCCCACTTTACCATCAAGCCATCAACAAATATGTTGAAAAGTCGGGAGCCGATATTGAGCAAGTACATAGTGAAGAAGCCAGTTTACAACCCTTAGGGCGCTTAGGTAAAGCTGAAGAAGTGGCCGCTTTGGCCTTGTTTTTAGCCAGTGACCAAGCCAGTTTTATTACCGGCAGTTTGCAAGTAATTGATGGCGGCTATACTGCGCAGTAATAGTTAAATTTATGTCAAATGCTCCCATTAAAATCATTGACCCGCACTTGCACTTGTTTAATTTACAACAAGGCAACTATGCGTGGTTAAAACCACAGAATCCGCCCTTTTGGCCAGATAAACAGCTTATTAATAAAGACTTCAGAGAATCTGATCTTAGATTATATACAGATTATAAATTGGCGGGTTTTGTGCACATAGAAGCAGGCTTTGACAATCAAAAGCCGTGGCGAGAAATTGAATACCTTGAACAACACTGTCTTTTACCTTTTAAGTCAGTAGCCTTTGCAGATATCACTAGTACTAACTTTGAAAAACAGATAATGCGATTAACCATCTATTCCTCAGTAGTGGGCATTCGCCATATATTAGACGAGCAAGCGCTAGCCATATTAACAGCTGCTAGTAGCCAAGGGAATTTAGGTTTATTAGCTGAAAAACACTTAAGTTTTGACGCTCAGTTGTCTGTTACAGATCAGCCTGCAGTAGACAAAATCACACAATTAGCCCATGAATTACCTGCACTTAAAATTATTATCAACCATGGAGGATGGCCGCCAATCAGTGCTCATTCGAGGCAACAAGAAAATTGGCAAAAAAATATTCAGAAACTGGCTAAATGCCCCAATATTGCGCTTAAAATATCGGGGTTAGAAATGCAAGAACGAAACTGGCAATTAGGTCAGCTTATTAAAGTAATAAACGACAGTCTGGCTGCCTTTGGTGACAAAAGAGTCATGTTAGCCAGTAATTTTCCACTTTGTTTGTTTAGTCAATCTTATGCAAAATTATGGAGTAACTATCAGCAGTTACCCAATTTAAGCAGCGCGTTCATAAAGCAAATTAGCTATAACAATGCAAAATACTGGTACAAATTTGATTAACTAAGGCTAGAACACAGTCGCCTAGCCCATTTTTATTCACTGAGTTTTATGTAAAAAAGCAATTAAGCCCTGCATATAAGTTTTTTGGTCATCATACATAGCAAAATGACTGCCATTGGCACAGTGTAGGTATTCTCCTTTAGGCAATTCTTTAGCCATCCATTGTTTATGTTTAGGATCCATAGTGTCGTGCTCTGCACCTATGACTAGCGTTGGGATCTTTATGTTTTTTAGGTCGGCTGTACGATCCCAATTTTCTAACAAGCCAGACGCGCCTAATTCACTTGGGCCTTGCATTGGAATATACACATCATAATTTATCTTAGTGCGCAGAATTGGCTCGGGCCATTGTGCAAAAGGCATACGCAATACATGTTTAACGTAATGATGGTTCATTAATAAGCCTTGATACTCTGGATTGGCGTAATCTTTAGCTGCTTCAAAGGCCTTAATTTTTGATAATGCCTGTTGATCTAAATTAGGCATAATCACATTTTTAGCATAGTCATTGTAGGCGGGTATTGAGGCCATCATATTCGAAATGATCAGCCCCTTTAATTGCTGTTGGTATTTAAGGGCGTACTCGATACCTAAAAGGCCACCCCAAGAATGCCCCAAAAGATAAAAGTTGTCGGCGTTTAAACCTAGCGCTAGCCTAACTTGCTCTACTTCTTCTACAAACCTTGAAACATCTAATAACCTAGGATCTTCGGGTTGATCAGAATAAGTTGAGCCAAGCTGATCGTAGTAATAATATTCTATGCCTGCTTGTGGCAAATAACTGTCAAAAACTTCAAAAGCTTCGTGAGTGGCACCTGGCCCACCATGCAACAACAACACTTTAATTTTAGCGTTATTTCCCACTCTTTTAGTCCAGACTTTAAATTCACCAAAGTCGGTTGAGATGGGGATCATTTTCACCCCTCCGGCAAATAGGTCATCTCGTCCTGTTTGGTCAAAGTAAGTTGAAGTGATGTTTGAGGAACTTTTTGAGTTTTCTTGCTGTGTATTTTGATTACAACCAAGGACAAAAATACTGCAGATAACCATAGCTATTAGCTTTTTCATAACAATCCTTTTAATGCCCCTTTTGCCTTGCCTATTAAGCTAAGCTAGGGAAAAATTTATTTAGCATTAACAATAGGTTAATTAAAATTAAAAGCAAAGATCGCATTAGAGTTACAACTTGTCTCTAGAAATCTCACTTTCATCCTGTTTGCAAAAGATTTGATTCAGTCACCTTGAATATTGGTATAAGTTTTAAACTAACAAAAATGTCCATTTCTATTTAAAAGATAATTACTATGCGTTTATTACTGATTTTATTGGCTTTTTTAGGATTTTTTCTAAGCTGTAGCTCGGGCTCAAATGATGATCAAAACACAACTAAACAAAGTACTAAACAATCCCCACCTAATTTAACTAACGACAACTTGGCTATCCCCAATAATACCCAGCTAGACGAATACAAAATTCTAATCTTTGGCAATAGCCATGTGCTAGAGCTTAATAGTCTGCTGCAAAGTTTGTTTGAGCATAGTTTAGAAGGTAAATCTGTGGTCAAGATGACGGTAAGTGTGGGGGATTTTTTGGCTGAGCGTTTAGAAGATGGCCGCTCTCTTGAGTTATTAAAAAGTGAAGATTGGACTCATGTAATTTTACAAGGGCAAAAATACTCGCAAAGTGGTCAGGTAGATTACCCTACTATTGCTGCGCAAATTTGGCTTCAACAAATTAAAGCCCAACAAGCCATGCCTATTTTATTTCCTGAGCACCCACAAAAAGGTAGATACCAAGAAGCCCAAAGAGTACATAATTTACATTTGCGTATCGCACAACAGCAATTAAGCTGCGTTGCGCCTGTGGGTTTAGTTTGGGATAGAGTCATAGCGTTATGGCCCACACTAAGCCTGCATCAGCCTGATGGAAATCACGCCTCTTATGCAGGAAAATTTTTAACAGCTCTTGTGTTTTATCAAGTGATAAGCGGCAAGTCTGCCGACCTGCTGCCATATATTGAAGATATTGAGGTGTCTGCATACTTGCAAGATTTTATGGGGCAAATAACCTCAGAAGTCTTGGCCGAACATCCTGCTTGTGAGTTTTAACTTAGTTGGCTTAAATTCGCTCAGTGATTGCTTAAAAATTGTATCTAAAACCAATAAAACCAGCGGTAAGTGATAAATTATCTTGGCCCTTAATATACTCCATTTCTGCTCTAACCATAGAACGCGCACCAATAAAAAAGTCGTAACCTAAGCCAATGACGCCGGCCACACCACCTTCATCGTAGTCGCATATGGTGGACACACCAACTGATTCAACATTAACTAAACTAGCTTGCCCTTGGATACAAGTTTGTTCACCAGCATAAAGTTGCTGTCCACGCATATCGGTTTTTAAGATCCCAATACGATAAAACAATTCACCAGTTGGTCCAGAGGCTTTACCTAAAGCCGCTAAAAATAATGCATCCCCCTGCTGGAGGTTTTCACTGTCAACTACATCAGCGGCAGTGGGTAATCGACCCACATATAAATTGTCGTGTACTAGTTGTTGATAACCCGCTTCTAAATACCACTGAGGATCAATTTGAAAACCAAAAGCTAATTTATACGCCAAGCCTTGATTTGAATGCTCAGGAAACTCAACTCCTGAATAACCAAGAGATACAATGCTATACATATTTTCTGCAGCTACGCTTTTAAACTGAACTAAAAAACCTAAAATTATTATCCCAATCTGCTTTTTAATCACGCTTACTTCCTGCTAAATTTAACTACCTTGGTACAATACTACATTCTAACTTAGCTGCAAGTTTGTCAGGGGGTATATCTTTATACCAAGGTATTTTGCGGCGCAGATAAATTTAGAGAACAGACGGCTAAATGACAGCTGCAAATTGCCATCCACCTCTAGGCTGTTTAGTATAAGCCTACTAGCTAACCTAATTGGAAGTCAGATTGATTAAACACCATCAAGTTAAGGCAATATTGCTGGTTATGAGCTTAAGCGCATGCGCCGGCAACCAAGCTCCAGAAATTTTGACCGATGAAAAATTTAGCACTCGGATTACCGAGCAAGGCCAAACCGAATTTGTATATGGCCTTTCTTGGAAAAACACCTCACAAGCATCATTATTAAGAGATGGCCGACAAGAGATTGAACGTCCCAAAAGAGATCGTGAATATTTTCCTGTTAAACAAGACAGAATGGCCTTACAAGCTAACAACCAAACTAAATTAGATTTAGAAGATCAAGCTGCTAACGCATTAAAACAAAAACTTACTCAACAAAAGTTATGCGCAAAAGGTTATGAAATCACCGACGTACTGTGGAAAGAACAAAACATAAGGTTATTGGGTCATTGTCTTTAACCCACTAATCAATATTCAGAATAAAGATAAAAGCAAAGGACTTAACATGAATAGTATTAAAACAAGAGCAGCAGTGGCATGGGCTGCAGGCGAACCGTTAAAAATCGAAGAAGTAGATTTGGCTCCGCCCAAAAAAGGTGAAGTATTAGTTAAAATTGTTGCCACAGGTGTTTGCCATACCGATGCTTATACCCTGTCGGGTGATGATCCTGAAGGCTTATTTCCAGCAATTTTAGGCCACGAAGGTGCGGGTATTGTTGAAGCAGTAGGTGAAGGAGTCACACTAGTAGAAGTGGGCGATCATGTTATTCCCCTATACACCCCAGAGTGTGGCAAATGTAAATTCTGCTTATCGGGTAAAACCAATTTGTGCCAAGCCATTCGTGAAACTCAAGGCAAAGGCTTAATGCCTGATGGTACTAGTCGTTTCTCTATAAATGGTCAGCCTATTTATCATTACATGGGCACCTCAACCTTTGCCGAACATACAGTGGTACCCGAAATCGCCTTAGCAAAAATTCCTAAAGACGCTCCCTTAGAAAAAGTCTGTTTGTTGGGCTGTGGCGTAACCACAGGTATGGGCGCGGTTACCAACGCAGCCAAAGTACAAAAAGGCGATACTGTGGCGGTTTTTGGGTTAGGAGGCATAGGGCTGTCTGTATTAATTGGCGCCAAAATGGCCGGTGCAGGTCGTATCATTGCCATTGATATTAATGAGGACAAGTTCGAAACAGCCAAACAACTTGGTGCCACTGATGTAGTAAACCCCAAAGATTTTGATAAGCCCATTCAAGAGGTCATAGTAGACATGACCGAAGGCGGAGTTGATTATTCCTTTGAATGTATAGGTAATGTAGATGTGATGCGCTCTGCCCTAGAGTGTTGCCATAAAGGTTGGGGAGAATCTGTGATCATAGGTGTTGCAGGAGCTGGCCAAGAAATATCGACCCGACCGTTTCAACTGGTTACCGGTCGCGTTTGGCGTGGCACCGCTTTTGGTGGCGTAAAAGGTCGCAGCCAATTGCCAGACTATGTACAAAGATATATGGATGGTGAGTTTGAGTTAGATACTTTTATCACCCATACCATGAAGCTCGAAGACATTAACACTGCCTTTGATTTAATGCATGAGGGCAAATCTATTCGTACAGTGGTGCACTACTAATGGCAGAAAACCCGCAAAAAGTAACTGAATTAGCCGAGTTAAGTGCCAATAAGTGTTTTGGCGGCTGGCAAAAGCGCTATAGCCATAAGTCGGCTTTGCTAAAATGTGAAATGCAATTTAGCGTGTTTATTCCGCCGCATAGCGATCCCAATGAGAAACTGCCCGTCTTGTATTGGCTAAGCGGGCTAACCTGCACAGACGAAAACTTTTCATCTAAAGCCGGCGCCCAGCGTGTAGCTGCTGAGCTTGGGATCATGTTGGTGATCCCCGATACTAGCCCTAGAGGCGAACATATCCCAGATGCTGCAGATGGGGCCTATGACTTAGGCTTAGGAGCAGGTTTTTACCTCAATGCCACTCAAACTCCATGGCAAGAACACTACCAAATGTATGATTACATAGTAGAAGAATTGCCGGCCTTAATTAAAAAAGAGTTTAGGGTAAAAGATAAAGCGGCCATTGCTGGGCATTCTATGGGGGGCCATGGAGCGCTGATCATTGCTTTGTCTAATATGAAACAGTATTGCTCAGTTTCGGCTTTTGCTCCCATAGTGAATCCAATGGACTGCCAGTGGGGTCAAAAGGCTTTTAGCCATTATTTAGGCGACAACACCTCAGAATGGGAAGCTTACGACAGCTGTGCTTTGATGCGCCAACAAGGTCAGTTTTTACATATACCTATGTTAGTGGATCAAGGTTTAGACGATAATTTCTACCATCCGCAAAAGCTAACTAAGCCCCTTGAAGAAGTGGCATTAGACATAGGTTATGAGGCAAACTTTAGGTATCACCCTGGTTATGATCATAGCTATTTCTTTATCGCCAGCTTTATTGAAGAGCACTTAAAGTTTCACGCCAAATACCTGTAATTTATTGGGTGGGGATACTCCCCACTCTTTCATTCCTTCTGCAACAGCTAAATCAACTGGCCCAATTTAAGAGCATAGACTGGCTCTATAGATTCCGACCTAGCTTGCTAGTATCCAAACATCCATTAACCAAATTTTAACAACCCACAAGCCATGGTTTTTTCTGTATTGACTAGACATTAGGTCGATGTACATGGATTAAACCTTCTATTTATCGTTGATAGGGATACCAATGTGACCTTCAAAGGACAGCACTGATTTAGGAAAACATATGAAGAATGTAACTCGATTTTCATTAGCCCTAGCCATTTCAGCTTTGACAATGGGAGTTCAGGCAAATGTTACCGAAGACTTTGAAGATGGTGACTTTGTTGGATGGACCACCTCTGGCACAGTAACTATCAACTCAAACAACGCCATAGGCCAGTACTCTATGCGACTAAAAGGTGGAGCCACAGCAGAGCGCAGCTTTTCCGCTGATGGCGATGTAAATGTGGCACTAGCGGCCACAAGCTTAGAAAATAATAATTACTGTGATGTTTACGTATCGTCAGATGGGGTGAATTGGGGCAATGCCGTCATTCATTTAAGTAACGGGCAAGATAATGGCAGTTTTTCTACTGCCACCACCACAACTTCTGGTGGTACAACCCATATTCGTTATGTACAAACTGGCTCAGCGGCAGATTATTGTTACGCTGATGGCATCAGTATTACTGGAGCGAGCGCCCCCGCTCCTAGCATTCAGCTTTCAGGTAACGGCGACTTTGGCAATGTGTTAGTTGGGCAAACCGCCAGCTCTACCCTTACCATTTCCAATAATGGCAATGCAGATTTAAGCATTGGCAGTATTAGTGGTGCCAATGCTCCATTTGGGTTAACCAATGACACTTGTAGTCAATCTACTGTGATAGCGGGAAATAATTGTAGTGTGGATCTAACCTTTAGCCCAACCGCTGAAGCTAGTTATAGTGCCACCCTTAACATAGCCAACAACGATAACAATCAAACCTTAGCATTAAGTGGAACAGGTACTACCCAAACGCCGCCTCCCCCACCTTCTGGCAACTTACATGTATTTAGCGGTAATGGAAACGTTTCCCGCAGTGCTTTAACTTTCGCTAACTTAAACGGTTCGAGTTTAAGTCTGCTAGATTTTTCCCACTACAGTCATGGGGTCGCAGAAATTAATGCTGATTACTCAAATGCCCGCGAGCCTAGTAATACCTTTGAAGGTAGATTAGTGCTTAATAGTGGTAACCCTACTGCGATGAATTTTAATGAAACCACTTCAGGGCGCGCCCAAGCGGGCAATTATAATAGCCCTGGCACCTTGCCCGCCTTTGATTTTGAGTTTGTGCAAGTTGGCTCACATATTATTCCTAAAACTCGAGGCCTAATTGTTTCTGGCAATATTGGCGCCCCAGATTATCAAGATTGGAATTATATTTTAGAGCCTGGCCGAGTTTGGGACGAAAATAATGATCAAGGGTACAGCCGTGTGGCTATCCCCTTTGCTTTGCAAGAAAACCAAGCTAACTGTACTCATAATGGGATCTTAACTTTTGCTTTTAAGGACGATGGCTCAATTACCAATGTTGCAGTACAAGTTGGCGGAGAGACCTGTTTGTATTTTCAATATGACCTCTGGGGTTTAGTGTCAGCCCAATATATTAATGCAACCGTTGCTGGTGCCAGCACCTTAATAGCCGAGTATGAAGCCGAAGTGTTAAATCGTTATCCGGTTAAGCCTATCTCAGAGATGGCCAATGATTTTCCTGGTGTTATCCCTAGCAACATTGCTTCAGAGCAATCATCAGCCCCCACCACTCATGGGGTTTTATATGGCGGCGTGCATTATGCGGCACCTTGTAGTACCCGCCATGGAGATTACCCTTATTGTGAAGTAATGGGGCTACCTTCGTATTCTACCGCCAAAACCGCTACCGCTAACTTTGCCCATGCTTTGTTAACTCAGCAAGACAGTAATGCGCGCAACATTGCTGTATCTAGCTTTGTGGCAGAATGCCAAGATGGGATCAATGGCACTGATTCTATTTGGAGTGATGTTAGCGTTGAAAATGCCTTAGATATGGCAACAGGCAACTATCGTTTAGCCTCTTATGAAGGCGACGAAGGCAGTACAGCAACTGTGAATGAGTTTTTCTTAACATTCACACATGCTGAAAAAATGGCCCATGCCTGTGAACGCTACATTCGAAAATCTGCGCCTAATACGCACTTTTCTTACCATTCATCAGACACTTATATTGCCGGAGTGGCATTAGACAACTACTACTCTGGAGATCTCTTTACTAAATTAGTTAACGAAGTTTATAAGCCTCTTAAATTAAGCCCTAGCACTTATACAACAGTGCGTACCGAGCAATCGCCAGCTCATCCATACTGGAGTCATGGCATGACCTGGCACGCTGACGATATGGTTAAATTAGGTCAATTAATTAATGATCGAGGAGTAATAAACGGTCAGCAAGTATTAGATGCCAATATAATGGATGACATGCTTGTTAAAGGAGGCGACTTAGGCTTAGAAACCTACGGCTCTGAGTCTAGGTATCTAAACGGAGTGTGGACTTATGATATGGGTCAGCGCAGCAGCCCCTTATGCCCAACGGACTCTTGGGTTAGTTATATGTCGGGGTATGGGGGCATCGGCATAGTGATGTTTCCAAATGGAGCGGTCTACTATTACGTGAGCGACAGTGATAGTTATGCCTTTGGTGGCGCAGAAGCAGAGTTGCATAAAATCAGTAATATCTGCGGAAATTAAAATAAACAATAATAAAAAAAGCTCGTCGAATTACTTCGGCGAGCTTTTTTATTTAACCAACCTAAAAACTATAAGCTATGAACTAAAAATAATATTCCAGACTCATTTGCACGTAATCATCACGGCGCAAAAAGTAACTTGGCTCTACAGGCTCATCACTTGAAAACATCCAAGCATCTACTCGCCATTTCCAATGATCATTGATCCTACTAGAGGCTTCAATAAATCCCGACCTAACATTTGAATGGTCTAAGTCTTGAACTATCCCAAACAAAATCTCTGAGCCATCAAAATTGTTAAAGACAAATCGACTTCCAATCATTAAATCGTTTTGCGCCAGCACTGTATTTGACGGCTCTCTGTCATCGTACTGATACTCCATTAATAAGTTAATGTCGTATACGCTGTCGAATATGCCTACAAAGGGATATTCAAATCCCCCCACAAAAGCTACAGACTTTTGATTCATTATAGTGCGATGTACCCCTTCAAATTTAAGGGTCCATCCACCCATTAAAGCTAAAACATCTACACCTACTTGTTGTAATAACGGATAAAATGGGCGCAAACTTGGCTGCATCATGTCATCTTGAGCCAAAATAATATCAGGCTCGCGCGATGTGCCGTCAAAATACGACAAGCCCAGCTCCCAATCACCTAAACTACGTTGCCATCTTAGCGCCCAATCAAGGTTGTTTTGCTCATCTGCAGATTCAAATAACGGATTGTCTGTATCTATTGGCATAGGCGGCCTTAAACGCCCATCGGTGCCAGCAAAAGTGCGCTCTCGAAAATAAGGCAAAACAAACAAAGTCGTATTGCCCCAATCTTTAAACAAGGACACTGTCACCATCGGCTGACCAAGTTTATCTTCTCCATCAATCGCTTCAACAGCATCGGTTTGATTGATGATATCCACTAAATGCAAAGATTCGGTTTGGCCCCAAAATACTTTACCAATACCGGCCTGCCACTCCCAGTCTTCGCCTAAATAGGTATATTTAAACTCTCGAATATCCCCATGTGTGCGCTCACTATCTTGTTGGTCTATGCGTACAAAGCCTTTAAAAGACAGACTGCCATTACCTTCATTGGTTTCTGTGTATATCTCTGGGCTAAAATACAAAGATAGGTTGCCACGCTCTTGTTGAGGATATAAGCCATCTTGATAAAAATAGCGCTGCTCTAAACCTGCACTTCCGCGATACTGGAATTCGGCCAAAGATGGCATAGATAAACCTACTAGCAGTAGGGGTAATAACTTTTTCAATGGTTTTCCTTATTCTGCAATAAAAGTGGCTTAGCGAATATTTTTCATACGCCCTTTATCAAAGTCTGCGTCATCTAATCCTACTTTAAACTTTAGATCATGAGTGATTAACTCGGTACTTTTTCCATTTTGTTCATTAAACATTTCAACCCGCATAGGGCGCCAATATTTATCTAAATACAGTTCAAATTCATCGTTAATCATGACTTTAAGTAAACTGCCTTTACGATCGTAAAATTCGATTTGTAAAACTCTATAGTGGGCTTTATCAACCCAAACTATTAATTTTGAATATCCCGAATTTTTATCCGTAGGCTTTTGTTCTACAACATAACTTGCTTGACCTTCAAAGTTTTCATCGCGTAGATACTTAAATTTATATTTTTCAATTTCAAAAGAACTCATGTCTTCAAAAGCAAACTCACTGCCCATAAAAGGCCCAGATTTATTTCTTGAGCGAATACGTTTAACTTTGCTGAGCTTAGGTAAATACATCCATTGGTCGTCGGGCTCTATGGCATGTGAAAAGTTTAAAAACACTGTGCCTTTTACATCCATGGGTTGATCAAAAATGGTTAAGCCTTTATCTCCATCACCTTGTACTTCTAAAGACTTTAAACGCATTTTTCGTTCTACTTGGTCGCCTCTTGCATTACGTAAAATCATGCTCATTTCGGCGGTACTATCACCCCAACCTTTATCTCTTAGTTTGCGCTCTTTAGCTATATTTAAGCCTTTTTCTTCGGCGCTTTGTGCCCAACTAAATTGTGAGAAAGCCAATCCTACCAATAAGGTAGTGAGTGTCATGTATTGGGTTAAGCTCTTTACTGTCATACTTACCTCTTAGTTACCCTTTGCTGGGTGTGGGTTGAATAGGTTTTTTATCAAATGCCATTAGAAATGGTGGTAGAAACAAAAAGTCTACGGCCAAAGCCATGACTATTATGATGCTAGTCAACATACCCATTTCAGAATTTAGGGCAAAGGGTGACAGCATCAAGATTGAAAATCCAGTGGCTAACACTAAGGTTGTGATCCACAAAGCACGCCCTACACTTGCAAAAGCATAGCGCACGCTTTCTTGGGCGTCATTGCCACTTACGCGCGCGTGACGGTATTTACTTAAAAAGTGCACTGTGTCATCAACTATTATACCTAAGGTCATACTCAGTACTATGGATAAACCTAAGTTAACCTGACCTGAATATATGCCCCATATACCAAAGCCAATGCCAGCAGGCAGTAAGTTAGGCAACAAGCTGATCAGGCCCATTTTAAACGACTTAAGGGCAAAAACTAATAAGGCCGAAATTAGCAATAAGGCCACTACAGTGCCCTTTAGCATACTGGCCATATTGATTTCTCCAATATGGGCGAACATCAAACCAGGGCTAGCTGAAGTTAAGGTTAACTCTGGAGCCATTTGCTTAAACCAGTCATGGGCGCGACTTTCAAGTGCGGTGAGTTCTTTGCTACCAAGGTTTTTAACCATAACAGTGACTCGAGTCGCTGATTTATCCATATCTAATTGGTTATTAAGATCAAGTCCGTAAGGCAATGACATTTCATATAACAACAAGTATTGCGCGGCCAACTCTCTGTCTGTAGGCAAAGTGTAGTAGCTAGGATCATCACCATGCATATTTTTATTTAAACGTTTAAAGGTGTTGGTAATAGTAGACACATGATCCACTTCTGGCTGCGACTGCAACCACAGGCTAAATGCCTCAACCTTGGCTAAAGTATCGGGGGAGTTGATGCCAGATTCTTGGCCGGTAAAAATGGCAAAATCCACATTAGTCATGCCACTAATAGTTTGCTGTTGAAAATCGGTAGCTTGGCGAAACTCAGTAGATTCATCAAAATATCCAGTGGCCACATCGTTCAACTCGTTTTTAAAACAAAAACCCACTGCCACTACTGTTACCACTAAGGTAAAAGGTAAAATCTGTTTATGTTTGGCTATTACCCATTCGCCAAATTTCTCTGTATAGCCTAATTCACTAGAACTAGTGTGCTTAGGTAACTGTTTTATGGGCAACAACACAATCATGGCGGGTAATAAAGTCAGTGAAAATAGACAAGCAAACATAACCCCTATTGCCGTTAAGTTACCTAAATCAGCCAGAATGGGCACTTCAGCAAAATTTAAGGTCAGAAAACCTATAGCTGTAGTGACACTAGTTATAAGGATAGGCATTTTATTTAACGCCAAACTGTATTGTAATGCCGCTTTTTTATCTTTGCCTAAACGCATACCGTATAACATGCTAGAAATTACATGAATACAGTCGGCCACCGCTAAGGTCATCACCATAGTGGGCACATTTACTGTGGCAGTACTCATAAACATACCAGCCCAACCAGCTATTCCTAATGTGACTGCAATGCTAGTGGCTATCACTACTAAGGTGGCAAAGGTTCCCACTAAAGTTTTTAATAATATCCACATAATAATAATGACGGTTAAAAACATCAGCGGCACTATGCTAGCGAAGTCCTGTTTAGCAAAAGCAGAAAAGGAATAATTCATCAACACTAAGCCTGTATGGTGAAACTCATGCCCAGGGTACTTTTGTTGATATTTTTGAGTTAAATCTTTAATCGATTGGGTAATTTGGTTAACTTCGGCCGTTTGGTCACCATCTGGCAAGTTAACCGATATATTGATCACACTGACATCACCAGATTTAGAAATAAACCGATTGACCAAATTGGGTTCGTTTAAGGCAATTTGCTTTATGGCTGCAATGCGTTGTGGGGTTAGGTCTTGTAAGTCGTAGACTAAGTCTTCAACTATCATGTCATCATCTTCAGACCAGGTATGCTGAAAATTAGTTAAAGAATCGATACGGTTTGAAAAAGGCGTTTGCTGCGCCTCTTGGCTCATTTCGTAAATTAACGCCAAGGTATCTGGATTAAACACATCCCCAGACTTTGGGGCTATGACAATATTGGCGCCATCGTTTTTACTAAAGGTATGCTGCATTTCTTCAAATGCCATACGCTGGGGGTTGGTTTCTTCAAAAAAAACTTTGTAATCGCCACGAAAATACAGGTTTTTTGCCCCAAAAGTACAAGCAATAATAATCACAAAGCCTAAAAACAATACCGTTTTAGGACGATGAACAGAAATATCTAACCAAGAATTCTTCACTTTTTATTCCTATTAACATAGACACGAATTGGTTGAAATTACGCGAAGTTTTTCGCTTGTACTTTTAACTTTTTTGCTTTGGCTATAGCTTAATTTGCCAAGCATCAGGCAGCTTAAGCCTTTAATAATTAGCCCATGAATGCTGATTTAGCACTTAATTCCTAAGATTCATTGTACCAAATAGCCTGTGTCGGCTTGCACATTTTACCGCCATAAGTACACAACTATACCATTGAAAATTATCATTTTTTTAAATTAACTCAGACATATTTATCCATCCTTATTAAGAAAAATACCAAAGAATTTTGATCTTTTGCTTAAAACCAGTATTATAAATACCAACTGGTCAGATGAGCGGATGAGCAAAAATGAGTATTAGAACAAGCCTTAAAAAAGTATTACCCCCAATTTCGATTACCGAACAAGAAGCACTTGAAGCTGGTGACGTGTGGTTAGAAGCCTCAATTTATCAGGGTAAGCCCGATATGCAGGCTTTACGTCAAATTCCTAATGCTAAGTTAAATGCTGAAGAACAAGCCTTTTTAGACGGCCCTGTGCAGCAAGTGTTAGAAATGGTTGATGACTTTGCTTTGCAAAACGACAAACATATTCCTCAACACATTTTAGACTTTTTGTCGGTAAACAAATTTTTTGCCCTTATTATCCCGAAAAAATTTGGCGGCTTAGAATTTACGCCTTATGCCAACTCCACAATAGTGGCCACCTTAGCCGCTAAAAGCGCTGCCTTAGCTGTTACTGTTATGGTGCCTAACTCTTTAGGTCCAGGCGAATTGTTAATGCATTACGGCACTACCGAGCAACAAGATCATTATTTACCCCGCTTAGCTGTTGGCAAAGACATTCCTTGTTTTGCCCTTACTAGCCCAGAAGCCGGTTCAGATGCGGGTGCTATTCCAGATGCTGCCATAGTGACTAAAGGCATGTGGGAAGGAAAAGAGGTGATTGGCCTTAAAGTATCTTGGGACAAGCGTTATATAACTCTAGCTCCTATTGCCACAGTGTTAGGTTTAGCCTTTAAAGTATTTGATACAGATGGCTTATTAGGCGATCAAGTAGAACTAGGTATTACTTGTGCGCTAATCCCTAAATCTCATCCTGGAGTGGAGTTAGGTAATCGCCACGATCCTATGGGCGTAACTTTTTACAACGGTACCACGCGTGGGCAAGATGTATTTATCCCCATGGACTTTATTATTGGTGGGCAAAAGAACATAGGCCGTGGCTGGCAAATGCTAGTCGCCTGCTTAGGTGCTGGCCGTGGCATTTCGTTACCTGCTATGGGCGTAGCTTCCGCGCAAACCGCATTAAAATCAACGGCAGAATATTCTTTTGTACGTGAACAATTTGGCGTACCTATTGGCCGCTTTGAAGGTATTCAAGAAGAAATGGCCGATATAGCCGGTAAAACCTTTATTCTTGAGGCCATGCGTGTGCTTACTACTGAGGGCTTAAACTTAGGCTTAAAACCTGGTGTAGTGACAGCCATTGCCAAATACCACATGACAGAATTAGGTCGTGATGTAGTCAACTCAGCTATGGACATTCAAGCGGGGAAAGCCATTCAACGTGGTCCACAAAATACCTTAGCCGGCGGCTATACCGCTCAGCCAATAGGTATTACGGTTGAAGGTGCTAACATCTTAACCCGTAGCTTGATGATTTTTGGTCAAGGTACTATGCGTTGTCACCCATATTTAAAAGAAATGGTTGACCTGATCCACAGCGACAACAAAGGCGCTGATGCAGCCTTTAATAAAGTGTTAGGTAAAACAGTTGGCTTTAGTGTGAAAAACGCGTTTCGTAGCTTAGCTAAAAGTTATTTACCTTTTGTACGTGGTTCACAATCTGCTTTACCTGAAGTGCACAAGTACGAAAAACGCATGAATGCGCTTGCAGCTAAATTAGCACCTATGGCCGATTTATCTTTATTGGTATTAGGTGGCGACCTGAAAAAAGCCGAAATGCTATCTGCTCGCTTAGGTGACGTAATGAGTTACTTGTACGCGGCCATGGCTGTAGTACGTTTTTACGAGCAGCGTGTTGAAAACCGTGCCGAAGCCAAGCCCTATTTTGACTATGCAATTCAGTGGTGTTTAATGCAAGGTGAAAGCGCGCTAAACGCATTTATAACGAACTTCCCAAATACTCCGGTACGTGGCTTAATGCGTTTATTAACCAATACCTACACTAGTGCAGTAGAAGGGATTTCAGACGACCTTAAACGAGAGTTGTCAGAAGCCTCGATGCAAGATACTAGCATCAAAGCCCAATTAACCCATTTAGTGAAAGTAGTACCAGGTGATGGTAACGACATCAACGAGCAAGCCTTTAAAGCTAAGCATGCAGTGATGCCACAACTTAAAAAAGTACAAAAAGCCCTACGTAAAGTACCAGTAGTGCCTTACATATCTTTTGAACATGCCGTAGCCAAATTGCAAGAAGCAGGCGAGCTAACCGCAGAAGAAGTGGCTTTAGTTATCGACTACAACAACAAACGTAAAATCGCCATACGAGTGGATGAATTTACCTTTGATTTAGAGCTTTTAGACAAAGATTTAAATCTAGTAGACGAAAAAGAAAGCACTCAAGCTAACGCAGCTTAAGCACACTTTAAAATACTAAGCCTAGTTTGTAGCAATACAAACTAGGCTTTTTTTATGGCAAAAATTAGGAATGATAGATTTTTTAAAAGGAAATTACTTAAAGGTTTTTAAAGCTTAAAAAGGCTCATTTTCAGCATGCGCAGGCAGTTCGATATAAATAAACCAGCAACTATCATAATGACTTACTTAATGGCCTGTATGACTAAGACAACAGACACTGCCCAATTAACGTTTACTCCCCAGTCGTTCTCGCGAAGGCGGGAACCCACCACAACACCTGTAAAATCACGTTTATATTAAAATTTAGCACTACAGTAGCTTGTAAAAGATTCCCGCCTTTAAAGTTTCAGCAAAAAATGGCTTATTTTAAGGGCAAATGGCATGGACGCCATTTGAGCGAAATCTGGAGGGACTCATTATTTCGCGACAACGTGGTTGCCACCCATAAAATAAGCCATTTTTTGCGGTTAAGAACTTTAAGCGGCGGCGGCATCTTTTTGGTTACTTTTTTCTTTGCTGTTGAAGAAAAAGTAACTGGCTCGAAGGGATTCGAGACAAAACTGGCAGGACGCCAGTGAGCGTAAGCGAATGCATTTAGTACAAAAAGCCAACGGCTGCTATCTGCTCCCCCCTACCCCAGCAAGCAAGTCATATATGCTTAACAAAAAACACCTGCATTAGCAGGTGTAAAAGTTAACTAAAATGCCACTAAGTTCCTCATTTCTATTGATTGAGGTTTGCGACCTATTACTATGGCGCTGCAATGTGAGCATTGCCTGCATGGTAGTCAAGGGTTAACACAAAGTGTTTTAGGATATCATAACCAATTACACCTCTTTGCTTGACTGATTTGATCCTAGTGCCAGTGAAGGTGTTTTGATCTTCAATATTGCTCGATTGCCCCACAGCTGGAATATTCACTAGTACATT
Source organism: Paraglaciecola aestuariivivens (assembly GCF_052983255.1). Lineage (NCBI taxonomy): Bacteria > Pseudomonadati > Pseudomonadota > Gammaproteobacteria > Alteromonadales > Alteromonadaceae > Paraglaciecola > Paraglaciecola aestuariivivens. The sequence continues at coordinate 238,655 of NZ_JBRKBA010000005.1, read as the reverse complement.
TTCCAAGGTATAGGGGCCAAAGACAAACTCATCAACTCGAACGTTTTCTATTGTACTTATCTTATTCACTCCAGCACTCAAACTAGAACTGGTGATTTTATCAAGCAGACCATGTTTTTTCGCTAAGCCTCTTTCAATTAACACCCCGCCATTGTTACCGGTATCTAACAAGGCCCAAAAAGGCGTGCTGTCTTTACCTAAGCTAACTTTGACTAATGGCTCGCCAGTACCCCTTTGCTTTTTAACCTGAATATTTTCTATCTCGCGTAAATTGAGTGTATCCCGGGTAATAATGCGCATTCTTTGCTTAGGATAATCCAGCTGCACAATAAATTTTGAGAAAAAGCTAGCCCCCATCAGTATGCCTGTACTGTGATGACCAAGACTCACTGAAACCGCTTCATTCAACTCTGTATCAAAACCAAATAAAGCCATAGGAATACTATTAAATACCGACTTTATTTCTTGCCCATACAAACCTTTGACTTTTATTTTATGGCCACCAGTGAGTTTCATTTTATGTTTTTGAATAAAAGCAGAATTGATGCCGTTAATTTGTGCGCCAGTGTCTAAAATGGCAAAGGTATCATGCCCTGCCACAATAACCGGTATTTTGATGTGGCCGTTTTCAAGCACAATATCTGTCCATTCACTTACGGCAGAATGTGTGCTAAATGAAATCAATAAGACAACGAGGGGGGTTAGTACTTTTATAAGATGATGCTGCATAAAATTCCTTTTTAATTTAACCTTAAAAAATAAACGTTTAGAGGGGTTTCTTTAATTATTTAAGTGACAAATCCTTTTATTAATATAATTTCCAGACAAAAAACAGACTGAACTTAGAATAAAAAATGCTGCAAAAGTTAGGATAGAAGACAGTCCATGCTGATCAGGGCTAGCACCTAACAAACTTATTCCTAAATAAAAGCCAAATGCAAAAGAACAAAGAACATAATACCTATTTACGTTACAAAACTGGCTTAAATAACCAAAAAATATAAAAACTGAGATAAATGATACTAAGTACAGTGCGGCAGCTTTTGCGGTCAACACCAACATAAATCCAAAGCTAATTAAGACAGCAAACAAGCTCAACACAAAACCTAAAGCTGCAAAAAATACCTGATATCCCATAAGGATTTATATCCATTTTAAAATGAATGAAAAGCTAAAATAATTATCATTTTAGCTTTATACATACTTTATACTGGGTATATTTATACACAAAAGCCTAGAAGATTAAAGCTCAATTACTTCACTTCCATATTAGGTGAACGATACACCAGCTCATCGTTTAACTCCATGCCAATGCCTGGCGTTTCTGAGACTTCAAAAAAGCCGTTTACTGGCTGTGGATCTTGAATACATAACTCGCGGTTCCAGTCTTTTATGGCGTAGGTGTGGTGTTCGTGAATTAAAAAGTTAGGAATGGCGGTTTCTAAATGCAAACTTGCAGCTGTGGCAACTGGGCCACCACATACATGGGCTTGAACCCGAATATCGTAAACATCCGCATAGTCACAAACCTTTTTGGCTTCGGTAAAACCACCGCATAATCCTACATCGGGTTGCAATACATCTATGCTTTGGTCTTCAAAATACGGACGTACATCCCAGCGGTGATACAAACGTTCGCCACCAGCAATAGGTACACGTACATTTTCAGCAACTTTTTTATGCACCGCAGAATTCAGGTAGTTAACTGGCTCTTCGTACATCATGCAGCCTACTTCTTCGATTACTTCACCCATTTGAATAGCTGAAGCTGCACCCATTAAGGAGTGCGACTCAAAAATAATGTCTACATCAGGCCCTACAGCCGTACGAATGGCTCGCAAGCGGTCACCAAACAAACGCATTTGTGGCTGAGTGAATAGCTTAGTGCGGTCGTAAGAGGTATTGCCCTGTGCATCATATACAATAGGGTCTACTTTTACTGCATCATAGCCCTCAGCTACGGCTTTAAGAGCTGCTTCAGCGTATTGCTCTGGCTGAATTAATTTAGTGATCTCTTGATCCCAGTCAAATTGCAATTGGCTGGCATAAGTACGCAGCTTAGCATTGGTTTTGCCACCCAATAATTGATACACAGGCACACCTAAGACCTTACCTTTAATGTCCCATAGGGCAGTGTCTATGGCACTCATAGCCGCATATAACACAGGGCCACCACCTAATCCCCAAAAGCTTTCGCGCAACATACGCGACCACAACAATTCGGTATTCATAGGGTTAAAACCAATCAACATGGCTTCGGCGATTTCTTTTACCATGTGTGCAGCCGCACTATGGCCCAAATCGTAAGCTAAACCGGCTTCGCCCACCCCTGATATACCTTCGTCAGTGTGAATGCGCACAAAAACCGGATTCCACATAGTGCGTTTGGGGCAATGAATGTCGAATATTTCAACACGATTAATTTTCATTTGTCTTTCCTGTTCTTAAAATTGTGTAACGCGAGAAGGTTAAAACAGCCTTATTCGCAAAAGTTTGGATCAAGTTGATAAGCTCGCCTTAACATGGCTGGCCAAGCCTTTTGCCCTCCGGTTTCACCGCTATGTACTATATTGGCTTGAGCATAAATACCGTCCACTATTGTTTGTGGGATCTCAATGATAGGCTGACCACTTTGCATCAATTCCATTTGGATTTCACAAGCCCTTTGTAAGTCATAAAAACGCATAAAGGCATCACCTACTGTTGGACCTAAGGTTAAGCCCCCATGGTTATGCAACAACATATGATTGTTTTGCCCTAAGTCGGCTTGGATGCGTTTTCTTTCATCATCATTTACCGCTAAGCCTTCGTAACCGTGATAGCTCAATGACGACAACGAAAACATCGCATACTGACTCCAAGGCTTTAGCCCACCTTTGATAGTCGCTACACTAATAGTGGCCTTAGTATGTAAGTGGATCACACACTGCGCATCGTGGCGCACTTCATGGATAGCACTATGAATAGTAAAACCAGCTGGGTTGATTTGGTAAGGAGAACCGTCTAGCACCTCGCCGTTTAAGTCAACTTTGACCAAGTTAGAAGCCGTCACTTCTTCAAAAGTTAAGCCAAAGGCATTCACTAAATAATGGTCGGTATTGGGAATTCTGGCAGATAAATGAGTATATATTAGGTCACCCCAGCCATGCGCTGCCACTAACCTATAACATGCGGCTAAATCGACTCTAGTTTGCCATTCCTGCTCAGAAACTTGCCCTTTAAGGCTTATTTTTTCAAGTTGAAACATAAACAACCCAATTTCATTACGATTTTATAAATTCTACCTGAGTTCAGGCGCTTTACCGAATCAAAATATAACCAGTCTAGTTATTTAATATAGCGATTTATAACGAGTTAATCGCTAAAAACGAAAAAAGCAGTAATTTGTACTATTTAAAGTTAACAAAACTCGGCTTTTGTGGGCCTAAAAAATTAAATTTATTGAGTTTAATTAGTAGTCTAAGGGTTTTATTTATAACAAAATTTTTATTTAATTTGAATTAAGCTAACTTTTACATCTATTAAAATGACTTTCTGCTAATTTGCCGCTATTTATTCATAATAAACTGGTCAGCTTAGAAGATTTTTTGCTCACTTAATAATAAAAATCTGGCATAATTTGCGCTCACAAAAAATACCGAGACTTAGGTTTCGATATTGAACTTGTGAGGTTTGAAAAATAATAATAACGAGATCACTCTCACCCACTGAGATGATGATCGCACAAACCCATTCTGTAGATTATCTAATCTGTAGTTGCGCCATCGGATCAGGCACACATTTTTGTGCGCTTCATCGTTTCCTAATAATTATAAAAATTCTGTGTGAAAACACCGAATGATAAAAGCAGGAAATTGATATGAAATCCAACTCAAAGGGCGCTCGCTTTGCTGGCGTTATCTCAACTTTAGCTGCATTAAGTGTATGGAGTACCAGTGCTTTAGCCGCTGTACCAGCTAACTATTATGACTCAGTTGATACAAGTACAGCCCAAGCCTTGCATAACTCACTACATGAAATTATTGATGACCATCAACGATTCCCCTATACCTCAACAAGTACAGATACTTGGGATGTTCTAGAGTTAGCCGACCAAGATCCAAATAACCCCAACAATGTTATCGACATTTATAAAAATGCCAGCTACCCCAAACAAGGTGGCGGCAATACTTTTTATAATAGAGAGCATAGCTGGCCAAAATCTTATGGTTTTCCGAATGATGGGTCGAGCAATTACCCCTACACAGATATGCACCATTTATTTATTTCAGACAGTGGGTATAACAGTAGTCGAAGCAATAAACCTTATGCCGACTGTGGTGTAGGTTGTAGCGAAAAAATCACTGAGTCTAATAATGGTCGCGGTGGTAGTGCCAGTGAATCTAACTGGACCGAAGGTTCGTTTACCCAAGGCAGCTGGCAAACCTGGTCGGGCCGCAAAGGCGACGTAGCCCGCGCACTAATGTATATGGCGGTGCGTTATGAAGGTGGCATGCACGGCGTAACCAGTGTTACTGAGCCTGACCTAGTATTAACCGACGATCGTACTCTTATTGAAAACTCAAACACTGGCAGCAACGGCTTAGTGGCATACATGGGTTTGCGCTCTGTATTAATTCAGTGGCATAAAGACGATCCTGTTGATGCCTTTGAAATTCAGCACAATGATACGGTTTATGCTTATCAAGGCAATCGCAATCCCTTTGTAGATCACCCTGAGTATGTTGCCTGTGTGTTTGAACAAATTTGTTCTGGTGGCGGAGATACAACCCCTCCTACTTCACCTAGTAACTTAAGCGCAACAGGTGAAACAGCCCAAATAAGTTTGAATTGGAGTGCAAATACTGAATCAGACCTACAAGGCTATAACCTTTATCGTAGCGAAACTAGTGGTGGTAATTATACCAAAGTAAACAGCAGTGTAATTAACACCAATAGTTTTGTTGACTCTGGGTTGACCGCCAACACTAGCTATTATTATGTGGTTGCAGCCATTGATACCTCAAATAACGAATCTGGTTTCAGTGCCCAAGCATCTGCCACTACCTTAGACTCTGGCACGCCAGCTACGGCGGTGTGGATTAATGAATTTCATTACGACAACGACAGTACAGATGTAGGTGAATTTGTTGAAGTAGCAGGTAATGCAAATACCGATTTAACAGGTTGGAGCTTAGTTGCTTATAACGGCAATGGTGGCACAGTTTATAAAACTGTGAACTTAGCTGGGGTGATTACCAATCAACAAAATGGTTTGGGAACTTTAGCTTTTGACTTTAGTGGCTTACAAAATGGCGCTCCAGATGGTATTGCTTTAATTGATGCCAGCAACAATGTCGTCGACTTTATCAGCTACGAAGGAGTGATGACAGCTACTGATGGCGCAGCAGCCGGCTTAACGTCCACTAACGTTGGAGTAAGCGAAACCAGCAATACCCCAGTGGGTTATTCATTGCAACTTTCAGGTAGTGGCCAACAAGCTAGTGACTTTACCTGGCAAGCAGCTGGGGTAAACACCAAAGGACAATTTAATACAAATCAAAGCATAAGTGGTGGAGGTACACCTGCAAACCAAGCGCCAAATGCATCTTTTGTCTTCAATTGCACTGACTTGACCTGTACCTTTACTGACACCAGTACCGACAGCGATGGCAGTATTGCCAGTGCAAGCTGGGCACTAGGTGATGGCAGTACAGCCAGTGGAAGTTCAGTACAACATAGTTACTCCACAGATGGCACATATTCTGTTGTATTAACTGTTACAGATAACCAAGGTGCAACTAGCCAATTTAGCGACTCAATTAGCGTAAGTGCGCCGGTTAATCAACCTAGTTACTTTGAAAACACTACAGCGATATTTATTCCAGACAGAAGCACTATTACTAGCGATATAAACGTAAATCGCACAGGTGCAGCTAACAGCGTAAGTGTTGCGGTGAATATATCCCATAGTTTTAGAGGAGACATAAGCGTTACCCTCATTGCCCCAGACGGCAGCAGTTACTTGTTAAAGTCGCAATCGAAAAAAGACGGCGGACAAAATATAGTAGAGACTTATCAAGCTAATGTATCGGGCAACGCTCAAGGGGTGTGGAGCTTAAGTGTTCGCGACCATTACCGCAGAGATACAGGACAGCTCAACAACTGGAGTATTCAGTTCTAATAGCTAGGCCATGCACTAAACGCATGGCTTTTTTTACCCAGCTAGACGCAAACTAGAGTGCGCTAGGGCTGGCTTGCAACCAGTTTTGTTTAGCATATTCAGTGTTTGCGCAAGTAATATGTAAGGTAAAAGCATGACGAGACTTAGCCGACAAATTAGGCGCGCTAAAGTGTGGCAATAAACCATTAAACACCACCAAAGTGCCTGCTTTAACTTCTAATGGCTTGGCGGTATTGTCGCTTGGCCAAGGCAAATCGTGTAATTGAATCAATTCTGTGGTGTCGTCTGGATGCCGAACAAATTGCTCTTTTAACGGCATATTGGCACAGCCCTCGCCCACTTGCAGGCAACCATTTTGCAAAGTCGCATCTTCCACCGCTAACCAAAACGTCACCACAGATATTGGCGAGGTTAAAAAGTAACTGGCGTCTTGGTGCCAGCGAATCACCCCACCAATTTTAGGTTGCTTAAAAATATACATAGACTGATGAATTTGCGGTTTTTCTAACCCCAAGTCTTGGGCAATAGAGCGAATTTTGTCGCTGTGGCTAAAGGCTTTAAACACTGGCGACAAGTTATGCAATGCATGGCCAATTTTATTAATACTTAGTGATTTAGGCTGTTTTAGCTGGCCGTCTGTATCAAAAGCTCCATCCTCAAAAAAACACCTAACTTTATCACCTGAGGTTAAAAAATATTGATCTCGAGTTTGGCTTTGGTCTTCGGTAGAAAACACAGTACGGCTAGAATTTGGATCAAAATCCTCTACTATTTGATTGGCGGCTTCTTTAAGCTCTAACATTTGCTGCAGCGAAAAACAGCCATCTAACACTAAATAGCCCTGTTGTTGGTAACTGTTAAGTTGGTCTTGGCTAAGCATTAATTTATTCACCTTAATCGATTAAAGTACGAAAGCCGTTTAAGATGCCGTAAGCTAAAACAAAGTACAAGCCAACAAGTCTGCTTTATTCAGCCAACCGATAAACCAAGACTCGCTTGATAAACAAATTGACTAATTAATTGTGTATTTTACCAACCTTTAGTATTTATTCTGCGACTAACCTTTACCCTTGCAGAAAGATAATAAGCATTTCATACACTTAACATCTTGGTACAAGGCCTGCTTAAGCTTGTAAAACCTTTGAACCAATTCGTAATTTAACCATTAATCAAAAATTTAGAAGGACACTATGACTTACAATAAAACTATCCAAAATTTACTTTTAGGCTCAATCGCACTTGGCCTGTCGGGTTGTATCATTCACGTTGGGGGAAACAAAGACAGCAATGGCGATTACAGCAGTGTGTTTGGTGGCGTTGAAATTGAGGCCAACCGAGAAGTAGGTGATTTGTCCTCAGTCAATGGCAATATTGAAATTTCAGACAATAGCAGCGCTAAAGATCTCGATGCGGTAAACGGTAATATCCACCTAGGTAAAAATGTATCTGTAGTTAAAGTCTCTACTGTTAACGGCAATATAGAAGCCAATAAAAATTTGCGAGTTAAGGCAGACGTAAGCACAGTTAACGGTACTGTTGAGTTAGCTAAAGGGGCGGAAATTGGCGGCGATGTAACTACAGTAAATGGCGACATATTGCTAACACAAAGCCTAGTAAAAGAGAATGTACGTACTAAAAATGGCAGTATTTATTTAACTCACAATACCCAAGTTAATGGCGATCTAGAATTTGAGTCGCCTGAGGGCAATGGATGGTGGAGCGAAAAAGAACGCAAACATAATCCCCCCAAACTCATCATAGATGCCAGTTCAAATGTGGCAGGCCGTATCATTCTACGCCAAAAAGTTGTGTTAGAGATTGCCAACACAGAGTTATTAGACAAGGTTGAGCACAAATACTAATTCTTAAGCCTAAACTGCTGACTAACCCAACTAGGGTTAGTCAGATAGGTTTACTACTAAGTTGTTCATTAAGCTCAGGATCTATTAGTTAAAATCCCGCCTCTTGACTTTTTTTTCCAGCCCTTTAAGGTCAATCCAGTTAATCAATTTCATATTAAATTTTAAAGGCCGTTTGATGTCAGATAATAACAATAATTCTCCCAAAACCATTTATTTTATTGCCGGTTTACCTCGCAGTGGTTCGACTTTATTAACTAATATTTTGGCGCAAAATCCACACATTTATACCACTCCCACTTCGGGCATAATTGACATGTTAGTCAACGTTAGAAACCACTGGGATCAAAACCAAGCCTTTAAAGCCATGGATCGGGCCCTCAGTGAAAAAATCAAAAAACAAGTTCTGAGTGATATGCTGCAAAGCTACTTCACTCATGCACCACAACCTATTTGTATTGATAAAAATCGCTTTTGGTGTGAGTTTTTAGAAATGGCAGGGGAGTTAGTTGGAGGCCGTGAAAATGTTAAGGTGATAGTCACAGTACGTGATTTACGCGATGTATTGGCCTCTTTTGAACAACTTTACCGAAGCACCTCTGGGTTAGGTCAGCTGCCACAAGAAAACGCTATGGCGATGAAATTTAAAACCGCTCGAGGACGAGTAGAAGTTTTTGCAGACGACACTCAACCTGTAGGCCGGGCCTTCAATGCCATACGCGATGCCATCACCAGAGGGTGGCGTAATAATATGCATTTTGTAGAATACGATGATCTAACTGCCAAGCCTGCTCAAACCTTGTCTGGCATTTATCAATTTTTAGGCCAAAAAGACTACCAACATAACTTCAATCATGTTGAGCAAGTCACCCATGAAGATGACTCAGTTTACGGCTTTAAAGATTTGCATATTATTCGCAATAAAGTTGCCCCTCAGGCCCCTAAGTGGAAAACCATATACGATGCTCATGTATTTAACTCTCCTGCCTGGCAAAGCATTGAAAGCATGGCGCAATTTTGGAAGGCCTATCAATAGGCTATACAAATTTATCTTAAATTAACCAGTACAAAGCTCTACCAGTCTAACGCCGTTCTAATGAATGGCTTTATTTTTACCAGCTTAGCTTCCCACATTCTCACACTTAAATGATTCCTGTTTTAAATAGCTAGATTTTGACTTTGCAACTACCTAAAAAGCTAAAGATGCTTTAGAGGTAACCAAACAATCAGTTTGCTCTGCACATTCAAAATTATTTTAAGGCTTTTGCTAGCAAGGAAAGTAGCTAGGTAGCAATAGCGAGTGTCGAAATATTTTACAAATCAATAGCTACGAAAATAAAAACCATGCTAAAAAACAAACAACCCCCCAAAGATAAAAATATAAACCATTGATAAATAACAACAAAGAACAAATCACTTAATTTAAGGAATGATTTTTGCTAAAAATTGGCGAGAAAAATGACTATCAAAAGTTTGGGTAAATATATTATGAGATTTGCTCTTCATAGCCAGGCTAAAAAATAGTCACTAATAGATCTTATTTAAAGGATAAAGATGATGTTAGATCAAAGTTCAATTTCAACAAAAAGCAAAAAAACAGATTTTAAAAAACGACCTACAGCCCAAATGATAGCGTTGGCATTATCACTTTCTGGCTATGGAATGGTATCGAACCGAGCACAGGCAATTGCCGTTGCGCCAACTAACCCAAGCCTTAGTTGCGATATTACCAACTTTGTGGCCGTGACAGACAATGTAGATAACAACATGGGCTGCACGGTAACCTCAGGTGGCTACCTTTTTATAGAACAAAACGGACATTTGACTAACACAGTCTACAATTGGTTAACTAATGATAATTATCTTTCGGTATATGCAAATGCACGTTTGGGTAATGCAAACCTAACTAACAATGGTACCTTAACTAATAATGGCAGCTTAGATCTAAGCTCCTATGGCAACACAACCGCTAGCGTAATAAACAACGGTACCTTTGATAATTTTGGCGAACTTGATATCTATACTGCAAATCAAGGAACAACCCAATTTACTAACAATGGCACACTCACCAACAATGGCAGCTTTACTAGTGAAACCTATGATTTAGGTGATACTAATACAATTACTAATAATGGCTCCTTAATCAATGAATCTAATGCCAGACTTTATAATACAGCATCATATAACGGAGAAAGTACGCTAATAAACAACAGCACTTTAACTAACAACGGTTCCTTAGTGAACGAAAGTGAATTTGGCGGTACTTCAACCCTTAATAACTCTGGCACCTTAACCAACAATGGAAGCTTGAGTAATCAAAGTAACCTATACGCGTCTAGCGCATTAATTAATTCTGGTACCTTTACTAATAATGGTGATTTGTATAATAGGGCCCATAATAATGCTTCGAGTACCATAGAGAACCAAACCTTTGGCACCTTTAATAACAATGGGGCTTTAATTAACGATCAAGGTTCGATTAACAATTATGGGACCTTTACCAATGGCCTAACTGGCAGTACATATAATCCCTATTCACCCACTGGTGGCTCATTACTTGAAGAGCCAGGCTTGATGATAAATACCGGAGATGTGCAAAACAAAGGCTCCTTTACTAATAACGGCATTTTGTTTAACGGCTTTGGCTATGGGGTTGGCAGTTCGCCTTATAGTGCAACTGGCTATACAGGCACTTTCACAAATACCAGCAATCTTACAAACTATGGTGTTTTGGGTAACTTTACCACCCTAACTAATACTGGAACCATCAATAATAATGGAATGTTTGGTAATCTTGGCAATATATTTAACGACTCTGGTACGTTTAACAATACCAGTGGCGTCTACCTTTTAGCCGAAAGTACTTTTAACAACACAAACGGCGGCGTTTTTCGACAAACAGCTGGCGATACTGTGGTGAATGGTCAAATAACAGGCTCTGGTGTTATAGATATTCAAGGAGGAACGCTAAGTGGCTCAGGCAGTATTGAAGGCTCGCAAATCATTATAGGGGCAGACGCGCAAGTCAATCCTGGGAATTCTCCAGGCACCTTACTTATGATAGGCGATACGACTTTGTCGGGTAGCTTAAATACTGAAATTGTGAGCTCTGTAAGCTACGACATATTGGATATTCAAGGTGAACTTATCTTAACCGAAAGCACGCAGTTTAACTTCGATTTTGATTCTAATTACATGGCGACTGATGGTGATGCCTTTACCTTCATAAATGCCTTTAATTTTGTATTTGATGGCTTTGATTTGAATGATATGAGCCACTTTATGGTAACAGGCTTAGATGCTGGCTTTAATTGGTCGATTTCCTTTTTTGATGACGTAGTTCAAGGTGATTATTTCTCGCTATTGATCAGTGAAGTTAATTCAAACTCACCATCTAACCCAACTAATGTGTCGGCACCGGCTACCTTAGGCATGTTTTTATTGAGTCTGCCTATGCTTGCTTGGTTAAAACGCCGCAGCAAAAAAGTGGTAAAACACTAGCCTAAAAAGGGTTCAAACCACTGGTTAAGGGGTTTGAACCATCATCAAGGTTAAAAAAAGGGCTAACAATTGACTTTGTTAGCCCTTTTTTACTGACCAAATTTAAGCCTAAATTTAGCCTTTATTTTTATTTGCTTGTCTAACACGGTGTTTTTTCACCGAGCGGCGCATACGACTAATTTTCACATGGTCTAACTTGCCAGGATCAACTTTAATTAAGGTTTGGGTTTCGGGAGGCAATTGCACACTTTTTCTTAGGGCATTTAAGTCAGGTAAACCTAATTCTACCCAGCCGCCTTGTGGCAAACGTTTTTGCAACTCTAGCTCACCATAACGCACACGGATCAGGCGGCTCACTTGCAAGCCTTGAGATTCCCATAAACGGCGCACTTCACGATTTCGCCCTTCAGACAAACTCACGTTATACCAACTATTTAGGCTTTCACCATCCCCTGGTTTTTTCACAATTTCAGTAAATTTAGCTTCGCCATCTTCTAGCTTTACGCCATCGGTAAGGCGTTTAAGCATCATGTCTTCAACTTCACCAAATACTCGCACTGAGTATTCACGCTCTACTTCATGTTTAGGGTGCATTAAGCGGTTAGCTAGCTCACCATCGTTAGTAAATAACAATAAACCACTGGTATTAATATCTAATCGGCCTACTGCTATCCAGCGGCCATTTTTAATTGCGGGTAAGCGATCAAATACTGTGGGGCGGCCTTCTGGATCTTTGCGGCTGCATAATTCACCTTCTGGTTTGTTGTACATCAACACCCGACATACAGCTTTGTCATTGTTAGTACTTAAGGGATTGCCATCTACTCTAATTTTATCACTGGGCTCTACTCTGTCACCTAAAGTGGCGAGCTTGCCATTTACCGATATACGTCCGGCTTCAATCCACTTTTCCATTTCGCGGCGTGAGCCTACTCCGGCGTTAGCCAGTACTTTTTGTAATTTGTCACTCATTAATGTAATTGCTCTGGTTCATCTGCTGTTTGGCTATCAATACTAGTCAATTCAGCAGTTTTTGCTTCAAGGTTTTCCTCATTTGGCTCTTGAGCCTGCTCTGTGAGGATACTAAGTTGATCGTTATGTTCTTGGTTAGTGATAAAGTCTTCACTAATAGGTAGGTCACTTAAACTAGTTAACGAAAAGTAATCTAAAAAGGTTTTAGTGGTGGCATACAGGGCAGGCCTGCCTGGCACTTCTTTGTGCCCTATGACCTTAATCCACCCCCGCTCAGATAAGGTTTTCATTATATGGCTACTAACAGAAACGCCACGTACATCTTCTATCTCACCACGAGTAATGGGTTGTCGATAAGCAATAAGCGACAAGGTTTCAAGCAGTGCGCGAGAATACCTTGGGGCTTGCTCTTGCCATAACTTACTTAACCAGGGGCTTAAGCTGTCCATAGATTGAAACCTGAAACCACTCGCCACTTCTACTAACTGAATCCCCCTTGGTTGATAATCTAATTGAATATCATTTAGGGTTTCTTTGAGCATAGCTTTACTGACTGTTAAGCCTTCTAACACAGTTTGCATAAGTTGCTCTTGGCTAAGGGGTTGGTCGGCCACAAAAATTGCAGCCTCGACCAATTGTTTCAATTGTTGGCGAGATATTTTTGCCATTAGTTCGCTCCTTGCGATAAGCGCACATGCATGTTGGCGTAAGGCTGACCTTGCACCAATTCAATCAAATTTTCTTTAGCCAGTTCTAAAATGGCTAAAAAGGTTACAACTACTCCAGCTTTACCTTCACTGGCATGAAATAACTGGTCAAAGCCAGTAAAATCATCGGCTTGTAACTGTTGCAAAATAAGGCTCATGCGTTCGCGGGTCGACAGGGTTTCTTTTTCAATGTGGTGATGTTCAAAGGTTTTGGCGCGCTGTAATACGTGCTGAAAGCTTAAGACTAAGTCTTGCAGGCTCACCTTGGGCAAAGTTCGAATGGGCGCCACAGTGTCAGGTGTTTGGGCCTGAGCTAAAAACACATCTCTTTCGCACCTAGGAATATTGTCTAGTTCTTGGGCTGCATGTTTTATTAGTTCGTATTCTTTTAAACGACGAATAAGTTCGGCTCTTGGATCGTCTTCTTCATCTTCTGTATCTTGGCGTTTAGGCAATAATAGTCGCGACTTAACTTCAGCTAAAATAGCGGCCATTAACAAATATTCGGCAGCCAATTCTAATTTGAGATCTTTCATCAACTCTACATATTCCATGTATTGTTGGGTCACTTGATAAACAGGCAAATTCACTATGTCGAATTTTTGCTTGCGAATAAGGTATAAAAGTAAATCTAGCGGCCCTTCAAACGCTTCTAAAATCAGTTCTAGTGCATCTGGTGGAATATATAAATCTTCAGGTTTTTCTATTAACGCTTCACCATTAACAAAAGCTAAAGGTAAGGGTTGCTGCACTGGCTCTGAGCCAGAGTTTGCGTGAGAAAAAGAAGATTTAACCGACATAGCTAACGCTTAAAACTTTAAACAAAAGGGCTAGTGTCGCCACTGCCTTCACGAATGATAGTATTTTCACCTTCAGACATATCTATCACAGTGGTTGGTTGTTCGCCTAAAAATCCACCATGAATAATCAACCCCACTTGTTTTTCTAACTCATCGCGAATGTCATCAGGATTAGATTCAGCCACCAGCGCATTTGGCAAAATAAGGGTGGTAGACATTAACGGCTCACCTAATTCCTCTAACAAAGCTAGTGCAATTTTATTATCGGGAACTCGTATTCCTATGGTTCGACGCTTAGGATTTTGTAGGCGTTTGGGCACTTCTTTAGTGGCCTTTAAAATAAAGGTATAGGGCCCTGGTGTGTTGTTTTTAATCATACGAAAAGCAGTGTTGTCGACTCTGGCATACTCAGACAATTCCGACATATCGCGGCACATAAGCGTAAAGTTATGATCTTTACCGATTTGACGAATTCGACAAATTTGCTCAAGTGCGTTTTTGTCGTTCATATGACAACCAATAGAGTAGCCAGAATCTGTGGGGTAAACCACTACTTCGCCTTTATGAATTAATTCACAAGCCTGTTTAATTAATCGCGCTTGTGGATTATCTGGATGTATATAAAAAAACTGACTCATGTTGCACTCCTATTCTACTATCGCAGCAGTATTGCTTAGTTGCTTAAGTGTAAATTAACTGGCTAAATTCCAATCATGCCATATTGGCACAAGCTCGCTCGGAAGCGAAAGGTTTTTACCTAATTCAGTCCAGCGATTAGGAAAATGAAAATCTGAACCGCTCGACCCTTGCAAATTATGTTCTAAGGCTAAGGTAGACAATAATGTTTTACGTTCTGGGCTTAGGTGGGAATGAATCACTTCCATGCCATCACCTTTAGCCGCGGCAAACTCAGCCACCAAGCGCTTTAACCACTTAGTTGTCATATCATAATGACCAGGATGAGCTAATACAGCTTTCCCTCCTGCGTCATGGATCCATTTAACCGCTTCTTCTATGCTAATCCATTGAGGCTTAACATGGGCTTTTTTGCCTTTGCCTAAATACTTTTTAAATACCGCATTAAAGTCTTTTGCCACTTGGCGCTGCACTAATACCCTAGCAAAATGCGCGCGAGTAACCTGCCCAACTCCGGCTAGCGCTTTTGCTTCGGCAAATACGTTTTCTATTCCAACTTTGGCTAATTTGTCTGACATAGCTTGGGCGCGTCTGTCACGCTCTTGGCTTTGTTGGGTCAATCGCGCTAAAAATTCTGGATTAGTGTGTTCTACATTTAAGCCTAAAATATGAATATCAAAATTATGCCAAGAGGTTGAGATTTCGACACCCGCCACAATTTGCATTTGGCGTTTTTGGGCGCTTTGATAATCTAGTGCTTGTTGAATGCCATCTACAGTATCGTGATCGGTTATAGCCAACACATCAACTTGCATATTGTGCGCGCGGTCAATTAACTCCTTTGGAGAAAGGTGACCATCTGAGAAGTGCGTGTGACTGTGTAAATCGATTTTCATTCAACAACTAATATTTCTAAAGTATATGTAATTCTTTTCTAGCGTTAATTGTATATTGACAAAACAATCGAATTGTTTTCTTCTATATAGCATTAATTGCTCGTATTTAGGCCATTATACCTGAATGCAGTTAAATAACAGAATTAAACCAAACACACTGGAATAAAAGATGACAAACCTACACTTACACAACATTTGGTGGTGGCACAACCTGAAATAACGGGCTGTGAGTGTTTGTGTTGTTGCACATAAATTTCCAAAAAAGCCCGTATTCATGCGGGCTTTTTTACGCCTGCTCAAAAACTAACTGTGATTAGAGACATAAAAAAATGAGTTTAGCCCAATTAACCGAGCAGTTTGGCAAAGTCGAAACCTTAATAGTAGAAGCCGATTATGTGCCCGACCCTTTGCACGCTTACCAATATTTGTGCCACGGCAAAGCCAACAATTTATTGTTAGAGTCGGCCGAAATAGACAGTAAAGACAACTTAAAAAGTCTGCTATTAGTGGATGCGGCCATTAAGTTAGAATGCCATGGACAAACTGTTACTTGCCAAGCACTAACCGAAAACGGCCACGCAGTTTTACCTATGTTTGATGCCTTTTGTCCCGAAGGAGTAGACCATCAATATGATGCGCAAAGTGGTACAGTCAGTTTAACTTTTCCAGCAAGCGACCCCAACTTAGATGAAGATAGCCGTTTAAAAGCCCCGGCAGTGTTTGATGCGTTAAGGTTAATTACCCAAAAAATTACCGCCATTCGACAGCATCCACATGCAGTGTTTTTAGGGGGGGCTTTTGCTTACGACTTATTAGCCAGCTTTGAATCTTTGCCTGATGTAAGCGACAGCGAAAACACCTGCCCTGACTTTGTGTTTTATTTAGCCGAAACCTTAGTCGTCATCGACCATCAAACCCAAACTAGTCAGGTTATAGGTAGTGTGTTTAGTGGTAAAAATGTTGGCAATAATTATTTTGCTTTAAGCCAAAGACTAGAACAAATAAAACATAAATTAAGCACAATTAAACCTATAGCACAATCGGCTAAAACCCCACTTAGTGCTAAAGATGTGCAAGTCAACAAATCAGATCAAGCCTACAAACAAGATGTACAACAGTTAAAAGAGCACATATTAAGCGGTGACATTTTCCAAGTTGTCCCCTCACGTACTTTTAGTTTGCCTTGCCAGCATCCCCACGATGCTTACCGAGCGTTAAAACAGCAAAACCCTAGCCCTTATATGTTTTTCTTACAAGATCAGGACTTTTGCATGTTTGGGGCTTCACCCGAATCGGCGCTTAAATACACCAAACACAGTAACCAAGTAGAAATTTACCCCATAGCCGGCACTCGCCCCCGAGGCAAACGCCCAGATGGCAGCATAGATTTAGACTTAGACTGTCGCTTAGAGCTTAATTTGCAAGAAGATCAAAAGGAGCGTGCTGAGCACATCATGCTAGTTGATTTGGCGCGCAATGATGTCGCCAAAGTTTGCCAACCTGGTAGTCGTTATGTCACCGATTTATTAAAAGTAGATAGATATTCACATGTCATGCACTTAGTCTCGCGAGTGGTTGGGCAATTAAGGGATGATCTTGATGCCTTACATGCTTATCAAGCCTGTATGAACATGGGCACTTTAGTAGGCGCACCCAAAGTGAGTGCAGCCACTCTGATCCGTCAGGTTGAACAACAAAGACGTGGTAGTTATGGGGGAGCTGTAGGGTATTTAAATAGCCAAGGTGATATGGATAGCTGCATTGTTATACGTTCGGCTTTTGTTAAAAACTACCGGGCTTATGTGCAAGCTGGCGCCGGAGTGGTATTTGACTCAGATCCTCAAGCCGAAGCCGATGAAACCCGAGGCAAAGCCCAAGCGGTCATCAATGCCATTATTAGTAGCTCTGTAGCGCAAGGAGACCAATCATGAGGCTTGCTACTGGCCACAGCCAGCCATCTGTCTGTGTATTTTTACTGGATAATTTTGACTCTTTTACCTACAACCTAGTGGATGAATTACGTACTTTAGGCTTAGAGTTAGTGGTGTATCGCAATAGTGTGGCAGCCGAGACCATCCTAGAAAAGATGCAACTTAAAGCACAAAAAACCGATAAAAACGGCCAAGCAGTACAAGTATTATTGATGCTTTCGCCAGGCCCAGGGAATCCTTCACAGGCAGGGTCAATGCTCACTCTATTAGAGCTAGTCAAAGGCCAATTTCCAGTTTTAGGTATTTGTTTAGGCCATCAGGCAATAGTGGAATCTTATGGAGGACAAATCATTCGTGCTAATCAGGTCATGCATGGCAAGTCTTCGTTAATTAATCATTGTAAAGACAAAATGTTTGCTAACTTGCCCCACCCTTTGCCTGTTGCTCGTTATCATTCGTTGATGGCCAGTGCTATGCCAGAACAACTGGAAGTGCTAGCTGAGGTTGATCAGATCCCTATGGCGGTTGCGCATCTAGAACACAAGATGCTGGGGTTTCAATTTCACCCAGAATCTATTTTAACTGCAAATGGCAGCCAACTATTAATGCAGAGCATTGAATTTTTAACTCAAGATAAGGCCTAACATTATGACCCATTCCATTCTAGAACAGCTTTATCACGGCACAGACTTAACTCAAGATCAGGCCAAGGAAGTATTTTCAAAAATTGTGACTGGCCAAGTTGAAGACATTGAGCTTGCCGCTTTATTAACCGCATTAAAAATTAAAGGTGAACAACCAGCCGAAATCGCTGGCGCAGCTGCGGCCTTAATTGCCAATGCTGAGGCTTTCCCTCGCCCCGATTATGAATTTGCCGATATAGTGGGTACAGGGGGCGACGGTCATAACACCATCAACATTTCTTCTGCATCGGCAATAGTTGCAGCCAGTTGTGGGCTAAAAGTAGCCAAACATGGCAACCGCAGTGTCTCCAGTCAATCTGGCTCAGCAGATTTATTTAAGGCCTTTGGGTTAGACCTAAATATGGCCCCCAAAACCGCAAAACAATGTTTAGACCAAGCCAATTTGTGCTTTTTGTTTGCCCCCATTTATCATGCGGGTATTCGACATGCCATGCAGGTTCGTACCCAATTAAAAACCCGCACTATCTTTAACTTGCTAGGGCCTTTAGTGAACCCTGCCCGCCCTTCGCATATAGTGATTGGCGTCTATGCTCCATCTCTGCTGCTGCCTTTTGCCCAAACTTTGCAACGCCTTGGCTATCAAAAAGCCTTAGTGGTGCATGGCAGTGGTTTAGATGAGTTTGCTTTACACGGCGAAACCCAAGTGGTGACAGTAGATGGCGACCAGCTAACTCAAGAAACCCTATCACCTGCAGACTTTGGCCTTGAAAATTATCCTTTAGATGCCATTAAAGGGGGGCTGCCCGAAGAAAACAAAGGTTTAATCGAGGCCGTGTTAACAAGGCAAGGTCAAGCAGCACATCAAGCAGCCGTTGCCATGAATACTGGCGCGTTACTTAAATTATGTGGCAAAGTGAATAGTTACCAAGCGGGGGCTGAAATGGCATTAAATGCCATGTCCGAGCAAAAACCCTTGGCCACTATTTTACAAGCTGCTGCCATTAGTCAAAATTCATAAAGGACGCCTATACCCTTATGCCAAATGTTTTAGAAAAAATCGTCCTAGATAAACAGCAAGAAATTGCGCAACGTAAAAAAAGTTTTCCCTTAGCTGATTTTAAACACCAATTAAGCCTATCTGAGCGCAGTTTTTATGAGGCGCTAGCTCAGCCTCAAGCGGGCTTTATTTTAGAGTGTAAAAAAGCGTCTCCATCAAAAGGCTTAATTCGAGAAAACTTTGACCTCGACTACATTATTCAAGCTTACCAACCCTATGCTGCCTGTATTTCAGTGTTAACCGACGAAAAATACTTTCAGGGAAAATTCGAATATTTAGAGTATGTACGTAGCCGGGTTACTCAGCCGGTTATTAATAAAGACTTTTTTATCGACCCCTATCAAATTTATTTGGCCCGTTATTACCAAGCCGACGCCGTACTGTTAATGTTGTCGGTATTAGATGATGAAAGCTATCGCGAATTAGCTGCGCTTGCCGAACAATTTCAACTTGATGTGTTAACCGAAGTCAGTAACGAAGAAGAAGTGATTAGAGCTTGCCAGCTTAAAGCCAAAATTATAGGCATAAATAATCGTAATTTACGTGACTTAAGTACCGACTTAGCAACCACAGAGCGTTTAGTCCCATTAATCAAACAACAGGCTAAACACCCCCATGTGATCATTTCTGAATCGGGTATTTATACCCATCAAGATGTACGCAGACTGGCGCCTTTAGTCCAAGGATTTTTAGTGGGTAGCTCGTTAATGGCCGAAGATGATATTACCCTAGCGGCCAAACAATTAGTCTACGGTAAAGTTAAAATATGTGGCACCACTACCCTAACAGGTGCGCAGCAGGTGAAAGACAGCCCTGCTAGTTTTGCCGGCTTAATTTTTGCGCAAAAATCTAAACGCTTTGTCACTTTAGAACAAGCCAAACAAATCATGACTGCGGTACCTTTTAATTATGTTGGCATATTTGTAGATGCGCCTATTGAGCAGGTCATTGACTATGCTTACCAGCTAGGATTAGCGTCAGTGCAATTGCACTCAAAGGTCGACCAAGCTTATATCGATGCACTTAGAGAAAAACTACCTAACACTTGCCAAATTTGGTTGGCTAAAGGGGTGCAACAAGCCTTACCTAGTTTAAACGAAGCGAATGTGGATTATTTTTTATTAGACTGCCAAGTTGGAAAAGAGTCTGGAGGCACAGGACAAAGTTTTAACTGGCAATTATTGGATGAGATTAAAGATAAATCTAACTTAATTTTAGCCGGCGGCATAGATCCAGATAACGTTAAGCAGGCCGCCGCTCAAAATATGGCAATGTTAGATTTAAATTCTGGGCTTGAAAGTGCGCCGGGTATAAAACAACAAGCAAAGATCAATCAGGCGTTTGCCAAGCTTAGAGAGTATTAAAGCCACTCGCAGCCTACAATTTTTTGGAGTAACAGATGAACAATCTAGACAGTAAATTTGGTGACTTTGGTGGTATGTATGTACCCGAGCTACT
This sequence comes from Paraglaciecola aestuariivivens, assembly GCF_052983255.1. Taxonomy (NCBI): domain Bacteria; kingdom Pseudomonadati; phylum Pseudomonadota; class Gammaproteobacteria; order Alteromonadales; family Alteromonadaceae; genus Paraglaciecola; species Paraglaciecola aestuariivivens. Next base: position 218,031 of record NZ_JBRKBA010000005.1, on the reverse strand, counting down.
GATCCCAGCCCTCGACCAGCTAGAGCAGGCCTTTATCGACGCGCAACAAGATCCTGAGTTTCAAGCTGAGTTTATGAGCCTATTGCACGACTATGCAGGGCGTCCAACTGCAATGACCTTGACCCGTAATTTAGTCAGTAATCCTAAAGTAAAACTCTACCTAAAACGTGAAGATTTGCTACATGGTGGCGCGCATAAAACCAATCAGGTATTAGGCCAAGCTTTGTTAACTAAGCGCATGGGTAAAACCGAAGTGATAGCCGAAACCGGGGCGGGTCAACATGGTGTTGCCACCGCACTTGCCTGTGCATTATTAGGTTTAAAGGCCCGTATTTACATGGGCGCTAAAGATGTAGAGCGCCAAGCCCCTAACGTATTTAGAATGCGTTTAATGGGAGCAGAAGTGATCCCTGTTAATGCTGGCTCTGGCACCTTAAAAGATGCGGTTAACGAAGCCATGCGTGATTGGTCTGCGAGTTACGACAAAGCCCATTATTTATTAGGAACGGCGGCAGGGCCTCACCCTTTCCCTACTATAGTACGCGAGTTTCATCGCATGATAGGTGAAGAAACCCGCGCACAGATATTAGAAAAAGAAGGGCGCTTACCAGATGCAGTGGTAGCCTGTGTCGGCGGTGGCTCAAACGCCATTGGCATGTTTGCTGACTTTATTGACGAGCCAAGTGTCAAGCTAGTTGGGGTTGAGCCCGCTGGCAAAGGCGTACACACAGCTGAGCATGGTGCCGCTATAGGTAAAGGCACCAAAGGCATATTGCATGGCGCTTACAGTTACATTATGCAAGATGAAGACGGCCAAATTGAAGAGTCCTACTCTGTGTCTGCCGGTTTAGATTACCCTGCTGTGGGTCCACAACACGCTTATTTACATGAATTAGGTCGTGCTGAATATGTCTCTATTACCGACGAAGAAGCCCTCAATGCCTTTCAAATATTGTCGCGTAAAGAAGGCATTATTCCAGCCTTAGAGTCCTCTCACGCTTTAGCCCATGGACTAAATATGGCTGATGAGGCAGAAGACGACACAATAATAGTGGTGAATTTATCGGGTCGTGGAGATAAAGATTTAGCTCACGTACATAGCATTCTAGGAGACAAATAATGACAACAACTCATGCCGATCGCTATAGCGCTATGTTTGAACAACTCGCGGCCAAAAAACAAGGGGCCTTTGTACCTTTTGTGATGGTGGGCGATCCAGATATCAACACCTCAGTAGACATTATTAAGGCCTTAGTGGCCGGTGGTGCCGATGCGCTGGAATTAGGTTTTCCTTATTCAGATCCTATTGCCGATGGCCCAACCATTCAAAAAGCCAGTATTCGCGCGTTAAGCAATAAAATAAAAACCGATCATTGTTTTGAGATCATACGCCAAGTACGCGAAGCCCACCCTAGTGTGCCAATTGGCTTGCTGTTATACAGCAACCTAGTGCTAAAACGTGGTTTACAAAGCTTTTATCAAGATGCCGCACAAGCCGGAGTCGATTCTATTCTTATAGCTGATGTGCCATTACGTGAAGCCGATCGTTTTATTGCCATAGCAGAGCAAACAGGCATCAAACAAATCTTAATTGCCCCACCTAATGCCAGTGATGAAACCTTGGCACAAATTGGCAAAAAGTCGCAAGGTTATACTTATTTACTGGGTCGTGCAGGAGTAACAGGTGCCGAAACTGCAGTGACTATCCCAGCCAGTGCATTAATTGATAAACTGACCCAATACAAAGTAGCGCCGCCTTTACTTGGCTTTGGCATTTCTACACCAGAGCAGGTTAAAGAAGCCATTCAAGCTGGTGCAGCAGGAGCGATTTCAGGCTCGGCCACGGTTAACATCATAGCCGAAAACCTAGATCAACCTAAGGTGATGTTAGACAAGCTACAAGCCTTTGTTGGTAAAATGAAAGCGGCTACCCAAAAGTAAGCAATAAGCATTTAAGGATCCCATATGTGGTATAGCATTTACTGCGAAGACATAGAAAACAGTTTGCCTCTACGCAAACAAACTCGCGCGGCTCACCTAGAGCGGATACAAACTTTGGTTGATCAAGGTCGAATATTAGTAGCCGGCCCTAACCCGGCTATCGATAGTCCAGAGCCAAGCGAAGCTGGCTTTACAGGCTCGCTCATTATCGCCGAGTTTGACAGCTTAGCGGCCGCTCAACAGTGGGCCGAGCAAGACCCCTACACTTTGGCAGGGGTATTTAAACAAGTTACAGTTAAACCCTATATTAAAGTTCTGCCTTAAATGAGTTATACCCCTGATCTCGACAGTTTAATGCCAGCCATAGAAATGAGCGCCATGCGCGCTCAAGGCGCGGGCGGTCAAAACGTCAATAAGGTTTCGAGTGCCATTCATTTGCGTTTTGATGTGCAATCTGCCGCTATCCCAGAGTACGTAAAACAAAAATTACTCTCGGGTAAAGACAAAAGAGTGACCCAAGAAGGCATTTTGATTATTAAAGCGCAAAGCCATCGAACTCAAGAAAAAAATAAACAAGATGCCTTAGAAAGATTAAGCGACATTCTTATAGAAACAGGCAAGTTACAAAAAGCACGCCGTGCGACCAAACCCACCAGAAGCTCTCAAATTAAACGCCTAGACAGTAAAGTAAAATCAGGCCGCACTAAAGCACTACGTAAAAAAGTAGATTTTTAACCCCATTAAGGCTTAGCTAACTTTTTATTTTTACTCTACCCCAGCTGCAACTGTACAGATTTTGCACAAGCTGCCGATAACCTCCCTGAGGTGAATTAAGTGAGCTTGAGGTGATAAATGCAATGGTTTAAAAGTTTTGCCCAAATTAAACCCATAACGTTAGTTTGGACTGTTTTTTTTGTCTACGGTTTTAGCGCCTGTATACAAAGCAATGCAGTGAGCTCAACCGAAGAGCCAAGTGCCCTATTAAGCATAACTGACGATGTGTCCGACAACACTTTAAAAGTAGTGAATGCGGCTTTTTATGAAAAGTTTGTTTTAGGAGACTGGCACTACAAAGGGGCCAAAAGCCAAGGCGGAGAGGTTAATGCTTATATTAAGATCCCCGCACCACTTGAAATGGCAACAGAAGTGCAAAAAGCCTATTTAGAGCAAATTATGTGTCCATCTTCTTTGCATAAAAACATGTGGAAACAGCTTAGTCACACGCCATTAAGCATTCACATTTATACCAACAAACCCAAAGATAGCTTTTATGTGTATTGTGAAAATCCTTACACTAATAGTTAAAATTAAAAAAGGCGCTAAGTTAGCGCCTGTTCTTAAACTTTACCCCTTAACAGATCCATCTTTTAATTGATTATTTTTATAACTAACCGCAAAAAATAAACTGTACATGACTGGCACCGCGATAAGGGTCAAAATAGTGGCAAATGCTAACCCGCCCATAATAGTGACAGACATATCGGCAAAAAATGGGTCGGTTAATAAAGGTGCCATACCTAATATTGTCGTGATGGCAGCTAAAGCCACTGGTCGTAAACGACTGGTACTAGCTGAGACTATGGCTAGGCTTTTGGCTTGCCCTTCCTGTATTTGTAAATCTATCTCTTCAATTAACACTATGGCGTTTTTGATCAGCATGCCAAATAGGCTTAAAAATCCTAACAAAGACATAAAGCCAAATGGCATATCGGTCAAAAGTAAGCCTGTTACTACTCCTACTACCGCCATAGGTACAGTTAACCAAATAATTAAAGGTTGTCGAACTTTACCAAATAATAAAACTGACACTAAAAACATCACTAAAAAGCCCAAGGGTAAACCGCTGCCTAAGGCTTTTTGAGCATCTTCTGAGGCTTCGAACTCCCCTCCCCACTCTAACTTGTAGCCATCTGGCAGTTGAATTGCTTCAAGCTTTGGACGTAACCTAGTAAAAGCAGTACCTGCTGTTTCTTCAGGTCCTGGCTCAGCATAAACCGTTATAGTGCGCATTCTATTGCGACGATGGATCTGGGTTTCTTCATTAACCAACTCCACACCTTTGGAAATTTGATTAAAAGGAACATATTTACGTTCAGAAGAACTCCACACCTGACTATTTTCTAGGGCTTTTATTTCGGAATCGGGTGATATGGCCATTTTGGCTTTGATGGCATAACTATAATCGCCATCAACTAAACTGCCTAAGGTAAGTCCATTGCTAGCATATTGAATCGTCTGACTAAAATCTGTTCTAGAAACGCCCGCTATACCTGCACTAAAGTCATCATAATGGGTATTTAAAACTAGCCCTTTACCACGCCAGTTATGTCGAATATCGGTAATTTTGCCATCGTTTAACATGACCTCTTGGGCTTGATCCGCTAATTTTCTGAGGGTATCAATATTGCTACCAGAAAATCGTGCTGCCAATTTTGCGCCGCCACCTGGGCCAAACTGCATACGCTCGAAGTAAAAATTAGCATTTAAATCAAGTGCGCCAATTTGACCTTTTAACTTCTCAATCAGAACTGGAATTTGCTCTCTGCTGTGGGTTTTAATTAAAAATAATCCATAGCTTTCATTTGGTTGTTGCGGGGCATAGGTTAGAGTAAACCTGTCTGCACCTTGACCAATATAACTGGTCACAGCAGCCACTTCTTGCTGTTGTAAAATCAGTTGCTCGGCACGACTTGCGACTTTTGCTGTGGCTCTTATGTCTTGTCCTTGTACACCCCAATAGTGCAGCATAAACATAGGGGCATTAGAAGGTGGAAAAAAGCCTTGTTTAACTAAGCCAAAACTAGCATAAGCTAAAATAGTGATAGCAAACAGCCCAGCTAATGTTAACCATCTAAACCTTAAGGCAAATTGTAAACTGGCTAAATAGCCTCGATAAAAACGATTATGCGAAGACTGCTCGGTGTCTTGTTCGCCCACTTTATAAAAATATTTACCAAATAATGGCACCACAGTGACAGCTAATAGCCAACTTAACAGCAACGACACTAACACCACGGCAAATAGCGAAAACAAAAACTCGCCTGTTGCATCATCAGACAGACCTATGCCAGAAAATGCGGCAATACCAATCACTGTGGCGCCTAATAATGGCCACTGCGTGCGTTTAACTATAAAACTGGCGGCCTGAGTGGCAGACTTGCCCTGCTTCATACGCAGCATCATGCCTTCGGCAACGACTATGGCATTATCTACTAACATGCCCATGGCAATTACCATTGCCCCTAATGAAATGCGTTCTAGTTGTAGGCCAATTAACCACATGATCAGCACTGTACCTAAGACGGTTATCAATAATACCGACCCCACTACTATGCCACTGCGCCACCCCATAAATATGCAAAGGGTTAATGTGACTACAAACACCGACAAAATAAGGTTATCTATAAAACCTTGTACAGATTGATCTACTAAATTAGCTTGATCATAAATGGGGGTTAACGTAATACCTGCAGGTAACTCAGTTAAGAGCTCTGCTACTTTGGCATTCACTAATTTACCCACGTTAACTATATTCACATCGTTGATGGCAGACACCGCTAAGGTAATGGCATCTTTACCTTGGTATCTAACTAATACTTGCTGGATATCTACAGGTTCGAATTTTAGCTCAGCGATATCTCTAATTTTAATTGCCCGGGTAGTGCCAGGAACCACTAAGGTGAGATTATATAATTCTTCAATTCGGTCACTGGCATTATCTATATTGAGCCGAACTTTGCGTCCATCTATTTGCACTCGTCCACCATTAAAAGGCTGCAAGTTTTCGGCTAATAAATTAGTTAGATCTGGAAATGAAATGCCCAAGCCTGACAGCTGATAAGGATTAATATAAGCCACCAGCTGTTCTTGCAACACCCCTGTTACTTGTACTTTGGCCACCCCTTCAGTAACTAATAGTTCACGCCTTATGATGCGTGCAAATTCGCGCAGTTCTTGAGGACTAAAATCTTCTGCCGTTAAGGCATAATACATGCCATACACATCTCCAAAGTCGTCATAAACTGTGGGTTGTTGCGCGCCTATAGGCAAACTTTTAGCGGCATCAGCTAGACGCTTTCTTAGCTCATCCCATACCTGAGGAAGTTTATCTGAATCAATCTGTGGTTTTACTTCAACAGTTATTTCAGATACCCCAGGTTTTGAGATAGATTCGAGTCGATAGAGTTGTGGCATTTGCTGTAGGGCAATTTCTAGCGGTTCAGTTATCTCACGTTCAACTTTTTGTGCCGCCGCTCCTGGATATTGAGTGACAACCTGAACCTGTTTAATGGTAAAAGCAGGGTCTTCTAATCGACCAATATTTTGTAGCCCTAACAATCCACCAATTAATAACACTATGACCAGCAACCAAACATTAACCGGCTTACTGATTGAGTAGCGCGCGATATCCATTTTAGCGCTCCACCTGATAAGCTTGAACTAGCATGCCTGCACGCATTTTGTTTGCCCCAGCAGCAACCACTTGATCCCCTAGCACTAAGTTTCCTAAAACTAAGGCATAATTGTCTTGAATATGCTCAACCTTGACATCTACAGCTTCAACTTGGCTATTGCGCGGATTAAATCGCCAAACATGAAACCCTTGTTGATTATTGCCAACCAAAGCAGTAAAAGGCACTAAAAGCCCAGCTTTTTTAGTGTCAGAACCTACAGCCACTTTAACTATCGCTCTAGCGCCTGGGGTTAAATTGCCAGAAGTTGACTCGGCCGCAAACACCACTTTATAGGTTTGGGTAATAGGATCGGGTTGAGTGTCATGCTCTATATATTTGAGCTCAAATTGTTTATTAGGCGCACTAATGATTACCGCACTGGCAGAAATAGGTGAGCCGGTTTTATGGCCACTTACAATACGTTCAGACACATTGATAATAAAATAATAACGTGAAATATCTTGCACTCGAGCGATAATTTGCCCTGCGGTAACATAACTATTATTGTCGACCAGTCGTTCAGAAATTTGCGCATCAAATGGCGAATGCAAAATGGTGTAACTTAAATCTTGTTCAGCTCTTTGTAAGGCAATTTCAGCCAACTCGTAAGCGGTTTTAGCGCTGTCCATTTCACTTTGTGATACCAAGTTTTTTTCATAGGTGGCTAAAATTCTGTCTAAATTTCGTTTTGCCTGTAAAAGCCTGGCTTTGGCTTCTTGAACTGATTGATTAAAAGGCGTGGGATCTAACTTAGCTAAAACATCACCCTGCTTAACTAAAGTGCCAGTTTGCAAATTATTACTAAGCAATCTGCCTTTTACTTCAAAGCTCACATCCACGGTTTTTACCGCCGATACCTGAGCAGGAAAAGTATAAATAGTGGAATTTGGAGAATCTGTCACTTCCACTAATTTCACTGCTTGTACCTTAGACGGCATAACTTGCTGCTCTGACTCTTGTGTACAAGCGCTCAAACTGATCAGCCCAGCCAATAAAAACAAAGTTAGGACAGTATTGTCAGGTATTTTTGCTAGCTTGTTTAACATTGTATTATTCATGTTTTTTAGATTGCGCCTTAGGTGTTGACTGTAAATTGGTTAACTTTAATTGAATTCAGATTGCTGACTACCAGCCTTGGGCAGCACAGACTCTCAGCATTTGTTACTTAGTAAAGGTGGCACCATCCTTTTATTTTCGCCAAATGATGAAGTAAGCACACTTACCTTTTCATTTGCGATTAAGAGCAATTCAAAATTCCGGCTTGTGTAAAGACAAAATTTGATTGCATAACACCACCAAAAGTAAACTACACGGTATAGTTTATTTGATTTAATTGAAAAGTAAACTGATCAGTGTAAAATAATTTTACTGATTGACAGAGACTCAGCATGACAAAACCAAAACAAACTCGAAGTGATATAAAGCGAGCGGCAATTTTACAAGGCGCGCAACTCGCCTTTAAACAATTTGGGGTGGGCGACACCAGCATGGATAAAATTGCTGAGATTGCCAAAGTTTCAAAACGTACTGTTTATAATCACTTTGAAAGCAAAGAAATTTTGGTTACCCATATCATTAAGGATATTTGGTCTAAAACCGTGGTGGGTTACGAAGTTGTTTTTACTGACACTAAACCGCTAAAACAACAATTGATTGAACTAGTCTTAAACGAAATTAGAGTCAGCCAAAATCAAGATTTTTTTGAGTTAGTGCGAGTAGCAATCAATTACACCTTTTTTAGTCCAGATGAATTTAGAACACACATGCACGAATTTTTTGAGCAAGATACCGCCCTTATTCGCTGGTTAAAAGACGCCAATGCAGCAGGTAAATTTAACGATTTAGATCCGTTAAAAGCTAACGAACAAATTGTATCTTTAATTAAAGGCCAAGCTTTTTGGCCACAAATATTACGTTTTGAACCACCACTATCCGATCAACAGTGCACTGAATTAGCCACAGAAACCGCAGACTTAGTGCTTTCTCGTTATCAAGCTTAACTTTTTAGTTGCTAGATTTTAGATTCAGCTAGAATTCAGCCGCAAATTGATAATCTTAGTCTGTGGTTTTTAAAGACTTAAAAATCACCAACAATCGCCCGATAGCAGCATCATCATTTGCTTTTAAGTCAATTGATGAATGAGGTAGACTAGGACTTTATATCGCACCTTATATGAGCAACACCTTGAAATCTAAAGCTTTGATGACATTTTGTATATTGAGTGTTTGCGCGCTTTTATGCTGCGCCAAGCCAAGCTTTGCGCAAAATGCACCTCAAGCTCCAAAATCAAAGTCTGAGGCAGCCAAAAAAGCCCAACAAAAGGTTAATGGCCGAGTGTTAAAAGTGGATCAAAACCGCAGTAAATATAGGGTGAAAGTGCTGCAAAAGTCTGGCCGTGTAATTTCGGTTGATGTGGATAAAAAATCAGGAAAAGTCAGTCAAAAAAAGAAAAAGGACTAGGACATTAATCATGCGCATTTTAATTGTTGAAGACGATAGCCGCTTACTTACTCAGCTAGATATACTGTTACAAAACAACGGCTATAGTGTGGATTTAGCCGATGATGGGCAAAAAGCGTTGTTTTTATTAAAAGAGCACAATTATGATTTAGCCATAATAGATATTGGTTTACCCAAAATGGATGGCTTTGAAGTGATCCAAAAAGCCCGTAAACATGAAGTAACCTGCCCGATTATTATTTTAACCGCCCGCGATAGATGGCAAGAAAAAGTCGAAGGGTTAGATGCGGGAGCCGACGACTACCTAAGCAAACCTTTTCACAATGAAGAATTATTGGCTCGCATCAATGCACTGATCCGCCGTGCCGCCGGTAAAGCTCACCCAACCATAGAAAAAGGCCCTATTCGCCTAGACACGCTAAGTGAAGAGGTCACTGTTGATGGCCAATATATCGACCTCACTGCTTACGAATATAAAGTATTAGAATACTTGTTACTCAATCCGCAGAAAATTGTTTCAAAAACCGAACTAACCGAGCACATTTACGACCAAGACTTTGATTTAGACAGTAATGTGATTGAAGTATTTGTAGGTAGACTACGCAAAAAAATCGACCCTGAAGGCAAGCTAAACCCTATAGAAACCTTAAGAGGCCGTGGTTATAGAATTAATCGTGCTCTTTAACCCAAACCACTTAGGCCAAAACTAGTGGGTAAATTATCCCTAAGAATTCGCGCTTTTGCCGCGGCCTTGCTTACCCTTATTATTTTTATTCCTCTTACTGCTGTCACCCTAGAGCAAGCCTTTAATAGCAGTTTAAGTCAGTCTATGTTGCAACAACTTAGGGTGCAAAGTTTAAGTTTAATTTCTGAATTCGAATTATCTGAAGATGGCTTAGAGGCCGAGATGCCAGAACTCCTCTACAATGATCAATTTAATATGCCTGATTCTGGCCTTTATGCTTTTATTCAAAACAAACAAGCTATTTTATGGCAATCCTTATCGGCATTAAATTGGCAAGCAAACCTGCACTTTTCAACCCCAGACATTGGCCAAGAGGCCTTTATTGAAGACTTTCCCTTAGAGCAGTCATATTTTTTATATGCCTATACTGCAGAATTTGAAGCCCCTCAAGGTTTTCAAGCTGTCAGCTTTGTTATTCTGCAAGACAAACAAGTATTTAACCAAGAAAAACAAAAATTTGCCGCTACTCTTTGGAAGTGGCTAGGGCTGATTGCAGTACTGTTATTAGTATTGTTATTAGTGAGTTTAAACGCCGCATTATGGCCATTGAGTCGCTTAAATCAACAAATTCGCTTAGCCGAAAGCGGTCAAATAGAACGAATTGAGCAGAGTTTTCCACCTGAATTAGAAAAACTTAAAGGCAGTATTAATCACCTTCTGGATACCGAACAGCAGCAACGTAGCCGCTATAAAAATAGTCTAAGTGATTTAGCACATAGTTTAAAAACTCCGCTGTCGGTATTAGCTGGAACAGCTGGATTACCCGAACAAGCTAAAGCCCCTATTAGCCAAATAGATCAACAAATTCAACGTCAACTCAAACGTGCTGTAGCGGGAGCCAATAGTGGCTTTGAGCAAAAGGTTTTAATACAACCCTTAGTGGAACAGCTGGTCAATGCCATGCAAAAAGTCCATGCAGATAAACACTTAAGCATTGAGGCTTATTTTGACAAACAGCAGCAGACTTTTAACGGCGATAAAACCGATCTTATGGAAATCTTAGGCAATCTGTTAGATAACGCCTGCAAAGCGGCCAGAACTGAAGTTAGCTTAAAGGTAAAGTCTGACTCCCTTAACTTAAAGTTAATAGTCGAAGATGATGGGCCGGGGATCCCCAAAGACAAACGTCAGCAGTTATTAGCTCGAGGCGTGCGCTTAGATAGCTACCAAGAAGGTCAAGGTATTGGCATGGCGGTGGTAGCCGATCTGGTATCGGCCTACTTAGGCCAGTTAGATATTTCGCAAAGTGAATTAGGTGGGGCAAAAGTGCTGTTGAGCTTTCCCTTGGCTAAATTAACTACAAGTTAACTTTGTGTATTTACTCAATTAATTGCTAAATCCACTAACAAATCACCTTATTGCAATTTAGCTTTCCACATTAAAAACCTAACTCCATGAAATATATATACTTTTTATTCTGGCACAGCACCTGCTTATCTTTGCATCATTAGTTAAAAGTACATTACACTAACCCTAAATTATTATAAAAACTGAGGTTCGCCATGCCAGTTACCCTAGAAGATAGACCGATACAACAAGTTCGCGAAGAAGTTATAGACACCTTAATTTACAACTACAGTCATGGGGTAATTAGTAGCGAGGCATTTGAACGACGTTTAGATGCGGCAATGGCCAGCCAAAATCATAAAGAGATCCAGCAATTAGTTGCGGATCTTGAACCCAACCAAGAACCTCAAATAAATTCTGCAAAAGAGCGTCAGTTTAATGTTAATTATGGGTCTTCTAATAGTGCGCAAGCCCCGCAAGAAACCGACACTATAATTAATGTGTTAGGCGGTTCAAATCGTAGTGGACAATGGGTAGTACCAAAAGAAATACGCGTGCTAACAGTGTTAGGTGGGGCCGACATTGATTTTACCGACGCCATATTTACCACCCCTAATGTCACCATTAAAGTATTATGCCTATTAGGTGGCAACGACATTTATGTGCCAGAAAACGTAAATGTCGTTTCAAAAGCTTTTTGTGTATTAGGTGGGCTAGATAACTCAACACCTTCTATCGCTTCACGCCAAGCCCCTACTATTACCATTGAAGGATTAGTGCTGTTTGGTGGCATAGACATAAAAATTAAGCGCACTATTAAGGAAAAATTTGTCGCTTTTGCCAATCAAATGAAAGCCATGTTTAATGATAAGAGTTAAAATTCGATTAGCTAATTAATCTTTACCACTAACAGTGCTAAAGATATCAGCACTAGCATTTTCTGATCTGTGGTAAAGCAGGCCTTGGTCAAACAAATCAAAGTGTGTGTATTGGCTGCTGGCAACTTGTTTGATTGGCTGGTTAGCACTGGTTTGTATGTATAATTGATATTTTCCATCGCTAAACACTTGCCACGCCCAAGTTTCAGCAAGCTTTTTAATCGCAAAATGGCGCCCTAGCATAAGCCCCTTTGCAGCCTCGGCATTATTTGTTACTGGGCCGAGTGGGGTCACTGCGGGTTGAGCCCCATAAAACAATTCTGCTCGTTGATTTTGCCAAAGGCTATCTTCTGGGTTTTCAGCATATTGTATAAATGCCCAGTTAGTATTTTCGTAACTCACGCTATGCTGGTCAATATCATAATAATTAACTTGCCATTGATTATTTTGTTTAGTGCTGTAGCTGATCTGCTTGGCATTTTTCCAAGACATTGCGCGAATTTCTACTTGTGGGATCTTTAATAACTCAGCTTTACCGCTTGTACTGTTGACTAAATAAATTTGATTTAACCCCATCACCGCAAGGTATTCGCCAGTGGGAGACCAGGCCATCGCTAGTATATGTCGACTATCCTGAAAGCTGGTGAGTTTGCTTGGTTGGCCATTTGTTAAATCAGTTATCCATATTTCTTCTTTGCCTGTACTTAACCCTACATAAGCCACTTTGCGAGCTTTGGCTGAATACACCGCCAATCTATCGTCCACTGAGGTATTGACTAAGGTGTTTTCTGTTTGTTTGGCAAAGTCGTAATACAACACATTTTGATTGCTATAACGAGAAACAAATAAGTAGTCTTGGCCATTAACATGCCTAAGTGGTGAGCGTAATTGCTGGCTACCAGAGTATATCAACTGTTGGTCTTTGCCGTTTAAATCATAACTTACCAATTGATAAGCAGGATGTTCGCCCATTAACACCACTCGAGTGCCAGTATGATCCCAAATACCGCAGCAAATATAGGCATCTTGCTTAAACAGCAAGGTTAGTTCATCGGTGTCTAAATCTAAGGCGTAATAACCTTCCCACTGTTGCTTGTCTGGTGACGAAATCAATAACTTATTATCAGTTGGGTGCAGGTCAAATTGACTGTTGCCACCTAAAACTAATTCAGGCTGATTGAGCCGGCGTTTTGCCCCAGTAGTTAAATCCATCGCAAATAAGGAATAAGGGGAATTATCGCGCTCGGCGTAAACGACCATTTTGTCATCATGGGTAAAACTAATGCGGCCATAACTACCAGCTGGGCAATTATGAATAAGCTTAGGCTCACCAAGGGTTAGACCATTGATATCACGAATATAGTATTGGCAAATATTTTGACTGGCGGCCAAATACACTATCTGGCTACCATCACTATTATAGGCAGCTGGCCCATACCCTAAATTTGGGCTATTTTTGTGCTGTATTTGTACTCGTTTTTCGTCTGTTAACGATTTAACCCACAATTGAATGCTTTGTTGATTAAATACCATATAAGTCATGTATTTTTTATCGAGCGAAATTTGCGGCCAGGCATCATTGCCAGCAGAGCGGGTTAATGCTTTAACTTGTGTGAGTAATAGACTTGAGGGTGCATGCTGCCAAACCGCTAGGCCGATCGTAATTAAGGCGATAAAAACGCCCCAGCCTAACCATTTGTTTTGAGGTGGATTTCTAACTTTTGGTGCATGACTTTGTGGATTGGGTTTAGTGCTTTCTGAAGGTTTTACTATTATCTCTTGCTCAATGTCATCTAGTGGTTCATGCCATTCACTCACATCAGCAATAAATTTATAGCCTTTTTTGGGATAAGTAGCGATAAAACGCGGTTGCCTCGCATCATCAGCAAAATGTTTGCGTAATTTGGTCACCACCTTAGTGACAGCATTGTCGGTAATAAAACGCCCCTGCCAGACGTCGTTAATTAACTGATCGCGACTGACGATTTGATTGGGGTTTTGGCAAAAATACGCAAGCAACTCCACAACCAAAGGCTCTAACTGAATATCTTGCTCTTTATTACTTAATCTTTGTTGTTTTTCACAAAATACAAAGGTGGCTATTTTCCAACGCATCTTAAACTCTGACACCTGCTAAGTAGCGGAAAATTATCACATTTATCTAACTTGGTCAGCAAAAGTCACAACTCTTCACAGTTTAATCACTGGTTTTATTAGGTTTTCTTTTAACTTTGCTAACTGTAATCAAAACGCTACCAAAGGACAGATAAAATGAAATTTATAACTTTTATAGGCAGCATCTTGTTGCTCTACAGCCACGCTTTACAAGCCAGTGAGTCTAAACTGTTTGATACTCCAACAGAGCTGTTAGTAGAAAAAAACATTGATAAAACCAATATTATTCACTTATTAACAACGCCAATATTGCATAATCAAATAAAAACCCTGGCTGCTCAAGTAGCCATGCAAAACACCAAAAAGCTAACCACCCAGCAAGCTGTTTCGTTTTATTCCATATTGCAGCAAGATAAAAAGCTACAAAGCCGAATAGACTCTTTGACTTACCCTAGCAATTATTATCACTATGTTTTATTCACTCATGCTCAGCAATTGGCTAAACATCAGCCCCCGTCCAAAGAGCTTGTTGAAAGATTATTTGCTAAAGAGCTTGTCACCTTATCAGATGAAGATTTGTATAAAGTTAGCGCCACAATGGGTTGGTCGTTGCCTATGGGTCAGGACTACATGCAACAGCTGTTTAAAGGTTACCAACAGCATACCAAATTGAATCTAGATCAAGCCATTCAGTTGGTGTCAAATTATCAACTGTACAGAGTGTATGCTGCGGTATTGCCGGCTGTGGTACCGCTGATAAAACAACAAGAAGATAAACGTTACATAGTAGAAACCGATATCTTAATTAACACCCCAGATGGCGCACAGATCTCGGCACTAGTAGTAAGAAAACGCGGTGATTCAAAACCTCGACCCAGTGCCTTGCAATTTACTATTTATGCTGATCAAAAATGGGAAATAAAACAGGCCATGCATGCCGCTGCGCATGGCTATATAGGCATTTCTGCAAACACGCGAGGCAAAGCCAAAAGTCCAGATAAAATTGTACCATGGGAGCATGACGGCAAAGACGCTAACGCCGTCATCGATTGGGTAGCTAAACAGCCCTTTAGTGACGAACGAGTGGTGATGTATGGTGGCAGCTACAATGGTTTTACCCAGTGGGCCGCAGCTAAATATGCCCATCCTGCGCTAAAAACCATAGTGCCCTACGAAGCGGCCCATCCCTTTGTTGGCTTGCCGGTGGAAAACAATATCTTTATCACTCCTAATTACCAGTGGGCGTTTCATGTGACAAACAACAAAACCATGGATCACTCGGTATACAGCGACTGGCGACATTGGCATAGCACTTATGAAGAACTTTTTAGCAGTGGTCGCGCATTTAACCAGATAGATAAAATTGAAGGCACACCTAATCCTTGGTTTCAAAAGTGGCTCAGCCACCCTAGTTACGACAGCTATTATCAAGCTATGCTGCCCTATAAGCACGAATACGCATCTATCACTATTCCGGTGCTGTCAATTACAGGCTATTTTGACGCTTCTATCTCGGCGGCCTATTTTTTTCAGCAGCACACTTTATTTAACAAAAACGCCGATCACACTTTTTTAATCGGCCCCTACAATCACCGCACCGCACAAGGGATTCCTGATAGCTACCATAGCAACTACAAGTTAGACCCTGTGGCATTACAAAAAGATACGCAAGAGCTGACCTTTGAGTGGTTTGATCACCTGTTATTTGGCAAAGCTAAACCGGCCTTGTTAAAAGATAAAATCAATTATCAGCTGATGGACAGTAATAGCTGGCAACATGCAAAGTCGTTAAGCGAGCTAAACAACTCTTCAACAACCTTTAGTTTAGGCAGTAAAGTAGGAGACGATGGGTATTATCGCCTTACTCCTAAAACGCAAAATGCCCATGAGTTTATTCTACAAACTATTGATTTAGTCGACAGAACAACCCAGCACAACGTCCGAGATTGGCAAGTTATTCAAGATAAACTAAACGAGTCCAATGGGCTGGTATTTATCAGTCAACCTTTTGTTCAAGATCAGCAACTAGCTGGATTTATTACTGGGTACTTTAATTTGGCGATTAATAAAAAAGATGTGGATATTGGTTTTAAGCTTTTTGAAGTAAAATCAGATGGCAGCACCTTTGCACTTAACCGCTATATTAGCCGTGCCAGCTACGCCAACGACATGAGTCAACGCCAGTTACTTACCCCTAATCAAAAAACCTCAGTGCCTATTATCAATAGTACTTTGATGGCCAAGTTAATTAACAAAGGTAGCCGTCTGGCCTTAGTATTGAATGTTAATAAAAACACTGGCGCACAGGTGAATATGGGCACAGGAAAAGATGTCAGTACTGAAACCATCGCCGACGCAGGCGAGCCACTTAAAATAAAATGGTTTAGTGACAGCAAAATAAAAATACCACTAAAAAATTGGTCCCAAACCAATTAACATTTTTAAATTATTATTAAATAAGCATTCGTTTATTAAATAGGCCTAGTTAATTAACAATATAACTAGGCCAAGTACTCAAAACATTTCAAATAAAAACTCATTGATTTTGCGTATTGTCTGCCTGGGCATTTTCAGCTTGCTCTATAGCTAACTGAGGCTCATCATCTTCACTGGCTAGTAATAATGCCATCCAATGGGTGTCTGGGCTTGACTCTAAGGCTATTTTTACAATCATGGTTAATGGCACTGACAATAACATGCCAACAGTGCCTAACAACCAACCCCAAAAGATTAAAGATAAAAATACCACTAGGGTAGACAAGCCTAATCCTTTGCCCATATACCTAGGCTCCACCACATTGCCCATCACTGTATTAGAGATCACAAAGCCCAGTGCAGTTAATCCAGCCGTTGTTGGGCCTAATTGGACAAAAGCCAATAACACCGCAGGGATAGCCGCAATAATCGAGCCTATGTTAGGAATATAATTAAGTAAAAACGACAACACTGCCCATAACAAAAAGTGATCTACGCCTAGTACATATAGCCACACCCCTATTATCAAGCCAGTACCCAAGCTAACTAAGGTTTTGATCACCAGATAGTTTTTAACTGACAACAAAAACTTATCAATTTGTTTCATTTTCATACTGGGATCATCTAACGCAATATGAATTTTTTTAGGAACTGATTCGGCCTCAAACAACATAAACACCACTATTAATATAATCAGCAGAAAGTTGGTTAACACCCCACCTAAACTGCTCAACAAATTTGTGGCCATATTCATGGCGGCGCCAGGATCGAGATAAGACAGCAGCTGTTGTTTATCCACACTAATATTAAAAGTATCCAATTGACCTATCACCCATGCAAACTCTTGCACTAACTGGGCACGATATTTAGGCATATTTTGGCTAAACTCGTTCATGGATTGGCCAACTAAGCCCGCCATAATCAAGCCAAATATAACCATCATTAAAATCACCAGTACCACTGCTAAAGCCCGCGGCAATTTATATTTATTGGCCCAATTAATAATGGGGCTGCAAGCCATGGCAATAAATACCGAAAGTAAAAAAGGCACTAAAATGGCGCTGGCAGCTTTTACTCCTGCCAAGATCACCACTATGCTTGCCATAATAAGCAAAAGTTTGACTGAACCTTGAAGTTGAATTTGCATATTGGAATTCTTATTAGTTTGCTAATTGAAAATCTTGAGAGCAAACTAGCAGATATATATAGTATTTTGTAGCTGTGATTAAAAAGAATAACAACAGGAAGAGTATGAAGTTAAATCCCGCCACTATTAGAATTAAAAATTTACGCTTACGTACCTATATAGGTATTAATGATGACGAGATTGCTAACATGCAAGACGTAGTGATAAACGTAAAGATTCACTATCCAGCCGATCAAGCCACAGACACAGACGCCATGGATGATGCTCTTAATTACAAAACCATTACCAAACGCATCATTAAGTTAGTAGAAAATAATCGATTTTCACTGTTAGAAAAACTGACCGCCGATGTATTGGCCATTGCTGCTGAACATCCTTGGGTCACTTATGCTGAGGCCGAAGTAGACAAACCCCATGCTCTACGTTTTGCAGATTCAGTGTCTTTGTGTTTGTCTTGTAATAAAGATAACGCGCTCACAGGTTAAATGAGATTATTATGAAAATATTGCTCACTGGTGGTTCTGGGTTAATTGGTTCAAATTTGATCCCAATTTTACGTCCATGTGACATCGCTGTTTTTACCCGTAACGTGGCCATGGCCGAGCAAATTCTTGGGCATAAAATTCATTTTTTATCCACCTTAGAGCATTTAGAAAACCTAGATGAATACGATGTAGTTATAAACTTGGCTGGAGAGCCCATTGCCGATAAAAAATGGACTCCAGAACAAAAACAAAAAATTCAACAAAGCCGCTGGTCTATTACCGAAAAAGTGGTGTCGTTAATTAATGCTGGAGATGCCCCACCTAAAGTATTAATTAGCGGTTCGGCTGTGGGGTATTATGGTCGTCAGTCTGATCAAATTATTGATGAAAGTTTTACCGAGGTTAACGAGGAATTTAGTCACAGATTATGCAAACAATGGGAATACATTGCCTTAGGTGCGCAATCTAAACAAACTCGAGTATGTATCATACGAACCGGCATAGTGATTTCTAAACGAGGAGGCGCTCTGCATAAAATGCTGCCTCCATTTAAAATGGGGTTAGGCGGCCCACTAGGTGATGGACAACAATATATGTCCTGGATCCATTTAGAAGATATGTTACGTGGCATTACCCATTTAATTGCAAATAAAGAATGCTCAGGTATATATAATTTCACCGCCCCAAACCCAGTGACAAACCTAGAGTTTAGCCGTGAGTTGGCGGGCGCATTAAATCGCCCCTGCTTTATGCGTATGCCAGAGTTTTTGTTGCGTGCCCTGTATGGTGAAATGGCAGATTTATTTTTGTACGGACAAAGAGTCATACCCAAACGCTTAGAAGAAAGCGGGTATCAGTTTATTTTCCCTGATCTTGGCCGGGTTTTTGATTGCTTACGTAAAAAATAACCGCAACAACGAATTGACTAATATGTAGTAGATAAGGGCATAGTTTAACTATGCCCTTAATCGTTTTCTACACCATCTGGCGCAACAAGAAACTGGTATTTAGCGATAGTAAACGCCAACATCCTAATGCTCCTAACAACCCTACTACCAAAGCGCCGGCTAAAGGTGCGATTAACCAATATTGCCAATGAATACTGGCAGGCATTTCAAATATTTGACTCTGCAGTAAATACAAACTGAGCTCATTTGCCACTGCCGCCATGGCGCCTGCCACTATACCTATAATCACAAACTCAAAGATAACACTTAAGCGGATCATGCGGCCTTTAGCGCCTAAGGTACGCAATATAGCGAGTTCTTGTTGACGTTCATCCATACTCGCTTGCACTTGTGCTATCAATACCAAAGCCCCTGCAGCTAACACTAAGACTAAAATAAACTCAATGGCCATAGACACTTGCGAAATAATGCTACGAATTTGCTCGATACGCGCGTCAACATCTATTAGGGTGACATTAGCAAAAGGCTGCATTAATTGAGTAATCTCGCTTTTGCGACCTTTGGCTAAGTTAAAACTAGAAATATAAGTAGGCACATAACTCTGCATAGCCCTTGGTTCTATAACAAAGAAAAAGTTAGGCTGCATGGATTGCCAGTTCACATCCCGAATACTGGTCACTGTGACATTTACGATTTCACTGCCAATATTAAAAGTTAATTGGTCACCCATAGCCAACTTTAAGCGCTCGGCTATGCCCTTTTCAATCGACACTTGGTAAGGCTTTTGGCTTTCACTAGCTGTACTTTCAAGATCAAACCACTGCCCTTCTAGGATTGAATTACCAGGCTGTAAACTGGTACTCCAAGTTAGGTTGGCCTCTCTGCCTAAACCACTTCTTCCCTGATTTTGCTCTTCAGGATCTTCTTTACTCACAGCGGTACGCACTTTTTCGTCATTTATCGCAACAAAACGCCCTCTTACCACAGGATAAAAACGATCTATAGCAACCTTATTCTCCTGAAAATGTTGCTGTAGCTTAGGTTGTTGCTCTTGACTGATATTTACTAAAAAGTAGTTAGGTGTACCTTGGGGTAACTGCGCTTGCCACTGCGCCACCATATCGTTGCGCATCACTAACACCACCAGCAATAACATAATAGTGATGGCAAAACTGATTAGCTGTACGCTGTTGTCCATGGCACGACGATGAATTCTGGCCCAGGCTAGCTGCCAAGGCCCCATTTTACCTTGTCCTAACTTACGCCCTAACCAAATTAGGCCAAAAGTCACCACCAATAAGCCCAGCACCAACACTATGCCTGAGAAAAATAAAATCGCGCTTACTTTAAGATTTTGACTGTAGGCCCACATCAGTAAAAAAATTGCGCCTCCCGAGGCCACAAATTGAATTACTCTAGAGCTTAAATTTGCGCCTAAATCACGACGTAACACCCGTAAAGGCGAGACTGAAAACAATTTTAATAATGGATATAGAGAAAATAATACGGCACAAATAGTACCGGTAAAGATGGCAATAAGTAGTGGCCGCCAATGCCAAACATTGAGTGAGACTTCAACTTTTTCGGCAATGGCAGTAGCTACCAAATGCTGAATAACAAAACCTAATACACTTCCAACCAAGATTCCTAACGCGGTAATAAAAAGTATTTGTAATAAATATACCTGTTGCACCATAGCTTTAGGTGCCCCTAAGGTTTTCATAATAGCGACAGGATCATAGTGCCTTTGACTATACCTTTGCGCTGCTACCGCAATAGACACAGCCGCTAACACTATGGCCAGTAGACTAGCGAGTAAAAAGTATTTTCCGGCCCTGCCTACCGCGCGACCAATGCCAGACTCTTCATCTTCAATAGAGTCCCAGTCATGAATTTCTCTGTCTAACTGCGGTTTAAGCCAAGCATAGTACTCTTCTAGTGCACTGTGCTCACCAGTAAAAAAGTAACTATAAGAAATTCGACTACCTGGACCTTCAACCTTAGTTGCGGCCAAATCGGCTTTTGAAATTAATACCTTTGGATCGCCACCAAATACATTAAAGCCAGCGTCTGGGACTTCACTTAGCACTTTGCTAACCACAAAACTGGCATCACCTAATTCAATTTTATCGCCTATTTCAATGGCTAAGGTTTGAAATAATTGCGACTCAATCCAAGCTTCTCCTGAACTAGGTAAGAGTTCGGTTGGCTGGCCTTGAGCAAAGGGTTGCTCAGCCACTTTCACCTTGCCCTTAAGCGGGTAACCTTGGCCAGCAGCACGTAGATCAACTAAGTCCATTTGCTGATTAGCAAAAGCCATAGAGCGCGCATAGGTTTGATGCGCAGTATTTAAGCCTAACTCTTGGGCTTTGAGGATCCATGCTTGATCAACCGGGCGATTAGCATCTAACACTCTATCAGCAGCGATAAACTCTGCGCTTTTCTCGGTCAGAGCGGTTTTTAACCTTTCGCTAAATAAAGACAAAGACAATACAGAAGCCACAGACAATATTATGGCCAGTAAAATAATAGTTAACTCACCGCGCTTAGTTTCGTGTTTAAACAAACGCCAAGCTAAATTGATAGTTTGTTTGGTCATTTTACTTCACCACGTGCAAAGCAGCTGCATCAGCCTGTTTTTCGGCAAAAATTTCACTTAGCTCACCAGCTTGCATGTGCAATTGCCTGTCACATTTATTGGCTAGTTCTGAATCATGGGTCACTAATACTAAGGTTGTGTGCGAATGCTGATTTAATTCAAACAATAATTTTTCAATTTTTTCGCTATTTGCCGCATCTAAATTGCCTGTGGGCTCATCGGCAAACAGTATTTTGGGCTCTGAAATAAAAGCTCTAGCAATGGCAACTCTTTGTTGTTCACCACCCGATAACTGATTGGGATAATGGCTGGCTCTGTGCTCTAAGCCCACTTTTTGCAAAATTTCTAAGGCTCGTTTTTTAGCATCTTGATGCCCTGCTATTTCTGCAGGCAGCATAATGTTTTCTAAGGCAGTTAAACTTTGAACCAACATAAAACTCTGAAAGATAAAGCCCACTTTTGCTCCACGTAGCTGAGCCCTTTGCTCTTCATCCATGTTTTGCATGGCTTCGCCATCAAGCCAAATTTCACCCTCGCTAACTTCATCTAAGCCAGCCAATAGACTTAACAAGGTGGATTTACCTGAACCCGACGCCCCAACTATGGCGACAGATTCACCGGCCTTGACTTCGAAACTAATAGGCCTGAGGATCTGTAATTGACCTTGCGACGTAGTAACTGTTTTACTTATAGCTGCTGTTTTAATCATAGTTTTTGGAGTCATAGTGCCTTTTCTTAAACCTAAATCGTTTATTAATCAATTATCTATCTTAGTGTTTATTATACCCATTTTGCTGATTTCAGATCACGCTTGGGGCAAAGATACAAAATTACTCATACTAGGCGATAGCCTAAGCGCGGCTTATGGGCTAAAGCAAGAGCAAGGTTGGGTTAGTTTGTTACAAGATGCGTGGAAAACCAAACCTATCACTATAGTTAACGCTGCCATAAGTGGTGAAACCACTGACGGAGCCTTAGCTAGACTACCACGCTTACTTGAACAACATCAGCCAACCCACATTTTTATTGAGCTAGGTGGCAACGATGGGCTTCAAGGCCATCCTGTTAGTAAAATGCGAAATAATTTAGAAAAAATGATTCAAATGGCCAAGGAACAGGGAGTAAGTGTGTTATTGCAGCAAATGCAAATCCCGACTAATTATGGCAAACGCTACACCCAAATGTTTAGCCAAACTTACCTCAGTTTAGCCGAACAATATCAACTCGTTTTATTACCTTTTTTCTTAGAAAACATTGCCTTAGATAAAGAGTTAATGCAAAGAGATGGCATTCACCCCAATGCACAAGCACAAATTATTATTGCAAAAGATATGCAAAAAAGACTGTCTCCTTGGCTATTCCCGCTAGCAGAATAATAATTTACAACTAGTATTGTAGGTTAGGGTTTCATCATTAGTGAGGAGGTAAAGATGGAAATAGGCTCAGCTGGCGCCGGTACATTAACTCAATCAGCTCCATCGCAAGCTCAGGTTAATCCACCAGAAAATGTTGTGTCTCAACGTGCAACATTATCATCACCAGAAGTTCAGGAAAGGCCACAAGTGTCTCCACCTGCTAATCAGAGAGTAGGTTCGATAATAGACATTAGGGTTTAAAAGGGTTAAAAAAACCGAGTCATTGACTCGGTTTTTTCTGTTAAGGTCTTAAGTACTGCATTGGTTTGCTATTTTGCAACTGCAGGTACCTGTCTCGTAATTTGGTTTGTCTAGATACTCTATCTATCAACTCCCCTTTAATTATCACCTGTTCAGCCGTTTCTGTGACTTCTAATGGGTCTCCTGACCAAACCACAAGATCGGCTTGTTTGCCTGGCTCTATACTGCCTAAGGTGTTATCTACCGCATAAATTTTGGCAACATTTATGGTCAACGCAGCTAATCCTTGCTCCCAACTCATACCATTTGCCACAGCATTACCCGCATGTTGGCGAGCCAATCGAATATTATGTGACTCCATGCCTATACTAACTTGTACCCCTGCCTTAGCTAAACGACTGGCATTTACTAAAGTGGCACCAAGTTGATCAAAGCTAGCGGGTAAGTTGGCTTCAGGATCTAATATGACTGCAATATTATGCTCTGCCAAGGCTTTGGCGACTCGCCAGCCTTCGGTGGCATGAGTGATCACTATATTTAGTTTGGGATGCCTTTGCTTAAGCCCAATAACTTGACGAATATCAGCAGTTCTGCGGGCATCAACTAACAAAGGGATCTCGCCATTAACAAGCGGTATTAAAGCCTTAATATCGGCACGGCTAAGCTCCCCATGCCAGGCTTGGGTGGGCGCTAACGATTTGCCAATGGCAAAGGTCGCTTCTGCTAATGCTGACTCTAAACTTACCCACAAAATACTACGCGAGCCACCATTGTGATCTGCCCCGCTATTATTTACTTGAGTACTAATAAAACCCCGTGCTTTGTGCACAACTTGCGGCGAATCGGCCAGTGAAATAATGGCTCCTTGGCCATTAAAGAGCTGACCGGTTCGGCTCATAGAAGTGGCAGCAGAAGTTACCCCTTCAATACGAGCAATGGCCATCAAGCTTGAATCTGCATTAATGGCATAAGACACATCAAAGGCAGCGCCAACTTTAGACATGCTAGTTAAACTGCTGTTGCTGTCGTTAGTGCCTGCTGAAAAGCCCACATCAACTAAGCCTAATGAAGTGCTTGCTCCTATTAAGCCTGGGGTTAGCAACTTACCTTTGGCGTCTATTACCTCATAACCTTGTAGGTCTGATTGGCCTTGTTTTACTACCGTAATTTTTCCATCTTCTATCAGCACAGTGCCATTTTCTATTGTGCCCTGCGCACTCATGGTATGCACTTTAGCGCCAACTATGGCCAGTTTTTTTGCAGTACTTTGGGCAGAAAAACACAAAGCGCTAATTAAGCTAATGATGACTAAAGTTTTCATTTGCTGTCTCCTTCACCTGGTTGGCCTAATTCAAAGTCACTCACCGGCCAGGTTTGCGGTTGTGTTCTGTCATAAACTAATGCCCCATCTAGGTATACATGTTCGGCTTGTGCATAAGTTGAAAACGGGTCGCTACTCCAAATAACCAAGTCAGCGTTTTTACCTGCTTCTAACGAGCCAGTCTGCTCAAAAATACCTAGTGATTTAGCCGGATTAGCCGACAACCATTGCCATGCCTCGGCTTGACTAATATCAATACCAGCTCGTTTACCATTAGCCCAGGCTTTTGCTGCTTCTTGATTTAAGCGCTGTATGCCCAAATCACTATCCGAATGCACTATGGCACAGGCCTTAGCTTGGTGAACCATTGGCACATTTTCTTGAATACCATCATAGGCCTCAAGTTTAAAACCCCACCAATCGGCCCACATAGCCGAACAAACGCCTTCTTGGGCTAGCTGATCGGCAATTTTATAAGACTCCACTGCATGGTGAAATGCGGTGATTTTGTAATTAAACTCTTTCATTACATCTAACATAGTGCCCATGTCATCGGCTCGGTAACAATGCATATGCACTAAAATTTCACCTTTAAGGGCCAGTGCCAAGGTTTCTAGTTTGAGATCTCGTTTAGGAACAGCAGGATCTTTCCCCGCTTCATGATCAGCATAATATTTATCCCACTTAGCTTGGTAATTTTGCGCATCGGCCCAGGCTTGACGATAACCAGCTACGTTACCCATACGAGTAGACGGCCCACCTTTGCTGCCATACACACGTTTAGGGTTTTCACCACACGCCATTTTCATACCATAAGGGGCATCTGGAAATTTCATATCTTGTACTGTATTGCCTGGCATATTCTTAACTGTTACACCACGACCACCCACTAAGTTTGCTGAGCCAGGTAAAATCTGCATAACAGTAACTCCACCTGCTAATGCTCTTTGAAACCCTGGGTCTTGTGGCCAAATAGAATGTTCGGCCCACACTTGTGCAGTAACCGGCTTAGTGGCTTCGTTACCGTCAGAATGCGCTTTGCCTCCAGGTGCCGGATACACTCCCAAGTGACTATGTACATCAATAATGCCTGGTGTTACCCATTTTCCCTTTGCATCAATAACTTGTACTTCACCTTCTGGGCTAATGTCTGACCCTATTGCCACCACTTTTCCGTCTTTTAGCAACACACTGCTATCTGTAAATTGTCCACCTATACCGTCTAAAATAGTGGCGTTAGTAATTAAAGTGGGCACACTCTCTAAAGGTTTGTAGGTACTTGGAAAAGGGTTTTGGTTGACCTCAAAAGCCGGCTCATTGTTGGCTTTTTTATCTGTGTCAGAGCACCCCACCATAGCCAATAAGCCTGCCATAGCAGCAAGTTTTATTGACTGAGACGAATCGATGATTCTTTTCATATTTGTCCTTAATTTAACTAAAGATTTTTATGGGTAACTAAATTTAAGTAGGCCTAATCCTAGTCACTAATTCTAGTGATTACTAGGATTGGATTTGCTGTAAAATTTGGTCTGCACATTTTAATCGGCGTATCTGGCTAAAAAGCTGCTCTGCTTCAGCATATTGACGACTAAGGTAACCTAACCATTGTTTTACCCTGTTTGGGTAATACTTACCTTTTTCACCAAATAATTCGTATCCCGAATATTGCACAAGCAAGTCTTTTACTTGTGACCAAGGCATCACATGGTCTTGACGTTTTATAACTTGCGCTAAATTAGGCATGGCTAAGGCACCTCGACCTAGCATAATATTTTCGCAAGCAGATTGTTGTTGGCAATTTAGCGCATCTTCACGGCTCCAAATCTCGCCATTGGCAACAATAGGTATATCTACTTGTTGTTTTATTCTTGCTATCCAATCCCAATAAGCTGGCGGTTTATATCCGTCAACTTTAGTTCTTGCGTGTATGACTAATGAGTCGGCCCCAGCGTCTGCAATAGCTTGTGCGTTTTCTATGGCTAAAGACGCATCATCAAAACCTAAGCGCATTTTGGCACTCACCAACTGCTCTTTTGGCACGGCTTGGCGCACTTCTTTCACAATCTTATGAATAGTTTCAGGCTCTTTTAATAACACTGCCCCACCTTTACTTTTATTGACGGTTTTAGCAGGGCAACCAAAATTTAAATCGACTCCATGCGAGCCTAGCTCGACGGCTCTGTTAGCATTCTCTGCTAACCAGCTTGCATGTTGTCCTAACAACTGAACTTTAACTGGGGTGCCGCTTGGAGTCAGTCCCCCTTGCTTTAATTCTGGGCAAATTCGGTAAAACACCCGCTTGGGCATAAGTTGATCAACAATTCGTACGAACTCGGTCACACATAAATCAAAGCCACCTACTTGGGTTAACATATCGCGCATAAGGTGATCGACTACGCCTTCCATAGGCGCTAAGGTAATCTGCATAAATAAGGAAAGATTCTTTGATTATAAAAGTCGTGAACTCTAACAAAAAGCCGGTTTAAGTGGCAGCTATTATTCAGGTTTTAATCGCTTACCTTGCTTTTTCCTGTTGGCGCATAAAGTTAAGATTTGTTGCTTTTGGCTATCACTGGCCTGCCCCCAAATTAAAATTTCATCAAGGGTTCTAAAGCACCCCGCACAGAGGTCTTGGTTATCTAAACAACAATGACGAATACAGGGAGAAGCTATCAAGGGTTTTGCTACTTGAGTCATAGAGTTACCAAAATAAGGGAAAATCCCCTGTTAGACCAACACTCATGCTAGTATAAGGCAAGACAGACTCTTAAATAAGCCCTGCCTTAACTATCTAGTCACCTGAATGCGAAGAATGGTATGAACAACTACAGTATACAATCATATGGAAATTTGATTGTAGTTGATCTAAAAGGACAGTGGTCGGTACAAGACGATCTGGTTTATATTTCTTCCTTGGGCGAAGAAATTGCAAAACAAAAAAATCACCCTTGGGCGATCTTAGTTGATATGCGTGGTTGGCAGGGTCAACCTCCTGCCGCTCAAGCAAGTTTCAAAATTAGCTTAGATAGACGTAACCAAAAAGCTGAATATTGGATAGTTGACCACCCCGCTCAAGCAGACTATTTATTGCCTTACTTTAACCACACCTCAGTTCGCCCACAAAAATTTATAGAATTAAACCAAGCAAAAATTGTGATTGCACAAGCAGGCCATAACCTAACCCAAGTGCCGCTTTTTGTAACACCTGATAATTAATTTAAGGCAATAAAAAAGCCGCTTAATTGCTTAAGCGGCTTTGATATATGGCGTCCCCAAGGGGATTCGAACCCCTGTTACCGCCGTGAAAGGGCGGTGTCCTAGGCCTCTAGACGATGGGGACAAAAAATCTTACTTGCAAAGCACGCTTTGCAGATTTTTTGTAAGGCGAGTCGAGCCTGCGAGAGGAGCGACATAACTAAGTGCAAAATCTAAAGAGATAAACATCTTAGTCACTCTTACAAAAACAATCTTTCATCAAACTATATATCAACTGGCCTAGGTGGTAGTTAATAATCCTTGTTTTAACACTTAAGTTAAATCATTTAACTTAATTTATATGGCGTCCCCAAGGGGATTCGAACCCCTGTTACCGCCGTGAAAGGGCGGTGTCCTAGGCCTCTAGACGATGGGGACAACAATTTTGCTCATCAAAGCTACGCTTTGATAAATTGTTGTAAGGAGAAGTGAGCCAGCGAACTGAGCGACATTATCTTCTTCCATACAACAGAATAAGTTGTCTTATCTTTTTATCTACTGGCCTAGGTGGTAGTAGACAATCCTTGATATTGGTGGAGCCAGGCGGGATCGAACCGCCGACCTCTTGCATGCCATGCAAGCGCTCTCCCAGCTGAGCTATGGCCCCATACTTATTTTAAGCCTTAGGCTTTTCTTTAATAAGTAGGCGTCGTTCCGTGACAGCGGGGCGCATTCTAGGCATCTGCTCTTTTCATGTCAACGCTTTTTTTACGAATTTTCTCTAATTGCTATATATTTCAGCGCTTTGGTTATACGTTGTTCAATTTGCTCAGGTTTTAACAAGGCTAAAGTCACATCTAAAGAAGGGGAATTACCTGCACCAGTCACTGCAACACGTAACGGCATGCCCACTTTACCCATGCCTACTTCTAATTCTTCTGCCGTGGCATTAATAGCTTGATGAATAGACTCAGGATCCCATTGTGATAACTCGGCCAATTTTGATTGCACAAGTTGTAGAGCCTCTTTGGCAACAGGACGTAAATGCTTTTTCGCCGCTTTCTCATCAAAGCTTTCGTACTCTTGATAAAAATAAGCTGAAATTTCAGCTAACTCTTTTAGCGTTTTGACTCTGTCGGCTTGTACACTAATCACCTCTTCTAGGGCTGGGCCTTGGCTTAGATCTATTCCTTGCTGCTCAAAATGCCATTTAGCATGCTTGGCAACTTCAGCTGCTGGAAGAGTTTTAATATAATGCTGGTTTAGCCAGATTAGCTTATCGGTATTAAATGCCGAAGCAGATTGCCCAATAGCGTCTAAAGAAAACAGCTCTATCATTTCGTCCACAGAAAATACTTCTTGATCGCCATGCGACCAACCTAAGCGCACTAAATAGTTTAATAATGCCTGAGGAAGATATCCGTCGTCTCTAAACTCCATTACCCCTACAGCGTTAGTACGTTTAGATAATTTTTTACCATCATCACCTAAAATCATAGATACATGCGCATATTCAGGAATAGGCGCACCTAACGCTTTTAGTATATTAATTTGGCGAGGCGTATTATTGATATGGTCTTCACCACGAACCACATGGCTAATGCCCATATCCCAATCGTCTACTACAACGCAAAAATTATAAGTAGGGGTGCCATCTGAACGACGAATGATTAAATCGTCTAATTCACTGTTAGCTATTTCAATATCACCACGTATATGATCTTTTATCACCACACTGCCTTCGAGCGGGTTTTTAAAACGAATAGCATAAGGCTGATCTGTAGGGTGATCGGTACGTTCACGCCAAGTACCTGGATAACGTGGTTTCTCACCATTAGCTTTTTGGGTTTCTCGTATGGCGTCTAACTCGGCGGCCGGCATAAAACATTTGTACGCTTTGCCTTCTGCTAAAAGCTGATCAATTAATTGATTATAGCGATCAAATCTTTGGGTTTGATAAAATGGACCTTCATCCCAATCTAAACCTAACCATTGCATGCCTTCTAAAATGGCATCTATTGCAGCTTGAGTTGAACGCTCAATATCTGTGTCTTCTATTCTTAAAACAAACTTACCACCTTGGTTTTTAGCATATAACCAAGAATAAAGTGCTGTTCGAGCACCACCTACATGTAAATAGCCTGTTGGGCTGGGGGCGAATCGTGTTACTACCGTCATGAAATTCAAAACCTATAATAAAATTGGCGCCATTTTATCAGGCTCTGGGGAAGATGAAAAAGACAATTAGAACTTTGAGCCTAATTAACGCTAGTGTTGGATAAAATTCCAACGCATTTAGCCTATTTATATTAATTTAATGTTAACAACTCAATTAATTGCTGGGTTTTTAGTCATTCAGACAATAATTTTAAATTTAATGTTGACAGTCAAAAGCCCTTACCTATAATAGCGCTCCACTTACCGGCACCAACCAGTAAGTTAAAAAATTTGGTCGCTTAGCTCAGTTGGGAGAGCATCGCCCTTACAAGGCGAGGGTCACTGGTTCAAGCCCAGTAGCGACCACCACATTTAGTTTTTAAGATAGCTATTTTAAAAACACCCAAGATACGGTCGCTTAGCTCAGTTGGGAGAGCATCGCCCTTACAAGGCGAGGGTCACTGGTTCAAGCCCAGTAGCGACCACCACATTAAAGCCCAGAGTATTAATTTACTTGGGGCTTTTTTATTGGTTTTTGAAAACTTAAGGTAGTCATAAACACGTCCGTGATGAACCGCACCTGGTTACCACGTAACAAATCCGCCTTCCCTGGCGGATTGTTCAAGCTAGCGGAGCCGTGCTCCTAAAGAATCAGCTTGAACCCACCAAATTAAAGCTCGGAGTATTGGTTTACTTCGGGCTTTTTTATTGGTTTTTGAAAACTTAAGGTAGTCATTAACACGTCCGTGATGAACCGCACCTGGTTACCACGTAACAAACCCGCCTTCCCTGACGGATTGTTCAAGCTGGCGGAGCCGTGCTCCTAAAGAATCAGCTTGAACCCACCACATTAAAGCTCGGAGTATTGGTTTACTTCGGGCTTTTTTATTGGTTTTTGAAAACTTAAGGTAGTCATAAATACGTCCGTGATGATCCGCTCCCAAATCCGCCTTCCCTGGCGGATTGTTCAAGCTGGCGGAGCCGTGCTCCTAAAGAATCAGCTTGAACCCACCACATTAAAGCCAGGAGTATTAATTTACTTTGGGCTTTTTTATTGGTTTTTGAAAACTTAAGGTAGTCATAAACACGTCCGTGATGATCCGCTCCCAAATCCGCCTTCCCTGGCGGATTGTTCAAGCTGGCGGAGCCGTGCTCCTAAAGAATCAGCTTGAACCCACCCCATTAAAACCCGGAGTATTGATTTACTTCGGGCTTTTTTATTGGTTTTTGAAAACTTAAGGTAGAAATAAACACGTCCGTGGTGATCCGCTCCCAAATCCGCCTTCCCTGGCGGATTGTTCAAGCTGGCGGAGCCGTGCTCCTAAAGAATCAGTTTGAACCCACCACATATCAAACCCGCATCGGTAACGCTGCGGGTTTTTTATTGGGTTTAAAGCACACCTGCGGCTTTGTATAACTGCAGGTGAACATTGACTAATGCGTCGATATCTCTTTGATAACCACCACCTATTACAGCCGCTACAGGTAGCCCTTTTTGTTGGCAAAGGTCGAATACCAAGCGATCTCGCTGATAAATGCCCTTGGTACTCACGAGTAAATGCCCTAAATCATCATCCACATGAATATCCACACCTGCATCATAAATTACCGCGTCTGGCCTGAAGGTATTGATGGCTAAATGAAGGCTTGCATCTACTGTGTCTAAATATTCCGCATCTTTTGTGCCTTTGGATAGGTTGAAGTCCAAGTCTGAATGCTGTTTGTAATAAGGGAAGTTCTTTTCGCCATGGATAGAGACGGTATACACATTAGGGTTGTTTTCGGCCAACTTGGCTGTGCCATCACCTTGATGCACATCACAATCAAAAATCAGGACTTTATCAATAGTTGGGTCTTGTAGCATCGCAAGTGCTGCCAGATACAAATCGTTAAACAAACAAAAACCCGAGCCGTAATTAGCAAAAGCATGATGATAACCACCAGTTAGGTTTAACGCTTTACCCTGCTCTAGCGCCAATTGCGCAGTTAATACTGTGCCACCCACAGCAGTTAATGAACGTTGAATAAGTTGGGGCGACCAAGGAAAACCAATTCGTCGCATGGCCTTAGGATCTAAAGTACCTTCAACAAGTTGTTGCACATAAACCGGGCTAAACACCTCTTTAAGTTCAGACACCATTACTGGCTTAGGTTGATAAAAGCAGTCCTCGGATACTCCTTTGGCTTCTAACTTGTTGCGTATTCCTTGATATTTTTGAATAGGAAAACGGTGATGACCAGGCAAATCGAGTTGGCTATAAATGGGGTGAAAAACCAAAGGGATCATGTAATTTTACAACTCAGTTATCAGAAAAAATTGCAGAAAAAAAACCATTCTACTTGATAAAACGTTAAAGTATCGGCTGAAATATTCGCTATTGTTCATCAAATTTAGGAAACACTAAATGAAATCCCTACTTAAAATATCCTCTCTAGTTTGCACTTCGGCGCTGCTAATTTATAGCCAGAATAGCCATGCTCAACAACTGGCTTACACAGATCAAGCCCAATTGCATGACATCCAAAAACAGATTTCTGCCCAACGTATCGAGCAAGATATTCGCACTTTAGTAGGCTTTGGCACTCGCCACACCTTATCTGATACTAAATCGAATACCCGTGGCATAGGCGCGGCCAGACGTTGGATAAAAGCCGAGTTTGACAAAATTTCTGCTGAGTGTGGTGGTTGCTTAACGGTTTACTTTCAATCAAAAGTGATAGAGGGAGAAAAACGCATACCTAACGCAACCGAAGTGGTGAGTGTCATTGCCGTACAAACAGGCTCAAGCGATCCAGATAGATATGTGATGATGTCGGGAGATATAGATTCTCGCATCTCAGATGTAATGAACTTTACCGACGATTCACCAGGAGCCAACGACAATGCTTCGGGCGTAGCTGGCACCTTAGAAGCAGCCAGAGTCTTATCTAAATATAAATTTAATGGCAGCATAGTTTACGCCGCATTAGCCGGCGAAGAGCAAGGTTTATTTGGTGGCAAGATTTTAGCTGAACAAGCACAAAAACAAGGTTGGCGTTTAAAAGCCGTACTAAACAACGACATGATAGGCAATATTGCTGGCATTAATGGCGTAATCAATAACACCACAGCACGCATTTTTGCAGAAGGCACCCGTCAAACCGAAACCGATGCTGAAGCACGTACTCGCCGCTTTACCGGTGGTGAAGTAGACTCACCTAGTCGTAACCTAGCACGTTACATAGATCTAATGGCCGACCGCTACATTCCTAACCTCGACACTATGGTGATTTATCGCCTAGACAGATTTGGCCGTGGTGGTCATCATCGCCCATTTAATGACCTAGGCTATCCTGGCGTACGTATTATGGAAACTAACGAACACTACGAACGCCAGCATCAAGACTTACGTACCGAAAACGGCATTACCTATGGCGATACTATAGAAGGTGTAAACTTTGAATATGCCGCCAAACTTACAGCTTTAAATGCCGTATCTTTGGCCGGCATGGCTTGGGCGCCCTCGCCTCCTGCTGGTGTGACTATTAAAGGTGCAGTACGCCCTAGTACTACCTTAAGTTGGAAGGCGCTAGATAAACAACAAAACAGTCAATTAGCCGGGTATAAAATCTATTGGCGTTATACCGACGCCCCACAATGGCAATTTAGCAAGTTTGTGGGTGATGTAAATGAATACACTTTGGAGAATGTGGTGATTGATAACTATTTCTTTGGGGTAGCCAGTGTAAGTAAAGACGGCTTTGAAAGCCCTGTGGTATTCCCTGGTGCCGCTGGTGCTTTTGGAGAATAACCTATTGGCATAGTAACAATAATGGTCGTTCCGGCAGGTTATTAGCTGGAACGGCATTTAATTAAGGTTAGCTTATGTGCCGCAAGCAACCATTAACAGCCCTAACTTAGCGGTATTAAAATTGCAGCTAACTTGCTAAGTACCAGATAAGTAATATTCTAATTGCTACATCATTTATAAATGGACTCAGCAATGAATGTAACACTACAAGAATCTGCTTTATTAGCCGATATCATTTCAGCTTTAGCCATTGTCATTTCTTTAATTTTTGTTGGCCTTCAAATTAAAGACAACACCAAGGCGACACAAGCATCGACATTTCATGAAATAGCTTCTTTAGATATCCAGTTATTATTGAATTTTGCTAGCTCTCAAGAATCAGCAAGAGTCAGTACTTTATTTAGAGAAAACCCTAATGAATTATCTGATGAGGATAAAAATTACGGCTTTATATGTTTGCTGCAGAAGTGCGACATATTGAAAATTTGTTTTTACAAAAACAAAGTAAAATGTTGAGCGAAAGAAGTTGGCGCTCCAGAAAATCTCTAGTTGATGGCTTGATACTTTCTCCAGGCTTTGGAGTTTTAATAGCTGGCCACAATAAAAAATATTTTGATGGCTCTTTTATTGAATATGCAGAAAAAATTAGAGCTGAAAAACAAACTAATTCACAGCCCTAAAGTCTGTTGGTCTGATTTTTTGCGGTATGAATGGTTACTCTTTTTGGCTGTTGAAAAAGATTAACTGGCTCGAAAGGATTCGAGACAAAACTGGCAGGACGCCAGTGAGCGTAAGCGAATGCTTTTAGAACAATAGACCAACGGCTGCTGCCCGCTAGAAATTCCAGTTCAAATTAATACTAACTAATCTCTTCAAAGAGCGAAAAACGGATCTTCAATTATTAAACATTGATGAGCGACTCAACTGAGTTAATAACCGTTAAAAATATTGAGTTTGAAAATGTGGTTCAACCAATAGAAGCCATTTGGCTATCCTAGGCTGAGGCATAACAGACCATCCGTGGTTGTTTGAGATTCTAGAACCGCAGAGTCGAACGATGGCTTTACTCCCTTATAAAATCACGTCATCGCATAGGCTTAAGACCTACTTTAGCCTCACCAGCTAACTTACGCTATAAATAGGGCCAGCTCTGCACGGTCTCGCCCTATTTATATGCTTTCCAGAAAGTTGCCATACCTTCTATACTCTTCCAAGCAGGGGCGCTAAAAACGTGATCATCATAAACTTTTTGCCACTTAGCAGCTTGGGGCTCTACCTTGTTACGAATAATATGTAAGTCTTTAAACCCATAAACCGCATCGTCTTCGTGAGTTACTTGCTCTACATGATTGAAATTGTGCTGATGATGGGGTTGTCCTAAAAAGTCATAAATACCTGCTAGAGTTTCATCTGGTGCATGGGTCAGCGCATCGTATTCAACAAAATGCATATTGTCGCGCCAACCACGGGTGATCGCGTCTCGAATAGCATTAAAAGCCCGCCCTACCGGTTGTGAATCATCGGCAAATACTTCCACTCTTCCTCTAGCGGTTTTAAACTTCATAGCCATGCTGTTTTCTTGAGGTAACTGCCCTAAGCCCGATGTATTGCGGTAAAGCTGCTCGAAGGATGCCAACACATCACGTAGGTCTCTTACAGTAACAATAACTTTAACCTTGTCACGCCCCCCGACTAAGGCAGCGGCCATTTCCAAAAACTCACACCAAAAACGGTTCTTATCAATACAAATTGGCTGGGGTGCGTGAGCAAAATAGCTTTGCAACATATCCTGCATAACGCGTTGCTTGATTTGTTCACTAAGCCCTCTATCCATGGCTTTGAAAGCCTCATTTTGGTCCCAGTGATTGCGCACGTTTACCAGCATATCTATGATCCCTGAAGTCGGTGTGGTGTAACAATCAGGGTTTTGCGCCAATATATTAGTTAACAAGGTTGAGCCACTGCGGGGTAAGCCAGCAATAAAATAAATAGTTTTAGGGGCACTGTTTACAGACATTAGGTTTTCCTGCTTTAAGGGGATTAAGTCGACGATAGTTAGAGCCAACCGATAAAAACTAACTTGGCTAATATAAGCAAGGCGCATGAAGACGCCCTGATATTTCAGAAGCTTACGTTTAAGTTAGATTTGGACACTCGGCTTTGTGCTGCGATGGCGCCCCCACCCCAACAATGCCAAAGACAAGCCAAACAGGGCTAAAGTGCCGGGCGCCGACACCACACCTGTGTTAGGAGTTGTGACGGAATTCGAAAAAATGTTTAAAGACAGAAAACTGAAGTCTTGCAAGGCAGAGTTGTCAGTATAGGACACCGACCAGTCATAAGCTGAGTCTAAACCTGTGACACTAAATTTACTCAAATCAAACCAGCTAAGAAAATCATTGCCCAATCCAAAATCAAAGTCGAAGGCCGTAAGAAAATCAAAAGAGTCGCCGTCATTTTCAACATAACTGCCATCAAAGAAGAAATTGAAAAGGGTAGTATCGGCCAAAGTGACGTCCCCCTTCACCTCTAATACATCATAAATACTGCTACTGGTAATTTCGGTTTGCAAGGTTCCAAAGAAATCTACATCACCGTTTAGAACTAAGGTACCCGGAGAATTTCCCGGATTGACTGTGGCGTTTTGGCCAATTGTAATTTGGTTTGCTGCAATAGTGCCTGATCCGCTTAAGCTGCCGTCCTGAATATCAACTCTCCCCCCATCAATACTACCGTTAACAATAGTGCTGCCAGCGTTTTGAGTAAAGCTCGCGGAACTCGTATTGCTTAAACTATTAAACTCACTAATTTCAAAGGTGCCACTATTGGTTATTGCCCCACCATTATCAATTCGGCCATCGTTTATTAGAGTGCCACTGTTGGCCAACATAGTGCTAGCGCCGTGGTTGGTCAGAGTACCTGTGTTGGTCAGAGTACCTGTGTTGGTCAGAGTACCGGTGTTGGTCAGTGTGCTATCAATTCTGTTATTAAGAGCACCCTCGTTGTTCAGAGTACCAGTGTTGGTCAGTGTACTAACACCACCGAAGTTGACCTTGTTACCATAATATGAATAGAAGGAGTTACCGTATGCCGCTATAGTTTTCGGGTCAATTCGGGCTTCGCTGTTAGTTAGGGTCCCCTTGTTGATCAGAGTACCTGTATTGATAAAATCGGCCGCATGGGTATTAAGCAGTAAACCATAGTTATTCAGAGTGGAGCTGTTATAAAAACTTCCACTGTTCTTCAAAAAACTGCTATTGGACAGTGTGCCTACATTGGTTCCCACACTATAGTTGCCAACTCTACCATTGTTGGTAAAGTTGCCACTGTTGTACAGACGGCTATCGGAGTAACCATTGCCAATATTGTATATATTGCCATTGTTGACAAAGTTTCCAGAGTTGTCCAATGTGCCAGAGTGACCAAAAAATGTTCCATTGTTGTTCAGATCACCATAGCTAAATAGGCTGCCATAAGTGCTGTTCGTCCAACGAACGTAATTGTTCAGCTCTCCAAAGTTAAATAAGCTGCCACCATCATAGATACCCATATGACGAAGGATGTTAAGGGTGTTAAAGTTGTAAAGTTCGCCTGTTGTTTTTAAAGCAGTCCTATAAAAACCATCATAATAGGTATTTCTAATGGTTAAAAAATTGCGCGTACAAGAAACATCATTAGCCATTCCAACGACAACATCATTAGCAATTCCAACTAATATTTTGTCTGTACTATCACAGTCTAAAGCGACGCTCGGCGGTGCTTTAAACGAAGCATAGCCATGGGCCCGATGGCTAAACGCACCATATCCGACCAATGACAACGTGAGTGTCATAAGTTGGGTTACAGGGCGCTTTTTGAATTGAAGGGGTCTTTCTGTACTACTCTTTTTATTTGGGGACCTAGACATCATTTACTTCCTAAGAGATTGCTCTATTCTTACGGTTTTCCCTCCCAAAAAATTCTATTTAGGCTAGGCACGTTTTCTCAACTTCACTCAAGAAGCGCAAAATTTGTCTCTGTTAAAATTCATGCACTAAACGAGCTCTTTACTCATACATCCATTACAGTTCTATCAAACATTTAAAGTCATTTGATACTGTGCATAGTGGTGTACACACACTACATTAATATTAATAGGTTATAAAGTTATAATTTTATAAAATTAAGAGTTATAAAAAACTAACGACTCACTTTCGTAATTCGAATCAATTTGGTTCAAAATAATTTCGCTTAAATTTCAACCCACAAAACATGTAGAGTTTTATTTAATTTGCTTTCTAGCGTATTTAGCCTAGTGAATGAATTTCGTATAATTGACCGCCCTACCCCGTAGTTTCAGATCGTATAGGTAAAGAATTCTGACGGTCTCGTTCTATTAATTCCAACCTTCGTCTTGCGACGGTCCGCTTATGGCACAAACTGCTATTTGACTCCCTTCAAAGCCCAAGCTAATGGCTTCTACCTCTGGAATGAGCGATTATCGGTCATACGATTGAATTAATTACGACTGGTAAGCATAACCTTTTAGGAGCCGTTGATTAATCTTAGCTAAATTCAAAAAATGCCTGATAGCTGACCAAAAAATTTTGTTGGTTTTAAGCCTAGCTGATAATCTAAACATTTCCGGCTATTCGTGGTAGTTGTCTAATAATCCAAAAAGCAATTTTTGGTCACTCTAATTTTATCCTTTAACCAACCCAATTTTAGCGCAGAGAGCTTGCTATAAATTAAATTCAAAGTTGATGAGCATGAATTAATTTAACTGAAAGGCTCAAATGACATAAACAAAATACCAAGGCTTAGGCCTAGGTATTTTGTAATAGTTGTAGTTACGATTTTTTGCGGCGCGAAAAGCCTAAACCAGCAAGCCCAAGACCGAGAAGAGCAACTGTGGCAGGTTCTGGTATGGCAGAAATTCTATCGCCAGATACAACAATATTATCTAGAAAAATCCCTTGCCTTGTGACAGAACTGTCCGTACCAAGTCCAAATCTAATATTTACCAAGCCGTTATCAAATGTTTGTAAACTAGCCACGGAACTGCCACTCACAGTCCCCCACCATACACCAGTCGCCCCAAAAAAAGGAGGTACATGCCCCGACCCCCCAGTATGTGGAGTGCCAGATATAATAGGCAAACTCACACCTCCAGTAGCCAGCCAACCAAAATTATCAAAGCCAGATTCAACTTCTGCAGCGAAATCGAACGCAATTTGTGTATTTTGATAACCAGTAAGATCTAAAGATAAGTTATAGAAATCTTGCGCGTTATTTGAATAATTGGTCGAGAAATGTCCAATTCCAAAGGTTCCGTTACCAAGATTGGCAACGTTTGAAACTCCAAAATTTTGTGAAGTCCTAGTTATCCATTCGTTAGCACCAAGGCCTGTCTCGAAGTCTTGACTGAAAATTACGGTTGCAAACGACTGAGCTGAATAGACTCCGAAAGTTAGGACCATTAGAGTTATTGCTATTTTCATAGATATTTACCTTAGTTTGATTTAGATTCAAAAAAATCAAAGCGAATCTCATGCCAAAAAATTAAAATGCATTAATAACAAGCGGTTAAAAAATGAACGAGGTTTCAAAAGACGCAAATTGTATATAAAGCTGACACTTAAAGTGCACCTTTGTTATTATATAAGTGATTACACATAGGGCGTGTGGTGCAAAACGCCTGAAATTGGATTGGCTCAAATAGTGCAAAAAAACTGACAGTTTAATTTGGTG
This sequence comes from Paraglaciecola aestuariivivens, assembly GCF_052983255.1. NCBI lineage: Bacteria > Pseudomonadati > Pseudomonadota > Gammaproteobacteria > Alteromonadales > Alteromonadaceae > Paraglaciecola > Paraglaciecola aestuariivivens. Next base: position 178,726 of record NZ_JBRKBA010000005.1, on the reverse strand, counting down.
TAGATTTATATCTTGGTGCGACGACCTCAACCATCCGCTAAGTGTAAAAGAGCATGTTCAATAGTGACTTGCTCAAGGTCTGCAGCCTGCAAGCTAGAACCGTTCATTGGTTGATTCGGCTATGACTGCAATTAGCACAAACATCCAATACAACCTCAATGCTGTGATCGTCTGCTTACATCAGAGAGCTTCAATAGTGTAAAAAATCCTGACGATCCGCAAATGGCACTAAGCAGAGATTCCCAATCGAGTTGGGAATGACGTTTTTTGCCACCTAACTGTTAAGAAAACCCAAACTGCATAAACACAAAAAGCGATACAGCATTGGCATTACACCAACCCTATATCGCTTTTAATAAAAGTAAAAAGCTTAAGCGCGTACTTGCCCTTCACCCATTACTAAGTATTTTTCAGTAGTCAGTGACTCTAAGCCCATTGGGCCGTAGGCGTGTAACTTAGTGGTAGCGATACCTATTTCAGCACCTAAACCTAACTCGCTGCCATCAGAAAAACGTGATGAGGCGTTCACCATGACTACCGAGGCATCCACAGAGCGTTGGAAACGTCTGGCGGTGACTTCGTTTTTAGTGCAAATCACTTCTGTGTGATGACTACCAAAACGGTCGATGTGCTCCATTGCCCCATCTATGCCATCTACTACACGTACGGCAATTTCTAAGTCTAAGTATTCTTGACCAAAGTCTTCTACCGCTAGTTTATTTGCGTTTTCAAAGTATTGATGGGCGCCGTCACAGGCATTTACTGTTACTTGTTTTTCTTTAAGCTTGCTGGCTACTTTAGGTAAAAACTCGGCGGCAATAGCTTTATCAACTAACAAGCCTTCAATAGCGTTACACACACCTGTGCGTTGAGTTTTACCGTTAACTAACAAGTTCATCGCCACTTCTAGGTCGGCATCTTTGTCGATATACAAGTGACACACACCTTTGTAGTGCTGAATAACCGGCACTTTACTGTTATCGGTAACAAAGTTAATTAGGCCTTCGCCACCGCGTGGGATGATCACGTCTATGCTGTCGCGTTGTTGCATTAATTCAAGCATTAGGTCGCGGCTAGGATCAGGCACTACTGTGATCAGTTCAGCTGGTAATTCAAAGCTAACTAATACGTCTTGCAATATTTTTGCAATGGCTAGGCTAGAGGTTAGCGCTTCTTTACCACCACGCAATATCACTGCATTACCTGATTTGAAACATAAGGCGCCTGCATCTGCGGTAACATTAGGGCGCGCTTCGTAAATCATACAAACTACCCCTAGTGGTACACGCATCTTACGAATTTGTAAGCCATTTGGACGTTCGCTAACAATACGCTCTGCACCCACTGGATCATCTAACTGGGCAATCACTTCGATGCCTGCTGCCATACTCTCAATGCGCTCTTGGTTTAAAGTTAAACGGTCGATCATAGAGGCATTTAATTGGTTTGCCTTGGCTTGAGATAAGTCTTGCTCATTGGCGCTTAGTATCGCCTGTTGATTATCACGCAAAGCCTTGGCCATAGCGTTTAATACTTGATTTTTTTTAGCTTCATCTAAAATCGCTAAAGTTTTGGCAGCTTTTACTGCACCTTGAGTTAATGCTTTAATCATTTTTAATGGTCCTCTAACATAGCGATGTTTTTGTCTGAAATAATGGGGCCGGTTTGCTGCTGAAATTCGTTGGCAAACTCTTTGTCGTCTTGACTGGTTATAAAATTAAGTAAGCAGCTACTGTAATTTGATGTTGCCTTTGCTAACTCTGTGCCATCGTGCTTACGCACTAAAATGGTGTCACCTACTGCAAACTCACCTTTTACATCAATCAGGTCATCGCTAGTTAACTGATCATTTTGGGCTGTTGCATCTAACTTTCCAGCAAAATCGTCTTCTACTATCACTTCGCCCTGCGCGGTAGACGTATGGGTCATCCAATGCAAGTGTTCGTGCATAGGTTGAGCGTGTGAGGAAAACAAGGTACCTGGATTTTTACCTTGTAATAGCATGTTGAAAGACAACTCAGTAAAGCCATTCACTATGTAGGTATCAATACCATGTGAGGTGGCTTTTTCGGCGGCTTCTACTTTGGTTTGCATACCGCCTGTGCCTACTGAACTGGTTGCGCCGTCGGCCATGGCATAGGTTTCTTCAGTAATTTCATGCACTTCTGGTAATAGCACGGCATCGTCATGCTTGTGCGGGTTTTTGTTGTACAAACCATCAATATCTGAACATATAATCAAAGCGTCGGCATCTGCCGCAGCGGCCACTATGGCAGATAAATTATCATTATCGCCAACCTTGATTTTATGGTCGGTAACTATAGTGTCGTTTTCGTTCACTATGGGTAATACCCCATGTTCTAGTAAACTATTGATAGTATTTTTAACACTCACATAACGTTCACGATCACGTAAATCACAACGTGTAAGCAATATTTGCGCACTGGCAAAATCAAACAACTTATCCCAAGTGGCCATCATTTCCGTTTGACCTGCTGCAGCCATGGCTTTTTTTAAGGCAATGTTTTGTTCAATTTCATCAGGAAACAAATGTGAGCCCGCCGCAACAGAGCCAGACGACACTAATACCACTTCTATACCCTGGCTTCGGCAATTAACAATAAATTGCGCAATGCTAAGTAAATAATGGCTACTACAGCCCTTTCCGTGAGGCGCGATCAATGCGCTACCGACTTTTAAGACGATACGATTCCAGTTAACTTTTTTCATTTAATTAATACTAACCCTGCGCTAATAAGCGCTTTTGTTATTTTGACACTGATATTGAATATGAGGCTGTTATGAACTAACAGCCAAATTTAACAGAACTAGTTAGCTGACTTGACCTGCTTAGAGGTGAAGTTGCTAGTTAGTTTGTTAGATGCAACAGCTGAGTGTTGCGAAGATTGGTGTGATGCTGAAAAAGTGCCGGTAACCTTTTGCAGAATTACCATGAAAAGCCCTAATCCCATTAACAATTTAAAACACAGATATTGAACGATTGATAACACTGGCCCCTGTTTAACTTCATTAGATTGAGAAGTTTCAGACGCGTCTAAAGAATACATTTTTCACCCGTTTATTTAGTTGGTTAAAATTAGAAGATAAGCTAATGATTCGTATACTAACTATTTTTTGGTTAAATATCCAGCCAAAACCCACAAACAATTGCTATATAAGCTATTCCATTAAATTGTATTGAACATTTTTGCTTTAATTTTTGCTTGAAATTTATTAGATAAAAATTGAACTCTAATGGCTTTAGCCTTACATTAGCGCCTTATCGCACTTAGCCCTATTGCTAGGCTAAGCTGCCATTTTGTAGAGGTGTGTAATGGAAAAATATGAAGAGTTATTAGTCTCGTTGAGAAAAGTCATTCGTGCGATTGATCTTTACTCAAAAAAACTATCTAAAGAAAGTGGCTTAACCAGCCCACAGTTAATTGTTTTACAAGAAATATCTGTTCACGATGGCTGTATGGTAAAAGATATTGCTTCGAGTATTAACTTAAGCTCGGCCACTGTAACCAGTATTTTAGATAGACTAGAAGCGCGTTCATATGTGATCAGAGAGCGCTCGGCTACTGATAGACGTAAAGTGGGTTTGCACCTTACTGAAGAAGGTAAAGCAGCGATAAAAGATGCCCCTAGACCACTTCAAGCGCATTTTATTGATCGCTTTGAAAAATTACAGGACTGGGAGCAAACTCAACTGGTGTCTACCATGCAGCGCATTGCCAATATGATGGATGCCGAAGACCTAGACGCCGCGCCTATGTTAGAAGTAGGTGCCATTCAAAGATTCACTACCCCACAGTAGTGAGTCTTAGTTTAGGCAACATACCGCTTAGGTCTGTGATTTACGCACCGGCCTCTATTATCCTAAGCCAGTTTTTCCATACTCCTAATTCGGCCAAAGCTAATTTAATACACACTAAAATAGGAACAGATAACAGCACCCCTGTTAGGCCCCATAACCAACCACAGGTTAATAACCACACCATTACCACTAATGGATTAAGTTGCATGTTTCTTCCCAGTACCATTGGCGTAATAAATTGAGATTCAAGTAAATTTAAACTTAAATAAGCAGAAATGGGCAATAATACTGCAGGTGTCACACCATATTGCACCACGCCGGCCAAAGACAAAATCAACACTCCAATAATTGAGCCTAAGTAAGGAATAAAGTTTAATACCCCTACTATTACCCCCCACAATAATGCATCTTCTAAACCAATCACATACAAGAGCGCAGCGGTAGACAAACCTAAACCTAAGTTAATGCTACTAACAGTAGAGATGTAACGCGATAACTGTTGTTGTGTTACGTTGATCAACCTCATGGCGCGTTGGCGTTCATGTTTTGTTGGCAGCTCGCGTACAAAGGCTTGAAATAGATCAGGGCCAAAAATCAATAAAAACAACACAAAAATGCAGCCACTTAAAAATTGCGCTAACACTAAAGGTGCTGCGCCTATTGCCTCAATTAAAAATTCCATGCTGCCTTGTTTAATCCGCTCATTCACCACTTTCGCTGGAGAGTCACTGGGAGCTGGCGGCTCTTCTTCATCATCGGTAAACCAACCAAACAAAGTAAAGCCCTTTTTAGGTTTGCTGGCTAATCGTTCTGCTTGTTGCTGCTCTTCAAACGCTTCGCTTATTGTTTCTACTTTTTCAGTGAGATGCACAGACAATTTTGGCACTAATTTAGCCCACTTTTGCGCAGGTTCAATTAGCTCTAACCCAATCAAAGTAAAAGGTGTTGCCAAAATACTTAATAAAACAATGGAAGACAGGGTTCTAGGAATATACACGCGCTTGCAAGCTGCCACTAAAGGGCTAAGCAGCAGGGCAACTAACACGGCAAGCAATAAAGGTATGATCAAGGACTGAGCAAAGTATAGGGTATACAGCACAGCTAAAAATAATAACCATTTAATACTAGGAATATCAGTAAGGCGCCTGCTTTTTGATTGTTCACTTGGGGTGAGAGTCTGACTTTGATTACTGCTCTGAGTTTCCATGCACTTCCTAACAACGAGTTGTGCCCGATATTTTTATTGGGCTAGGCTAAAATTAGATCATCTACCACAGTCATATTACTTTTAAACACCACTGCATTTACTTTATATGACTAACTTAGCTGCGATGCTGGCATATAAATTATGCATTTAACTAACAAATTGTGCCATGGCCTTAGCGTCATCTGCAATACGCTTGGCAATCAACACTAATTAACTATTAAGCCAAGTAAAAATACCTACCTTTCAAATGAACTAGATAGCTAACCAAACTAAATGTGCCAGATAAAGCAAAGGTCCTAGTTTAAAGTAGGTCTAAGTACTATAAAATAAACCCACTGTTACTTTTTTAAAGTGTTTGTTACATTATGTAGATTGACTAATAAGAATTCTAAACTTTGAAAAGACTTGTTCTATTAACCATATTTTTTAGCCACTTTGGTTTGGCCAAAGACAGTGTTGTCATGGGCGTATTGATATTCCCACCTTTTGTTATGCTTGATGAAAAAACCTCAGAGTGTAAAGGTGATGTCATTGACCGGACCAGAGAAATTTTGGCTGATTATATAAAAACCTTAGAGATTTTATGTGCTCCACCCAGTCGCATGTATAGTTTAATGGATAACCATAAAATTGACTTTACTATACACACTAAACACACGCCGTCTTTACCGTCGGACACCCTCTACGTTGATACTCCTTTTGGTGAATATAGTATTAGTCTTTATAGCCACAACGCAGCAAAATCCAAAAACGACATTGCCGCAATTAAAGGTTTTACTTACCTAGGATTTAGAGACAAGTTAAAGCAGCAAGGTTACGAATTTTTTGACATGCCCAATACTATTTCTGCCATTCAACTTTTTATAAAGAAAAAAAGCAGTCATTTAATTGCTTACGACTCGGCAGTTGAATTTTACACAGGTGAAAAAGAGTTAGATTTAAGTAAAGATATTTCTAAAAAAGTAATCACTAAGATTGTTAGCCACTTTGCAATTTCTGCACAATCTCCCTTAAAAAGCGATTTAGAAGCTTGGTTTAACGATTATGCCAAAAAACATCAACTGTCTCATTTTTCCACCACTAAATATTAATCCTCCTAGGCACAATCGAGAGTATACTTAGCTGCAAGCTTTACTTTCATTCACTGCCTAAGCCTGTAGCTTTAGCTCAGTTAACCAAAGCCAGCATTTTACTCACTGTATTCCAATTTCTAGCGGTCACCGCCACTCCAAGTACCTTTTCTACTTTAGCTGCAAGTTTAGAACGCCCAATGCCTTCGGGAGCATGCAAATACAATACATCTTGAATTAATTGAAAAGATTCACTCGGCACTTTAAGCGCCTCTAATTTTTTACTATCGACGACCTCAGGCAACTCTGAAAGAAAATATAAATGCACAGACTTGGGCTCAGATTCGGCTGCTTTGTATGGGTTATTAGCCGCGGCAAGTTGAAATTTGCTAAAAGGTAATAAAAATAATCTTGGTGAAAACCCAAACCTATGCTGGATTTGAGTGGCTATTTCATCCGTCAACTTTTGTTGCTGATTTTGTGCATGTTGTAATAACAAGTTACCACTTTGGATATAACTTTTTACTTGTTCACAGCCTATTTCGTTTAAACAAGCAGTTAACTCTTTCATGGGCATAATATTATTGCCCCCAACATTAATGCCACGTAACAAAAGTACCCATGAATTCATTAATGTTGCTCCATAAATTCTCGTAACGCCTTAAGCATTTGTGCGTGCAAAGGGTTCGCTTTAGGAACGTCACAAGGGCCAATCTCTAACATTCCAGCATCGTTAAATTGCATTGCATTTAACTGAGCTTGATTAATCACTACATCAGCGTGACAAACATCTAATGCTTTATCAATGGCAAACAACTTGTTAGGCCCTTGATTACGAGCCATTAAATCTTTAATCCCAGAGATTAAGGTGGTGCCATCGGCCTCAGAATGGCCAGCAAAAATAGGCAGATTTAGCCCCTTACCTTGGTCTAAACTTTGCCGAATTGAAAAAATCACTTCAATCAGCTCTAAGGCTGCAAAACGTGAAACTTTAGGATATTTGTAAGGATTACGGCCTTGGGTTTGATAGTCGCCATCCAGCCACTTTGTAAGCCACTGAACGCCCCATATTTTAGCCATTTTCTCAACGCCAGAGTCAAGGGCCAAGGCGCCAGAAAACAACAATAACCCTTTTACATGCTCAGGGTTATTAATAGTGTAATTTACCGCTAACGCCCCACCTGTTGAAAAACCACCAAGATATAATTTGCTTCCCAACCCTTTGGCCATCTCTACTACCTCAGACACATGGGCTTGCCAACGTACGGCTAAATTAGGATCTTGCATATCTGCATCTGCCGCTTTTTTACCATGACCAGGTAAAAGCGCCACTACTACAGTCATGCCTTGCTGATGCAAGGATGTGGCAATTGAACGAAAGAAAAAGGGCGAATCGCTTAACCCATGAAACAATACTACTACTTTTTCTTTGGCTTGATTATGATGCAAGATATAAGGTGCATTGCCGGCATTTTTGAGGGCCTCAGAGCAAATGCTATAGGCTTGATTTAAGTCGCTTTCACATGAGTAAGTTTCACCTAGCTGTGAAGCATAAATTTGCCCAAAGTTAGCTAACGCCGAGCTGATAGGACGTGCCCAACTGTTAGCACTAAATAGTATGCTCGATAATCCAATAACTAGAAAAATAAACTTCATTTACAGCGTCTTAGGTGATTTTTTTAAAGAGATACTATATCTACTTGGCAAACAATTTACTAACTAGATAAACAGAAATGGCGCCAATTAGGCGCCATTTTTTGTTACAACATGCTTAGAAACTAACTTTAAGCAAAGTATTTGGCAAGCTCATCGTACCCGCCAATTAACTTGCCATCGATAAACACTTGCGGCCAAGTTTCGTTACCTGATAAGGCTTTTAGTGTGGTAAAAGACACTTCTCTACCCATCACTAACTCTTGGTATTCAAAGCCTTTTTCGTCTAACAAGTTTTTCGCTTTAGCACAAAATGGGCATCCAGGTTTAGTCAAAATGGCGGTAGCCGTTGCAACTTTGGCTTCTGGAGCAATATAGGCCAACATAGTGTCTGCGTCAGACACTTCAAATGGGTCGCCTGGTAAATCTGGTTCGATAAACATTTTTTCTACTATGCCGTCTTTAACTAGCATAGAGTAACGCCAACTGCGCTTACCAAAACCTAACTCAGCTTTATCAACTAGTAAGCCCATACCATCAGTAAATTCACCGTTACCATCTGGGATCAAAGTCACATTATCTGATTCTTGATCCGCCGCCCATGCATTCATAACAAAGGTATCGTTTACAGACATACAAATAATGTCATCTACACCATTGGCTTTAAAGGTTTGAGCTAGTTCGTTATATCTTGGTAAGTGAGTAGATGAACAAGTAGGGGTAAAAGCGCCCGGTAAAGAAAACACTACTACTGTTTTCCCTTTAAATAATTCATCTGTAGTAACATTTACCCACTCGTCGTTAACACGAGTAGCAAAGGTACATGAAGGAACAGCTTGACCTGATTTATCTGCAAAATTTGGATTAGACATAAATTCTCCGTTTGACTGAAATTAACTAACGGGGAAAGCATAACCTTGCACTTCAATCATTTAAAATAATTAATATCGATTAGCCTAATCAGTTTATACAATCAAACTAGTCTTTAAAAAAATCTTGGCTTTGCTCACTTAATAAAGCTTCAATATCTTCTATATCTATTTTAGGCATTTCGGCGGTTTGCTGATCTTTATTGGCACCACTTGGGATCGCTTTTTTCTCGTCTGCCCATTCACCTAAATCAATTAACTGACATTTTTTACTACAAAATGGGCGGTATCGGCTTTCGGCTGTCCAGGCTACGGTTTTTTGGCATTGGGGACAATTAACTTGTGTTGGCATAGAGCTCTTCCTATTTTTATCAGCAACTTGCCAGTTTAAATTGTACTGTGCTTTCTACTGCAGAACTGCCTTCAAGTGTTGGCATAAATAAAGTAAAACGAATGGCATAACGATATTTGTTACCCGATAACATGGGGTAGTACCCAGAATTAGTGGCACATAACACTCTGATTAACTCGTTTTTGTCTTCTGCAATACCTTGATAAAAGCCCTTTTGCGCTTTAATTGGACTAAAACGCCCTCTTTCTCGCAAAAACGACAAAGTCACTTCTATTGCTTGTTGTATGGGCAGTAACTCATTTAGCCAAGCATTAACATGTTGCTGTTTAGTTTGTGTGGGTTGCTGTAACCAATAGTGCAGGTTAGGTAAATCAAAACTACAAGTTCCACCAGGAATAGCAAATCTTTGGCGAACCGAAGCTAAAAACCTATCTTCTTTTAATTCCGCACCAACCTTTTTACTGCCTTTTAAGCTTGTGCGTAAACGTAAAATCTTTTTAAGGGCAAATTGTAAGGCGTCATTATCTATGTTTGGATGCTGTGACCAAATCACTAGATTTTTTTCATGTAGTTCAATATCTTTTAATACATCATTGCGCAAATCAATGCGTTCAGATAAATCAAGTAAGGTAAACAGGCAATCTAAAAAGTTAATGTATTGCCAATCTTCAACTGCAGACTTTCCTTGCTCAAGCTGTTTAAATAACTGCTCAAGCCTAAGGTAAGTGCGTACCTTTTCATTGAGTGGAAATTCGTAGATCGCTTCGGACATGTTGGCCTGTTTGTTGATTAATTAACCTGCTTTAGATGCAGTACTAGTTACAAAGGGTGATTGTAAAGAATTTTTAGTCAAATCAATAGACTAAATTCCCATTTTTACCTTGGACTTGCTTAGATAGAGGTATCTGCTTGGTTGGCTAACTTAAGGTAGGTCTGATGGAGTTGATTAACCTGTTCGAGCAAATCCTGTGGCTCACCGTTGTTGTTGATAACATCATCTGCCACAGCCAATCTTGCTTCTCGACTTGCTTGAGATTGCATTATGGCTTGAATTTGCTGTTGGTTTGATTTATCTCTTAGCACTGTTCTTTGCAGTTGCTTCGTTTCATCAAGATCCACAATCAGCACCCTATCAACTAATTCGGTCAGGTTATTTTCCACCAACAAAGGCACACTAAGCATGCAATAAGGCGAGCGGGCTTGTTGTGTTTGAGCCACCATTTGTTGGCGAATGGCTGGGTGTAACAACTGATTTAACCAATCTTTATGTGATGGCTGCGAAAAAATTAATGCACGGAGTTTAGCGCGATCCAGTTCGCCATTCGCTTGTAGTATATCTGCACCAAACTTATCAACAATGGTGGCTAATGCCGGTGTATTAGGCTCTACCACTTGCCGTGCAATCACATCCGCGTCAATCACATCAATTTGATGTAAGGCAAATAGATCGGTAACAGTGGTTTTGCCGCTACCAATTCCCCCTGTTACCCCTACTACCAATTGGCTCATGCCAATAACCACTGCCAATATTGCGCCACTATCCAATCACCATATAACAAAGTTAACCAACCTGCTGCTGCAAGATAAGGCCCAAATGGAATTGGCTGGCTTTTGTCTTTGCCTTGCATAGTGATTAAACCAATACCTACTACAGCGCCAACTAAAGAAGACATTAAAATCACAACGGGCAAATGCTGCCACCCAACCCAAGCGCCTAACGCGGCCAGTAATTTAAAGTCACCGTAACCCATGCCTTCTTTACCCGTTAAAAGTTTAAAAGCCCAATATAAACTCCATAAACTTAAATATCCTATGGCCGCCCCTAAGATTGCATCTTGAGTTTTAACAAATGGCGAATCTATACTAATGATCAAGCCTATCCACAATAACGAAAGGGTTAATTGGTCGGGCAATAACATAGTATCTAAATCAATAAAGGTCATGGCAATCAATAACCATGTTGCAAGCACCGCGGCCATGCCTGCTAAGCCAAAACCGAATTTCCACGCCGCCAATGCCGACAACAGCCCAGTAGCCAATTCAACTAGTGGGTAGCGCATAGAAATAGGGGTTTTACATTGACTGCATTGACCGCGCAAAGCTAACCAACTGAATACAGGTATGTTTTCCCAGGCACGAATTTTATGCTGGCAGTTGGGGCAAGTAGAATCAGGTTTAATCAAATTAAATGGTGGGGTTTCGGCCTGTGCTTTGGCTTGTTTATCATCATTGGTATATTCGGCAATTTCTCTACGCCAACTGTTTTCCATCATGACTGGTAAACGATAGATCACTACGTTTAGAAAGCTGCCCACTAACAAACTTAAAATAAAGATAAAACCAATAAAAACTGAGGGGGAGTCGGCCATTAATTGAAACATTGAGTGCATAAAAAGTCTTATTTTTGCTGGAAGCTGTATCTATTGCTTAAGCTTGCCAGATTTTTAACTGGCAAGCCATGATAGTGTGATTAGCTATGAAAAAAACAATAAAAAACGAAGTAAATTAGACCACATTACCCATTTCAAAAATGGGTAAATACATCGCAACAATCAAGCCACCAATTACCACGCCTAATACCGCCATGATCATAGGCTCTAGTAAGCTAGTTAGGCCGTCCACCATATCATCTACTTCAGCTTCATAAATGCTTGCTACTTTGCCTAACATTTCGTCTACGGCTCCAGCTTCTTCACCTATGGCAATCATTTGTACCACCATTTCGGGGAATACCGCAGTGGAACGCATGGCCACATTCATGGGGATCCCCCCAGACACTTCTTTTTTGACAAATAAAATGGCATCTCGAAACACCGCATTTCCAGCCGCGCCCGCTGCAGAGTCTAATGCCCCAATCAGTGGTACACCTGCAGCAAAAGTGGTAGATAAGGTACGAGTAAAACGCGCCACTGAGGCTTTTTTAAGAATTTCACCAATGACTGGAATTTTTAGTATTTTGGCATCCACTGAATCCCTTAGCTTTAAGGATTTTTTGTGAGCTCGAGCAAACAGCATGCCTGCCGCAACCACCACCCCGCCCATGATCAAACCATAATCTTGCATTAAGCGCGAAATGCCTAATACAAACTGAGTAAAGGCTGGCAGTTCAGCCCCAAAACTAGAAAAAATCTCTTCAAATTGTGGCACCACAAAAATCAACAATATAGTCGTCACAATAAAGGCTACGACTATTACCGCTATTGGGTAAAACATGGCTTTTTTAATTTTTGATTTTAGCGCTTCGGCTTTTTCTTTATAAATAGCTATACGATCATAAATAGTTTCTAAAGCGCCAGATTGCTCACCGGTTTCCACTAAATCACAATATAAATCATCAAAATGGTCTGGATGCTGCCTAAGGGTTGCCGACAGCGGATTACCCGCACTCACGCTGGCACCTATTTCACTTAACATTTTGCGCATTTTTCGATTGGCATGCCCAGTTGCGATCATATCCAAAGTTTGGATTAGTGTGACACCCGCACTCAGCATAGTAGCGATTTGCCTAGACACTAAAGCAATGTCTACCGGCTTAATATTTTCACCGCCACCAAATAACGGAGTGGCTAATTTTTTTACTTTTTTAGCGGATATTCCCTGGCGCCGAAGTTGATTTTTGGCCTCGACAATTGACATGGCTGAAATTTCGCCTTTGACAATCTGCCCTTGTCGATTCGAGCCGCTATACACAAAAACTGTAGGAGTTGCTGCCATAATGAGAATACCTGCCTTAATGTAGAATCAAAAAAGCCCGGAGAGTCCGGGCCTGTAATTGAATAACTATTTAACTAGCACAGAGTAGTTGGAACACAAGCTGTAGCCCAAGTGATGTTGCCACTTGCTTGTACAGTTGGAGTCAAGGTAAAGGTACCTGCACCTGTAATAGTTGAATCAGAAGGTTTAGTACCTACAATCACACCGTCAGCAGTAGATACACCTACAATACCTGCGCCTGCTGTGATGTTAGCTGGGATGCCATTTGCACCGCCATCACAATCTGCAAGAGCATTGCCCATTTGCACACAGATTTCTACCGCTGTTTTCGCAGCTGAAGTACCGTTAGTTACTTCAGTAAAACGCGCTTTTTCAGTGTAAGACTGGTAAGCTGGTAACGCAATGGCTGCCAAAATACCGATAATAGCCACAACAATCATCAATTCGATTAATGTGAAGCCGCCTTGTTTTTTAGCATTGTTTAGTTGAGTCATGTTCATGGTTTTTTCTCCTACACATTAGTGTGTAAATTTAAGTTAAAGTTTCACGCTTAGTTGCCGGATTAGGGCGTTGTTTTGAATTCCTGTTCAGTATAGAACGACTTATGCATCTGACAAGTATGTAGAAACATACCTAAGTCTTAGCCTTACCACCCCAATAACCAATAGCCTGTCATTACTTAAAAAACAACTAGGGCGTTAGGTTAATATGTACGTCTAACACGCAAAGACAAATCTATTGCCTGTAGGTGTTTGGTCAAAGCCCCAGAAGAAATGTAATCTACTCCTAATGCAGATAACGCTTTTAGCCTTTCTATGGTTATATTGCCCGACACTTCTAACTTACATTGCCCTTTATTAATCGCTACAGCTTGTTGCAACATATCAAGGCTAAAATTATCAAGCATCACTATATCGGCTTTTGCTTCTATTGCTTGATGTAATTCTTCTATAGTTTCAACTTCCACTTCTACTGGTAGATGCGAATAGTATTCACGTGCTTGTTTGACTGCATTTAAAATAGAGCCACAGGCTAAAATATGGTTTTCTTTAATCAAGTAGGCGTCGTATAAACCCATTCTATGATTTTTGCCGCCGCCACAGGCAACCGCATACTTTTGAGCTAAACGCATACCAGGTAGGGTTTTACGGGTGTCCAATAACTGAGTCTTCGAACCAGCTAGCTCTCGTACACACTTTGCAACTGTAGTAGCAGTGCCTGACAGAGTTTGTAAAAAATTTAGCGCAGTGCGTTCGCCAGTTAATATATAGCGCGCATTGCCATTTAACGTGACAATTTTATCATTTGCTTTTAATTCGTCGCCATCTTGGGCATGCCAATCTAACTGGATATCTGGGCTAAGTTGCTTAAAGGTTTCGGTTACCCAAGCAGCACCGGCTAGTACACATGGTTCACGGGTAATAATATCGGCTTCTACTTGTTGAGATGCGGGGATCAAGTTAGCGGTAATGTCGCCTTGTTCGGCATCAAGGCCATTTAAATCTTCTGCTAGCGCGATTTCTACGGCTTTTTGTATATCTTTATTATGCATAATCTCTCTTTACTTGAGGTAAAACTCAACCTATAAATTTCGTAATATTAGCCACTGGCCTTTTTGACTAAATTCTAATTGTTTTAAGGCACTCATGCCCAATAGAATTTCATTATCTTTAAAACCTGGATTTAAATTTGCTTTGACATCGGTTAATTGAATATCACCAATGGCAAGCCGTTCTATGTTAGTTTGTGCCACTTGCACCCGTCCATTAGCGGTTTGCACCCAAAATCTTTGCCCTAATTTTAGGTTTAGTTGCTCGGCCAAATGCATAGGCACAGAAACATGGGTAGCTCCAGTATCCAGCAAAAACACCACAGGTTGGCCGTTAATCGCCCCACCAGTAACATAATGTCCGGCTCGATTCTGTTTAAGTTTAACTTCTTGAATACCTTGATTAACTGACGAAATGGGAGTGGAATTAGGATTAAATTGATTTGCTAGTTGTTCGTCAAATAACGTGGTCAACATTGCTAATCCAATAACCCAAGCAATGACTAACATGGTTTTTCCCATTTTATTCTGTTGCATTGCCTTAATTATTCCCCATAAAATAGAATCACTTATCTTTATTTTGAAGTCGCTATCATAACAATAATGCATCATATTTTAAGCTTCTTTATATCCAAGTTTTGCCTATGAGCAACGCAATTAAACACGCAATGTTAACTCAAGCTAGGTTTTGTCCTACTACCCATTGTGATGACAGAAGCAATTCCGACAACATATCCTTGCTGGTTATTCATAATATTTCCTTGCCACCCAACCAATTTGGCGGTGACTTTATTGAATCTTTTTTTACTGGTTGCTTAGATCCCAAGCTAGACCCATATTTTACTAGCATTTACCAAATGCGGGTATCGGCTCATTGTTTAATTAAACGAAATGGAGAGGTGCTGCAATTTGTTCCTTTTGACAAACGAGCTTGGCATGCTGGAGTATCTAGTTTTCAAGGTGTGGCTGCTTGTAACGACTATTCAATTGGCATTGAATTAGAAGGCACAGACCATATTCCATACACAGATGCACAATATCAAAGCCTTTCTGAGGTGACAAAACTACTGACAAGCCAGTATCCAAAGATTACTATCGGGCGTATTGTTGGCCACAATGATATTGCGCCAGGACGAAAAACCGATCCTGGGGTGGCATTTGATTGGGCTAGATTTCGCCAAATGTTATAACTTGTAAGATTAACTTAAAGAGAAAACACCATGACACTAATCAGCTTGTTGCTGGTCTTATTTCTAGAACGCGTCAGTACCCAAAATCAATATTGGCAAGCGAGCTTCTATGTAGATAAATATATAAGTGGGATTGAGTCCAGAGGTTGGTTTAATGCCAAGTCGTCTTCTTGGTTAGTCATAGTACTCACCTTAGTGCCAGTATTCTTGGTGTACTTACTAGTACAAAAGTTTTCTGGGGGGCTAATAGAATTATTGTTAAGTACCGCTATTTTAATGGTATGCATTGGTTGCCCAGCGATTCGTGAAACTTACAAATGTTTTTTACAAGCGGCTAACAGAGGTGACTTAACCGCCTGTGGATTATATGAACAGCAAATTACCGAATCCGATCAAGACAACTATTCTTTTGGCCTTAACTTGGTATGGCAAAATTACCGTCACTACACAGCCGTAATTTTATGGTTTGCCGTGTTTGGGGCCGCAGGAGCTGTGTTATATGTGTTAGTCAGGGAGTTAGCCAGTAAATTGCCAGATGATAATGCTCAGGCTAATGCACAAATTAACAGTGTCTTACATATTTTAGATTGGGTACCAGTAAGGATTACCGCTTTAGGATTTTTGTTAGTTGGACATTTTTCACGGGCATTTTCTAGTTGGCTTAACTATTTCCCTGATCCGTCAGTCTCGGCCAAAACCTTGTTATTGGCTGTGTCAAAACAAGCTGAAGAAGTCGAACCTGACCAACAAGATTGCACGGAAGAGCCTTGCACTTTAGTACGTTTAGCCAAACGAAATGTGCTTTTGTTGTTAGTGGTTATTGCAATTTTGACCCTTTCAGGTTGGATCAACTAACAGGTCTTACCACACACCACCTTCTTTCAAGCCCAGTTATTCTGGGCTTTTTGCTCTTTCGCCTCCGCAAAAAGCACAACTTTAGTAAAATTAATATTTACCTCTTAGCAAATGTCTACTAAGCTATCTGGCTAATTGGTATTACCATTTTACCACTTTGACTATTTTTTAACTAAGCGGAAGCTCAGAATGCGCCATGTGCAATCCAGAAAATTATCCGATGATATAATGGAACAATTAGAGTCCATGATGTTAGATGGTCGATTATTGGCTGGACAAAAGCTTCCATCTGAACGCACTTTAGCTGAACAATTTGCGGTATCTCGCCCGTCGGTACGCGAAGCCATTCAAAAGTTAGAAACCAAAAATTTAGTTGAACGCAAGCAAGGCGGCGGCACTTTTGTAAAACCGCGTTTAAACGAGCTACTCACCGACCCCTTATTAATGCTGTTATCTGAAAAACCAGAAATGCAATTTGACTTGTTAGAGTTTCGACACGCATTAGAAGGCATGGCGGCCTATTATGCAGCGCTTAGGGGGCAACCTGACGACTATCAAGCCTTGCAAGAAGCGTTAAACGCCCTTCCGCAAAGTGAGAGTCAGCAAGATAAAAGGCAAGAAGCCGCTGCATTAGTTAATTTTTATCTAACTATGGCAAATGCTGCACACAACATGGTTTTACAGCATGTTATGCGCAGTCTACAGTCTATGTTGCAAGATAATATTCAACGCAACTTAGAAGTGTTGGCAAAACACCCAGATGCCGGAAACAATATTAATCGTCAAAGGCAAAATATAGTCAAAGCTATTCTCGCGCGAGATCCAGAACAGGCCCGTCAAGCGAGCAACGAACACTTAGCCTATATTGAAGAAACGTTATTAAACATAAATCGACAAGACATGCGTATGCAGCGTGCATTGCGCAGAATTGAAGTAAATTAAGTATTTAAAAGCTAAGGCTAATTTTAGCTGATTAAAATACCAGACAGCTTATTGAGCTCATTTATACCTAAAGGTAGAGATTCGATAGGTTCCCATAAAAGCAAACAAAAATAAGGAAAGCACCATGGCTAATATGATGCATCCGGATGTGGATCCACAAGAAACCCAAGAGTGGTTAGATTCTCTTGAAACAGTGTTAGAAGAAGAAGGCGTTGAACGTGCTCACTTTTTATTAGAAACACTTATTGATAAAGCTAGACGCAGTGGAGCCCACTTACCTTATGATGCGACCACTGCCTACATCAATACCATTCCGGTAGCGCAAGAGCCTACTATGCCTGGTGATCAATCAATGGAAGCCCGTATTCGTGCTGCCATTCGTTGGAATGCCTTAATGATTGTATTACGCGCCTCTAAAAAAGATTTAGAGTTGGGCGGCCACATCGGCAGTTTTGCTTCTTCAGCCATGTTATATGATGTGGGCTTTAACCACTTTTTCAAAGCGCCTTCAGACAAGGATGGCGGGGACTTTATCTTTTCTCAGGGGCACATCTCTCCAGGAATCTACGCGCGTTCTTTCTTAGAAGGCAACTTAACTGAAGAGCAGTTAAATAACTTCCGTCAAGAATGTGATGGCCAAGGTTTATCTTCTTATCCTCATCCGCATTTAATGAAAGATTACTGGCAATTCCCTACTGTTTCTATGGGGTTAGGTCCTTTACAAGCCATCTACACCGCACGTTTTTTGAAGTATTTAACTAACCGTGGCATTAAAGATTGTTCAGGTCAGCGTGTTTACTGTTACATGGGAGATGGTGAGTGCGATGAGCCAGAATCATTAGGTGCAATTGGTCTTGCATCGCGTGAAGGTTTAGACAACCTAACTTTTGTCATCAACTGTAACTTACAACGCCTTGATGGGCCAGTTCGTGGTAACGGTAAAATTATCCAAGAACTTGAAGGAACTTTCCGTGGTGCCGGATGGGAAGTGGTTAAAGTGATTTGGGGAAGCTACTGGGATGCCCTAATTGCGCGCGATACCTCAGGTAAATTATTGCAACTTATGAGCGAAACAGTTGACGGTGAATACCAAAACTGTAAAGCCAAAGGCGGCAAATATACCCGTGAAAACTTCTTTAATAAATACCCAGAAACCGCTGCCTTGGTTGCCAATATGTCTGATGAAGACATTTATCGCTTAAACCGTGGTGGCCACGATCCAGTGAAAGTATTTGCGGCCTATCAAAAAGCCATGGATACCAAAGGTAGACCTACAGTTATTTTAGCCAAAACCGTAAAAGGCTTTGGTTTAGGTGCTTCAGGCGAAGCTTTAAATATCGCGCACAACGTGAAAAAAATGGATGTAGAGTCTATTAAAAAATTCCGTGACCGCTTTAATATTCCTGTTGCAGATGAAGCCATTGCTGACTTACCTTACTTTAAGTTTGCTGAAGACAGCGAAGAATACCAGTACATGAAAGCCCGTCGCGAAGCTCTAGGTGGCACTTTACCGCAGCGCCGCGAGCAAGCTGATGAGCAACTTGAAGTACCGGAACTAAAAGCGTTCGACGCCATACTTAAAGGCTCAGGTGAAAGAGAAGTCTCTTCTACCATGACCTTTGTGCGTGTATTAAATGCCTTATTAAAAGATAAGAAGATCGGTAAGCGCGTTGTTCCAATTATCCCAGATGAAGCGCGTACTTTTGGCATGGAAGGTTTGTTTCGCCAAGTAGGCATATATGCCAACGAAGGGCAAAAATATGTACCTCAAGATGCTGACCAAGTTGCTTATTATCGTGAAGATAAAAAAGGCCAGGTATTACAGGAAGGCATCAATGAACTAGGCGCTATGGCATCATGGGTAGCTTCTGGTACCTCTTATTCAACCTGTAACGCCACCACCATTCCGTTTTATATCTATTACTCAATGTTTGGATTCCAACGAGTGGGTGATTTAGCCTGGGCGGCTGGCGATAGCCAAGCGCGCGGTTTCTTATTAGGTGCCACGGCTGGGCGTACCACTTTGAATGGTGAAGGTTTACAACACCAAGATGGACACTCGCACGTTCAAGCTAACTTAATTCCGAACTGTGTTACTTATGATCCAACCTACGGCTATGAAGTTGCTGTTATTATTCAAGACGGTTTACGTCGTATGTATAAAGAAAACGAAAACGTTTTTTATTACTTGACGCTAATGAATGAAAACTATCAGCACCCTGCTATGCCAGAAGATGACAAAATTGCTGATCAAATCATCAAAGGCATCTACAAACTTGAACGAGTAGAAACCAAAGGCAAAGCCAAGTCTAATGTACAACTTATGGGCTCAGGCACCATTTTAAATGAAGTGCGTAAAGCGGCACAAATACTCAGCGAAGACTATAAAGTCTCTTCAGATGTGTATTCGGTAACTTCGTTTAATGAATTGGCTCGGGATGGTCAAGCTGTGGCTCGTTGGAATATGCTTAACCCAGAAAGTGAAAGCAAAACTGCCTATATTGGCCAAGTGATCACTAAAGAAGCAGGCCCTGCCATTGCAGCAACAGATTATGTGAAAGCCTACTCTGATCAGGTTCGTGCCTTCATCGATACTGAATATCGTTGTTTAGGTACAGATGGCTTTGGTCGCAGTGATAGCCGTGCAAATTTACGTACTCACTTTGAAGTAAACGCTGCTTATATAGTGGTTGCTTCGCTATACGAGTTGTCCCAAAGGGGTGACGTAGATAAAAAATTGGTTGCCGAAGCCATTAAGCGCTTTGACATTAACACAGACAAACTTAACCCACTTTACGCCTAATAGTGGCTAGATAAGGAATCTTATTCATGTCTGATTTGCAAAAAATTCTAGTCCCAGATGTTGGTGGCGAAGAAGTAGAAGTAATAGAAATATGTGTGGCAGTTGGCGACAACCTTGAAGCCGATGAAGGCATAGTGACGGTAGAAACCGACAAAGCCTCTATGGATATTCCTGCCCCTTTTGCTGGTGAATTAGCCAGCTTATCTGTGGCAGTTGGCGACAAGATAAAAGAAGGGGATGTGATCGGTGAAATAAAATCTGCTCAGGCCAGTAGCAGTGACAACACTGAAACTGACAAGCCAGCAGAAGCACAACCAGAAGCCGAAGCTCAACCACAAGCAGCAGCTCCTGAGCCTGCAGCCCAACCAGAACCTGCAGCCAAGTCTAGCGGTGCCAGTGAAATCATTGAAGTGGCAGTACCAGACATTGGTGAAGATGGCGAAGTTGATGTTATAGATGTATTAGTGTCTATTGGCGACGTTATTGAGCAAGAAGATGGACTGATCACACTAGAAACTGACAAAGCCACCATGGACGTACCTTCTACTCATGCTGGCACAGTTAAAGAAGTCTTTATTGCTACGGGCGATAAAGTAAAACAAGGCACTGTAGTAATTAAGCTAGAAACTGCTGGTAGTTCGGACTCCGACACTCAAGCACCTAGCGAAGCACCAGCTAAAGCCGAGGAAAAACCGGCAGCAGCACCTCAAAAAGTTGCGAGCCAAGCTAAAGCGGCACCTGTGCCCCCTGCTCCGGCTCCGAGTAATGGCAAGGCTCACGCTTCGCCGTCGGTTCGCCGCATTGCCCGTGAGTTTGGGGTTGATTTAACTCAAGTATCAGGCTCGGGTCCTAAAAACCGCATTCTTAAAGAAGATGTTCAGGCTTATGTAAAAGCAGAGCTGGCTAAACCTCGCTCAGGTGGTGCTGGTGCTGGCTCGGCAGATAATGTGTTAAATATTGTGCCTGTTAAACCTGTTGACCATGCCAAATTTGGTGAAGTAGAAATACAAGCATTAAGCCGTATTCAAAAAATATCTGGACCTTTCTTACATCGCAACTGGGCGACGATTCCACATGTTACTCAGTTTGATGAAGCTGATATCACAGAAGTTGAAAACTTCCGTAAAGAGCAAAATGCCTATCATGCTAAAATTAAATCTGGCTTAAAAATCACGCCTTTAGTGTTTGTCATGAAAGCTGTGGCCAAAGCCTTAGAGAAATACCCTACTTTTAATTCTTCGTTGTCTGACGATGGCGAAAGCTTAGTATTAAAAAAATACATCAATATAGGTATAGCGGTAGAAACACCAGGCGGCTTAGTTGTTCCTGTTATTCGTGATGTCAATAAAAAAGGTATTGAGCAACTTTCGCAAGAATTAATCGAAATTTCTGGAAAAGCTAGAGAAGGAAAATTAAAAGCTGCTGATATGCAAGGTGGCACCTTTACCATTTCTAGTTTAGGTGGAATTGGCGGTACTGCCTTCACACCTATTGTGAATGCGCCTGAAGTTGCTATATTAGGCGTTTCTAAATCAGAGATGAAACCTAAGTGGAACGGCACTGAATTTATCCCGCGCTTGATGGTACCCTTAAGTTTATCTTATGATCATCGTGTGATAGACGGCGCAGTAGGTGCAAGGTTCTCTACTGAAGTCGCGGCAAATTTAACTGATTTACGCAGAATAATTCTTTAAAACAAGAGGTAGCAGTGAACTGTTACCTCTTTATTTTAAATGGACGAGATAAAATTTATAACAAGCTGTTGTTAGGTCTACTAAGGTTAACAACGGCGGAAAATAACAAAATTTGAGGTTTAAAATGAGCGAAATAAAAACGCAATTGGTAGTGTTAGGTGCAGGCCCGGGTGGATACTCTGCGGCGTTTCGTGCTGCTGATTTAGGCATAGAAACAGTGATAGTCGATGCTCGCGATACCCTGGGTGGCGTTTGTTTGAATGTAGGCTGTATTCCTTCTAAAGCCTTATTGCATGTAGCCAAAGTCATTGACGATGCTAAAGAAATGGCTGGTCATGGGGTGACTTTTGGCGAACCTAAAATCGATTTAGATAAAGTTCGCGGTTGGAAAGATAGTGTGGTTAGTCAACTAACCAAAGGCTTATCTGGCATGGCTAAAATGCGTAAAGTTAAACACGTGCAAGGTTACGGCAAGTTTACTGGTAGCAACACCTTAGAAGTAGAAGGCAAAGACGGTAAAACAACCATTAACTTTGAAAACGCGATTATTGCTGCAGGCTCTGAACCGGTCAGCTTACCTTTTATTCCTCAAGATGATCCGCGTGTTATAGATTCTACTGGCGCCCTAGAAATGGCTGACATTCCAGAGAAAATGTTGGTACTTGGTGGCGGCATTATCGGACTTGAGATGGGTACAGTGTACCGCGCTTTAGGTTCACAAATTGATGTTGTGGAATTTTTAGACCAATTAGTGCCTGCCGCTGATAAAGACGTGGTTAAAATCTATCAGAAGTATGTTAAAGACAAATTTAACGTAATGTTAGAAACCAAAGTTACAGGCGTTGAAGCGAAAAAAGATGGCTTATATGTATCTTTTGAAGGCAAGCAAGCACCTGCAGAGCCAGTTAAATATGACAAAGTATTAGTTGCTGTAGGTCGTCGTCCAAATGGCAGTTTAGTTGATGCAGAAAAAGCGGGCGTTAAAGTAGATGAGCGTGGCTTTATCAATGTTGATAAGCAGCTTCGTACTAATGTGTCTAACATTTTTGCTATTGGTGATTTAGTTGGTCAACCAATGCTTGCTCACAAAGCTGTACATGAAGGTCATGTTGCAGCAGAAGTCATTGCTGGTAAGAAACACTTCTTCGATCCTAAGTGTATTCCTTCTGTTGCTTACACCGATCCAGAAATGGCATGGGTTGGGTTAACTGAAAAAGAAGCAAAAGAGCAAGGCATTAAATATGAGTCTGCAACTTTCCCTTGGGCTGCTTCAGGCCGTGCTATTGCTTCAGCACGTACAGAAGGTATGACTAAGTTAATATTTGATAAAGACTCACACCGTGTAATTGGTGGTGCCATAGTCGGAATCAATGCTGGCGAAATGTTAGGTGAAATAGGTCTAGCCATTGAAATGGGAGCTGATGCCGAAGACATCGCGTTAACCATTCATGCACACCCTACCCTAAATGAGTCTATTGGTTTAGCCGCTGAAATTTACGAAGGAAGCATTACTGACTTGCCAAACCCTAAGGCTAAGAAAAAGTAATTTAGCGTTTTTCGAAAAAGGGCCTTCAAAGGCCCTTTTTTTTGCCTAAAATTTAACAGACTAAATATTTATCTAATTTTTTGCTAAATTAGCTGCGGGCGACCTATACCCCATTGAGGCCAACTTGAAGCAAATTGAAATTTTCGACATCACTAGTCCCTGTATTGGGGTCTGCCAATCTGGCCCTAAAGGCTATTGTGTCGGCTGTTTTCGTTCAAGAGAAGAAAGGTTACATTGGATTAAATTAGAGCAAGATGTACAAAGTAAAATTATCAAAGCCTGTGCCATACGTAAAAAGCGTGCCAAACGAAAAACACCGCCTAACAAAGTGAAACAAAACTCCAGTCAACTTGATCTACTCGATCCCAAGCTAAACGACAATAATTAATAAGCATCTTAATCCTTTAGTTTTGTGCCAACTTGCAATGACTAGCGATAAGCTGACAGATCTCATGGTTTAACTCTGTAGGTATAGTGTGCCCCATTCCTTTAAAGGTTTTAAGTTTTGAACCGGCAATGGCATCGGCAGTAGCATGCCCTGCTTCTACCGATATAAGAGGATCATTTTCCCCGTGAATAACTAAAGTGGGTAAACTAACTTTTTGCAGTGCTGTAGTTCTATCTGGTGCGGCTAAAATGGCTGCAAATTGCCTGTTGTTGCCGGCTAAATTAACCCCTCTTGAAATAGATTGTTCAATTAAGGTCTCTATGCTTTTCTGATGAAATACAAAGTGATTACCATGCAACATTTTATATAGCTTTAGGCCATGACTAAGTTGTTGTTGAGGTTTTTTAGGGGGGCGAGTTAAAAGAGATAATAAAAATCCCATGGCAGGTTTTGGCAAGCTTCTGCTACCTGTTGTAGACATAATAGAGGTTAGGCTATACAACCTTTCTGGCGCCTCAATGGCAACAATTTGGGCAATCATTCCGCCCATAGATGCCCCAACCAAATGACATTTAGCAATGCCAAGTGCATCTAACAAGCCAAGTGTATCTTTGGCCATGTCTTTTAAATGATAGGCAGGTTTTATGCGACGCTTGAAAACTTGTTTAGCAATAAACTGCCAAATAGTGCTAGACGGGTAATCTGTTAACCAAGCGCTTTTTCCAACGTCTCGATTGTCAAACCTTATTACCCAAAATCCTAAGCTTGCTAATAATCGACAAAAGTCCTGATGCCAAAATATCATCTGTGTGGCTAAGCCCATTATTAACACAACAGGCGGATTACTAGGATCCCCAAAACTATCGTAATTAATTTTTATCCCATTGCTTTGGACGATTTTTTCTGGCGTATAATCAATTGGTTGCATAAAAATATACATAACTGTTTAGGCATAAACTATCCTAACTGCAATCGATTAAAATTAACCAGTAATAAATTGCCAATTTTAATACTCATTCCTAAAGAGTATAAAAAAGACACTCTCATTTATTGCTGTTGACGTTTATAATGCATGCAATTGAGGTTAAGAAACTAGATTATGTCATCATTACACCCAGTGGATATTGCCCGTGTTGCCAGTGAATCTTTTGCCCTACCAGAAATTTGCGTGCGCATTAGGTCGATGTTAGATGATGGTCAGTCTGATTTAGAAGACATAGGCAAATTGATTGCTTTAGATCCATCTTTAAGCTCTAAATTACTTAAGTTAGCCAACAGTCCTTTATTTAGATTTGAGTCACAAATAGACTCGCTACCTAAAGCCATTAATATCATAGGTGGTGAAGCCTTATACAACCTAGTAATGGCAGAAACCGCCAGTTCAGCTTTTGAACATTTTAGTAGCGATGTTATTGATTTAAAACGGTTTTGGTTGCAAAGCATTTATGCGGCTTTAGTGGCTAAACACTTAGCCAAAATTGTTCGAGTTCGTGGCAGTGAAAGGTTTTTCTTATTAGGATTATTACATAATATTGGCGAATTACTGGTGGCCGTACAAGCCCCAGATATGGCAATTAAATGCAGCCAATACGATGAAAAAACCTCCCCCTGGAAGTTACAACAACAAGTTTTAGGCTTTAACTATGCAATCTGTAGTGCCAAGTTATTAGAGTTTTGGCATTTACCCAGTCAACTGCACTTGCCTGTATTAAATTTACATAATGAAAACCAAGCTTTAGAAGACAAAGATGTGGCCATTATTTACACGGCTGTGCGTGCCGGTATTGCCATGGCCGAGGATAAGCTGTATTCCACCAGTCAACTAGTCACCCCTCTGGTTTTAAACTATTTGAAAATCGAACAAGAAGATCTACAAGACGCAATTAAATTTGCCTCTATGGAAGCCCATGCCGTGTTAAGCATCATGAGCCCCAAACTCTGACCTTAGTTTTTCCACACAAAAGCAGATTATTTCTGACAATTATTGGCTTTGCTGTGCAAAACCTTTATCACTTTCGTTATAATCGGCCATCTTTTTTCCAGGACTTAAGTTTATCAGGCGTATGTCAAAATATTGGTTGTTAATTATTGTGGGATTGCTACCACTCAATTGTTTTGCCAAACAAAATATTATGCGCTCATTGTATATGGCCAATAAGCCTGACTTTGATGAAGAAGATGAACTTTCGATGATTGGTGAGTTTGGCTTTTTGTTAGCCAGCGGCAATACCAATACCTCCACTATTACCGCCAAAATTAATGCCAGCCAAGAGTTACAATCTTGGAGCTACCAAATCATAGGCGATGGTTTGTATAAACAAAGTGAAACCAAAGTAGATGGGATCACTGAAAATACTACTTCAGCCCAAAAAGTGTTTTTATCTAGCCAAATAGATTTTAAACTTAGCCACCCTGACGATAGGTTATTTATATATAGCGAATACGAAAACAATCGTTTTAGTGGCTATAAGTACCAAGCCGCTTTTGCTGCAGGTTGGTCATCTAGGTTGTGGCATGATAGTGAAAGTGAATTAAAGTACAGTGTAGGCCCAGGGTTTGGCATTTCTGAGGCAGAAAAAGACAACACTAATGAAGACCAAAGCGGACTAATAGTAAGAGCCGCAATGGAGTACAAACGTAAGTTTTCTGAACATGCGACTTTCAGGCAATTTCTAAGCACAGAAGCCGATCAAGAATTTACCAAAACCAAATCTGAAACCTCGTTATCAACTCGTATCACAGGCGCCTTAGCCATGAAACTTAGCTTTGTGTTAAATCACGACACAGGTGCCAGTGAAGACAATGAAGCTTTAGATACAGAAGCAGCAGTCACCTTAGTTTATCAATTTTTTTGAGCAACTGAGTCTGACTGAATCAACTTTAAGACAGCATTAACCTTAATATTACTCTTTACCAAAAAAGGATATCCACATGAAATTATCATTTGTACTAATCGGGTTATGTGCCGCGAGCAATGTATATGCTGCCAAAGAAGTGAAGCCTTTTTCAATGGATGGTGAATTTGGCTATATTGCCACCACGGGTAACACCGAAACCACCTCAGTTAAAGGTAAATTATCCGCGCACCAAGAGCTGACTCAATGGAGTAACGACTACATAGTTGAAGCTTTATACAAAAAAGACGAAATCAACAATGTTGAACAAACCACAGCACAAAAATACTTTATGTCGGGTCAAGCTAACTATAAGTTAAAAAACCCTGACCATAGATTGTTTGGATTTGCTTCGTACGAAGATGATAAGTTTAGCAGTTATAATTACCAAGCCACACTCGCCGCTGGTTGGTCACATAAGTTATGGGAAGACGAGAAAAGTAAATTTAATTACAGTATTGGTCCTGGTTATGCGTTTAGTGAAACTAAAGACGGTGAAGAACAAAATGGGCTTATTGTACGTGCAGCATTAGATTATCAGTGGAAAATATCTGACAACGCACAGTTCAAACAATTACTTAGTACAGAAGTGGGTAACGACAATACTAAGTCAAAATCAGAAAGCTCTGTTTCTGCCACTATCACCGAAGGCTTATCCTTAAAAGTGTCTTTGATTTTAGACCATAACTCAGATGTAGCAGACACCAGAGAAAACCTCGATACACAAACAGCAGTTACTTTAGTGTATAGCTTTTTCTAAAAGCTTTTATTTGGTTTAGAATAATTAAAACCGGCAAACATTCTTGCCGGTTTTGACTATTTAGCTAGAGTTAGCCACAAAGATAGTGTGACAAAAAAAATATGATGCCAACTAAATTTAAAAGCTTGATTGTTTTTTATCCTTAGTTGACATTATTAACAGTAAATAACCCAATATTGCACTTAATGCAGAGCCAACTAAAATACCTAGTCTATCAATTCGAGCATACCCTGCTCCACCTTCTGCAAATGCTAACCCGCCTATAAACAAACTCATGGTGAAACCCACCCCACAAAGCACGGCCACGCCTAACAAACTCATCCAAGTCACATCTTTGGGTAAACGAGCAAGCCCAGTTAATACAACTAGGCCTGCACAAAACATCACACCTATTGGTTTTCCTAAAAATAGTCCTAGGGTGATACCTAAAGGCACAGGGTTTAACAAGTTAGAAAATTGTAGACCATCAAAGGAGATTCCGGCATTAACTAAAGCAAATACCGGTAAAATCACAAACACAAGCCAAGGATGAAGATCTTCGATTAAAGACTTAGCAGGTGATTTACTTTGCCCTTCACTAGGAGTGGTAGAAATGAAAAATGCGGTTAGCACTCCGGCTAATGTTGCATGTACGCCCGACTTTAATACGCATACCCACAAAATGGCCCCTAGCATCATAAATGGAAAAGCACTTTTAACTTTAAAATATTTTAAGGTCAGCATTAGGCCAACTATTAACCCGGCGGCAATTAACGATGTAACAGACAGCCCAGAGGTATAAAAAAGCGCAATAATCACTATGGCTATAAGGTCATCTAATATTGCCAAAGTCATTAAAAATACTTTTAGTGCAACAGGCACTCGACTGCCTACAGCCGCTAACACCCCAAGGGCAAAAGCGATATCGGTAGCAGTAGGCACGGCCCAGCCTTTAATACCAGTAGGATCTTGCCAGTTTAACGACAGGTAAACTAAGGCTGGCACAGCCACACCACCAATAGCACCAGCTAAAGGCAAAATTAATTGGGAGCGATCGGATAAATGCCCATGCATTAATTCATGCTTAATTTCTAAGCCAACCACAAAGAAAAAGATCGCCATCCAGCCATCGTTAACCCATAAAAAAAGCGGTTTTTCTATATTAAGTGAACTTAACCTTATTTGTCCCTCTAGGTTCAAAAAAGCCGTATAGAGTGACGAAAAGTCAGAATTCTTTAAAAGCATGGCTAATATTGTGGCGGCAATTAACATAATACCGCCAGCGCTTTCAAAATGAATAAAGCGCTGAATGCTACGGCTAAATTTATCTAGTGGCGAAGTTTCATCATTCATAAGTCACAACAATTTGGTTAAGCTAAATACGGTAAAACGATTACACATCAAATATATACTAGAGCAAAGAAAATAATTAAATTTCGTAATTTTTTTTATTTGTGTTGATGATCACTTTACTGAGAAAGCGGTCGTTGCACTTGGCTTAAATTTAAAAGCACGCTTCGCGCAATCATCCCTGATTGTTTATGTCTCGAATCCCTTCGAGCCAGTTACTTTTTCTTCAACAGCAAAGAATAAAGTAACCAAAAAGATGCCGCCGCCGCTTAAAGTTCTTAACCGCAAAAAATGGCTTATTTTAAGGTCGCGAAATAATGAGTCCCTCCAGATTTCGCTCAAATGGCGTCCTGCCATTTGCCCTTAAAATAAGCCATTTTTTGCTGAAACTTTAAAGGCGGGTAACAGTGGCGGAGCCACTAAAAACAAGCTTTTATCGGCAAAGCCGATGCTTTTTTCTTTTGATTTACCCTCGACTCGAAGCTCGCCACTTATTTGGTGCTTTTTGCAGGGCAATCGCCGGGATGGGCGATTGAGTAATAGTTCGCCTGGAGCGATTTATTACGACCTGCAAAAAGCAGTAAATAAGTGGATGAAGAGCATTGCGTAGAGCGGCCTTTTTTCCTTAGTTTTTGTGGCTGTAGACAAAAAGTAAGTCACACAGAAGGGATTCTGTGTGAAAAACATCAAGGATGATGCGCGAAGCGTGCTTTTAAATTTAAGCCAAGCCCAATGACCGCTATCTGCTAAAAGGCAAAAATCACTTTCTATTGGTCAACAAAAAGTTTGAATGCTGACTTATGCAATTCAACATTAACCAAACTAACAAACCTAAAGTTAGATTTGTTAGTTTAGGTCTTCTAGGATCTTTTTGGCTTCAGCGATTTGCTTGTCGTTACCTTTGGCAATGATTTCATCTAACAACTCTTGGGCTGACTCTTGTTCGCCAATCTCAATATAGGCTAAGGCTAGATCCAGTTTTGCACCTAATCCATCGTCTGCATCCACATCAACCATAGACAAATCGTCTTGCTCACTAACAAATGGTTCAAGTGGCATGTCTAAATCTAAAGCTTTTTCTATGTCTTCGTCAGACTCAGCATCGTTACTTTCGTTTAGCAAAGATTCAACGTCTAAAAAGTCATCTTCTTCATTGTCGTCTAACGGATCTAGGTTTTCTTCAGATAATTCAGAGCCATCTAATAAAGCATTAATATCTAAACCAGAATCATCAACTTGCTCAGTGTCTTCGTCTTCTATATCGATAGACTCTAACAGCTCATCAAAACTGGCTCCTTCAAGCTCATCTAAACTTTCAGTATCTTGCTCTAGGCTGGAACTTTGTTGGTTATCATCACCTAACCAATCGCCTAGACCCGGCATATCGTCGAGTTCACTATTACTTGGGCTTGACTCTTCAGGCGCGAGTTCGTCTAAGGCACTTTCTAACTCACTATCGTCAAAGTCGTTGTCTAACTCGTCTGTGTCACTTGGTGCGACTTTGTGGTCTTTATCTTTTTCAATAAAATCATCGGCAGAAAACTCTAGATCATCCAAAGTATCGATAGACGCACTCTCATTTGAGGTGAGATCTTCTAACACTTCGTCTAGTTCTTCGTTTTCGAAATCTTCAAGGGCCTTTTCAAGTTGATCTTCATCTAAAGTATTGTCATTCGATTCAGGTTGCTCAAACTCTTCTGAAAACTCTGCTTCAAGGGCTTGCTCAAGATCATCGTCTGACTCAATTTCTGGTTCTGACCCAGTATCTATTTCTGGCTCAGCTTCGACTTCTGGCTCATTTTCGATTTCTGGCTCAGATTCTACTTCTGGCTCAGATTCTACTTCTGGCTCAGCTTCGACTTCTGGCTCATCTTCGATTTCTGGCTCATCTTCGATTTCTGGCTCATCTTCGATTTCTGGCTCATCTTCAACTTCAGGCTCAGCTTCGGCTTCTGGCTCTGCTTCGGCTTCTGGCTCATCTTCGATTTCTGGCTCATCTTCGATTTCTGGCTCATCTTCGATTTCTGGCTCATCTTCGATTTCTGGCTCATCTTCGATTTCTGGCTCATCTTCGATTTCTGGCTCATCTTCGATGTCTGGCTCATCTTCGATTTCTGGCTCATCTTCGATTTCTGGCTCATCTTCGATTTCTGGCTCATCTTCGATTTCTGGCTCATCTTCGATTTCTGGCTCATCTTCGATTTCTGGCTCAGATTCTACTTCTGGCTCAGATTCTACTTCTGGCTCAGCTTCAACTTCAGGCTCAGCTTCTAGATCTGTTTCAACTTCAGTGACTTCACCTTCTGTGAAACTTTGCTCATCTAAAACTTCTGAAATATCCACTTCTTGCGAATCAGTCATTTCTTCAGAGTCATCTTGAGCTAATAACTCTTCATCAAGCTCTTCTTCTAAACCGTCTAAATTTTGAATATCTAGTTGAGGTTCGGCCTCATTTTCAAGGTCACTTTCATCTTCGTCAGGCAACATAGATTGCATTTGTTCGATTTGTTCCAACTCATCAATCAAACTGCCTGTAACTTTGTCTAATTCTTCATTTTGCGCTGAAATCTCTTGATCTAGGTTTTGTAAAATTTCTTCATTTATCCCTTGCGAATCATCCACCACCGGATTTTCTGGGGTTTTAGTTACATCTTCGCCAATTAACTCATCTATGCTTATTTCAGGTGGCTCTTCTTCGTCATCATCCACCGCCTGTATGACCACTTCTGGTTCATCTGCAACTTCAGCTAATAAAGATTCATCTTCAATCTCATCATCTTCGCTTGGCGCTGATGGAGGGCTTTGCTCTGCTGTTTCTGCTGTTTCTGCTGTTTCTTCTGCTTCTTCTGTTTCTTCTGCTTCTTCTGTTTCTTCTGTTTCTTCTGTTTCTTCTGTTTCTTCTGTTTCTTCTGTTTCTTCTAAATCTGCTATTTCTTCATCTAATTCATCAGAGCTTTCAGCTAGATCTTCTTCTAGTTCTTCTGTTTCCGTCTGTTCTTGTAGATCTTCAGCACTTTCTTGCTCAAGCGCTTCTTCTACCTCATCTAGCACTTCATCTAAGGACTCATCTGAAGTAGGTAGCTCATCAACGGTTTCTTCTACTTCAGCTAATAAATCATCTTCTTCTTCAAATAAACTATCTAAGTCGTCTTGTTCTACTACATCGGCGCCCACTTCAAATTCGTCATCTAAGGCGTCATCTAGAACTTCATCACCTAAATCATCAAAAGCATCTAAATCTTCGACCAGCGAGTCATCTACACTTTCATCTAAGGCTTCATCTAGCGCTTCATCCAGTGACTCTTCTAGCTCTTCTGCAAGCACATCATCAAGCAAATCTTCATCTTCAAATAAATCATCGCCTTTTGAATCTTGCCCTTCTTCACCTGCAAGTTCAGCGCTTAGCGCATCAGATAAATCATCCATTTCTGCAGTTAATGGATCTAGCGTTAAATCTTCTTCTTCGTCTGGATCAGTATTTGCCGATGAGGCGTCTTTGCGCTTAATCATCCAAATAGCAAAGGCGGCCAGCACCAATAAAACCGGTAGTGTAAATAACAAAATGAGTACTACGGGGTTATCTAACCAAGATTGCGCGGATGCTTTTGCCGCTGCGGCTTTTTCGGCTTCTTCCAAACGGGATTTTTTAAGCAGTTCTTCAATGCTTTCACCCATTTGATTCATTTGTTGGGCTTTAATCTCTTCTTGTGCCCGCATTTGATCGATGTCTTGATTAACTTTGTCGAGTCGTTCAAATAGTTTTTGATTTTCAGTTAAGATACTTTGAACATCATTAATAGATTCGGCAAATTGTTTCCTAATCTCCATAAACTGGCGATTTTGTGCCTCATCTATTGCCCCCAGCTTTTGTTCTATTAAGTTTTTGGTTTGGTCTAAGGCTGCCACTGTTGCCACAGACTGTTCGGGAGAATCCGCTCCCCCTGACTTTAATGCTTGATCTGCACGCTCGGCATTTCTTTGCGCTTGTTTAGGGTCAACTCTGGCAATATAGCGTTCTGAAGGGAGCTGAAGAATTGCCCCGTCTTTCATTAAGTTAAGATTATTACGTTCGAATGCATCAGGGTTAAGCTCGTAAATAGCTTGCATAACCTGATATATAGTTAGATCGTTATTTTGGCGGTAGCGAGAGGCGATTTGCCACAGAGTATCAGACGACTCAATAGGTCCGTAAACTACACCCGAAAGCTGGTCGGCATCATTTTTAGGGCCACGAATTTGAACCTGTTGAAAATCAGCAGCATGAACAGCAGTTATAAAACTAAGCAATAGAAGAAGCTGTACTGCTTTCATTCGCAAATTCATATGGTTCCTTTTCCCCAAAAACACCAACGTCAAAAATACGTTATGCAATCAACACGTCAATCTAGACAGTCAGGCAAACGGCTGTCTGATCACTTTTTTATTCTACAAAATAACGAGTAAAGTCCTACTAATCTTGCCATTTTTTTGACATTTTTAATTAGCATTAATACGCAGAAGCAATTCGTATTCCAAGTTTGAATTGAGAACGTAATTTGTTACTCAACTATAAACTAGAAGACTTGTTTGATCTAGAATCAATACCAGTCAGAGGCTAGTTCTACACTGAATTCAATCAAGGTTAGTCAACGAGTTGACAGCTTTGCTGTTTTATCGGCAATAAATGCCAGAACATGAGGGAGGCCTACTTAACACCAAGTATTAAATAGGCCTTATTTTATAAGGAGGTTAAAGGTAATCGCGGATCAAGACTTCGGCAATTTGTACACTATTAGTGGCCGCGCCTTTACGCACATTGTCTGACACCACCCACATATTGATCCCATTAGGGTGTGAAATGTCGTTTCTCACTCTACCAACATGAGTGTCATCGTTGCCACTAGCGCTGCTGACTTGAGTAGGAAAGTCCTCGCGTTCGCGATGCAGTACTACACCAGGTGCATTAGCCAATAAGTCTTTAACGTCTTCGGCATCAATAGGTGCACGCGTTTCAAGGTGGATAGCTTCACCATGACCATAAAAAACCGGTACTCGTACGGCTGTGGCGTTTACTAGTATACTGTCGTCACCCATAATTTTTTTGGTTTCCCACACCATTTTCATTTCTTCTTTGGTGTAGTCATTATCCATAAACACATCAATTTGCGGGATCACATTAAAAGCAATTTGGCGACTAAAGGCTTGAGTTTTGACTTCTTTAGCACTTAACAGTGCTGCAGTTTGATGTGCTAACTCGTCCATGGCTTCTTTACCCGCACCAGAAACCGACTGATAGGTGGATACGTTAATTCGCTCAATACCCACTGCATCGTGAATCGGTTTTAGCGCAACCATCATCTGAATAGTAGAGCAATTAGGATTAGCTATGATATTGCGGTTTCTAAACCCAGCAATAGCCTGAGGATTCACTTCTGGTACCACTAAAGGGATATCAGCTTCGTATCTAAATTGCGAAGTATTGTCGATCACCACGCACCCTGCTTCTGCAGCTAAAGGGGCAAACTTTTCAGAAACACTTCCTCCTGCAGAGAAAAAGCCAATTTGCACTGTGCTCCAATCAAATTCATCGGCATTCAGCACTGTCACTTCTTTACCCTTAAAGGTCACTTTACCACCGGCAGAACGTTCACTGGCTAAAGGGTAAAGGTTGTTGATTGGA
This sequence comes from Paraglaciecola aestuariivivens, assembly GCF_052983255.1. NCBI lineage: Bacteria > Pseudomonadati > Pseudomonadota > Gammaproteobacteria > Alteromonadales > Alteromonadaceae > Paraglaciecola > Paraglaciecola aestuariivivens. The sequence goes on along the minus strand of NZ_JBRKBA010000005.1, from coordinate 144,432 downwards.
AAATCCCTTTGTTCAAGAATTTCAATCATATGTTGTCCTACTAATCCAGTAGCGCCCAACACTGCGACATCAAAGGCCCGAGACATGGTGTAATTACTCCTAAAAAATTAAAATAAATGTGTAAATAAGCCGCTAGTTAGCAGGCAAAAATCCTAGTTGATAGAGTGCCTTTGAATCAGAAAAATTACCAGTATTTAGCGTGATTGAAGAAAACTCTCTTCTTATAGGATAGTGTTTTCGGATATATCTAAACTGCTCTGCACTAAGCATATTTGCTCTAAAATGGCGGTCATCTTCACTAATATCATAGACAGCTAAGACTAACTCAGGGAATACTTGCCAAAAATCTTGAGTCGCAAGAGTGTCTAAAGCAATAGACTTAGCCTTTGGTAAATATTGCTGTAGAGTTTTAGTAGCAGGTTTAGCCAAAAATTTACACAGAGCTGAATATAACATTTCTGTGCCGCGGGCTTTACCTTCAATGGTATGCCCTGCTATATGGGCGGTGGCTAGTGCAGTATATTTAAGTAATTCAAGATTAATCTTAGGTTCGTTCTCCCACACATCTAACACTAACTGCGGCCCTAATTTTTGTTTTGCTAAGGCCAAGGCTGCATCGTTATCTAACACTTCGCCTCTACAGGCGTTAATTAAAACTTGTTGCTGATTTAATTGGTTTAACACAGCGCTATCAAACATATTCTCAGTGGCATAGGGGCCGTCTTTAATCAAAGGTACATGCAAGCTGATCAAGTCACATTGTAAAATCTGCTCTAACTCAACAAAGTCTCTACTATCACCACTTTTTGCTAAAGGTGGATCACATAATTTATAGGGAATATTTAATTTGCCTAAAATATTTGCCAGTGCAGTGCCTACGTACCCTGCACCTACTATGCCCACTGTTTTTTCTGGCCACTGCCAACTTAAGCGCTGCCCCATGACCATCAAAGCACTGAGTACATATTCAGCCACAGCCACAGCATTACAGCCCCCTGCTGAATAAAATGGGATATTGCGGCTAGCTAGATAGGCGCGATCAATATGATCTGTACCTGCCGTTGCGGTCGCTACCCATTTCAATTGCTGACAGTGCTCTATAAGATCTGCATTAACTTTAGTGGTAGAGCGAACCAAAAGTACATCAGCATCTGCCAACATGCTCGAATTAACCGTTTTATGATTAAATACCTGACATTCGCCCAACTCAGCAAAAAATTCAGCGGCATAAGGCATGCTATCTTCGTAATAAATTTTCATGTTTTATAGGGGCTTAAAAGTTTTGGTTATTATGCCATGCCAGCCCCCCTCTTAGCTACGTAAGCCAGTCAACTAGTTTTGATAACCTGGATTAACCCTATCTAATTTACGTAAAATACCTGGCCATGCTAGCAACCCTCCGGCTGAGCGTGTGACTTGTTCTGCTTGGCTTTGAATTCCGGCCAAGATTGCAGAGTCTATTGGTAGCAACTTTTGCCCGCTAGCTTGGGCTTTTAATTGGATTTGGCAGGCTGTTTCGAGCAAATACATATATAAAAATGCATCGGCGATAGTATGGGCACAGGTTAGCAGCCCATGATTACGCAAAATCATAAAGTGGGTTTGGCCTAAGTCATTGACTAGGCGTGTTTTTTCATCTGGATCCAATGCGACTCCTTCATAATCGTGGTACGACAATGAGGACAAAGGGAATAACGATTGTTGACTTAAAGGCAACAAGCCTTGTTCACTGGCTGACACCGCTATTCCTGCCACAGTATGCAAATGGATAACACAATGTGCATCATGTCTTGCTTCATGTACCGCACTGTGAATAGTAAAACCCGCAGGGTTAATTGCGTAATCTGAGTCCATGACTTTATTGCCATGCAGGTCAATTTTGACCAAGCTAGACGCGGTGACCTCTTCAAACATTAAACCGTATGGATTAATTAAAAAATGCGCCTCATCCCCTGGCACGCGAGCCGAAATATGGGTAAAAACTAAATCATCCCACCCAAACATAGCCACAGCTCGATAACAGGCGGCAAGATCCACGCGCATTTGCCATTCTTGTTCGCTAACCAAATGTTTAACTGACTGCATGTAAATACCTTAGTAGTGGTTTAATCACTATTAAGATAAGCTAACTCGACCGGCTCAAACTGTCGCCTAGTTGACAATTGGAAAGATTATGCAAAAACACCTTTGCCGTTCAATACTACTGCAAAACCCCTGGTATGCCGGTTTACCTAGTGAGCTTGCCGATTCGTTATTAAGCAAAAGTAAAATAAAATCGTTAGCCAGCGGTCAAATGTTGCATCAAAAAAATGATCGAGCGGAAGACTTTTATTGTGTGTTAACTGGAAGAATTCGAGTAAGCAATTATTCGAATGATGGCAAAGAGTTAGTATTAACCTGGATCCCCCCTGGACATTGGTTTGGCGAAATTTCTTTAATTGATAATTTACCTCGCACTCACGACGCCCATGCAGAAGAAGCCTCCACTATTTTGACCATAGATAGTCAAACTTTTAATCATCTTTTTTTTGCTCGAGCACAAGACGCTTTGTACATAAGCAAATTGCTTTGTCAGCGAGTGCGAGCCACCTTTAACTTAATTGATGGGAACGGAAGCTTATCGTTAAAAGGACAATTGTGTAGTAGGTTAAGCCTAATGCAGCAAGGTTTAGAGGAACAACACCCCACAGAGGATCACGCCAAGTTACATATTTCTCAAGATACTTTAGCGCAGCTACTGCAAAGCTCACGGCAAAGTGTTAACAAAGTTCTACAAGAATTACAGCAAGCACAAATAGTTAAGTTAGGGTACGCCAGCATACAAATACTCGATAACCATAGGTTAATGGCGTTAGCACGGATATAAGGCATTTAACGGTATAAATAACCTGTAAAATATTGGGAGGTGCTAAGGCTTAATTTTGTTACTTCAAAGCACCCAATTAACAATCAAAACTAGAGTTGCAATAAACGCCAACACAAATAACACCCCAACAATAACAAAAGGTACAAATGAGGGTTGTTCAAAATCACTTTTATAATTAGCTTGGCTTTGCACACCTAAAACGCTGGCGGCCACACTTTTAAACACTTGCCATAAATTAGTTTTAGTTTTGCTCATTGCACTATCCATTAGGTAAAGCTAACAGCCAATAAAAAAAGCCAGCATAAGCTGGCTTTTAGATTTTTACTAGTATCTTAGTCACTAGCCTTGGTATTTTTGCATAACCAAGGTGGCATTAGTTCCGCCAAAACCAAAGCTATTAGACATCACAGTAGTCAAAGCGCCTTCGCGAGTTTCAGTTACCACGTCCATACCTTTAGCTTCTTCATCTAGATTGTCGATGTTGATTGAAGGAGCGATAAAGTCATTTTCCATCATTAACAAGCTATAGATGGCTTCGTTAACCCCTGCAGCCCCTAAAGCATGACCTGTCATAGCTTTAGTCGCGCTAAGCGCCGGAGTTTTATCACCAAAGACTTCACGGATCGCCCACAGTTCTTTCACATCACCTACAGGAGTAGAAGTGCCATGTGTATTAATATAGTCGATTGGTTTATCTAGGCCTTGCATAGCTTGCTGCATACAACGAATTGCGCCTTCTCCAGAAGGTGCAACCATATCAGCACCGTCAGAGGTTGCCCCATATCCAACAATTTCGGCATAAATTTTAGCGCCACGTGCTAATGCATGTTCTAGTTCTTCAACTACAACCATGCCGCCACCGCCAGCACCAACAAAACCGTCACGATCTGCATCGTAAGTACGAGAGGCTTTAGTTGGATCGTCATTATACTTAGTAGACATTGCACCCATAGCATCAAATTCAGCTGACAAGGTGTAGTGCAGTTCTTCACCACCACCAGCAAAAATAATATCTTGCTTGCCAAGTTGAATTTGCTCTAAGGCATTACCAATACAATGCGCACTAGTAGAACAAGCTGAACTAATAGAATAATTCACCCCTTTAATTTTAAAAGGCGTGGCTAAACAGGCTGAAACCGTACTACCCATACAACGTGTAACCATATATGGCCCAATACGTTTTACGCCTTTTTCACGTAAAATATCGATAGCTTCAACTTGGTTTTTTGACGATGCTCCACCTGAGCCTGCAATAATACCGGTACGCAAGTTCGACACCATATCTTCGGTCAAACCTGAATCTTCAATGGCTTGCTGCATAGCTATGTAAGCATAACCTGCGGCCTCGCCCATAAAGCGCAAAATTTTGCGGTCTATGTGCTCTTTAATATCCAGATCCACTTTTCCCCAAACTTGGCTGCGCATGCCTGCGTTTTTAAATTCTTCAGAAAAAGTGATGCCAGAACGTCCCTCTCTAAGAGAGTTTGTAACTTCATCTTTATTGTTGCCAATACTGGATACAATACCCAGTCCGGTGATAACCGCTCTTCTCATGATTTACCCTTCAAGAAAATTTTGCCCGTATTCTAATGATTTTTACTCACAAACTGGTCTGCTTTGAGCGTACACGTGTTAGCTTAATGGAAATTTTTAAGCATGCAAATAATAACTGCGATTGTTGTGAACTTTGGCATAGCTTAAACTGACATTATTACAATGAGTTATCTGCATTGTTACAAAGCCAAATTTTTTCAATCTTGTTTTAAAAAGAGTCTAATTGTTTTGAATTTAGAAAATGCCAATATACGTTTTAATGAAAACGGCACACCCTATGCTACCGACTTTGCTGACCTGTACTTTTCCGATGCCCAAGGTTTAGATGAAAGTTTGTATGTATTTATTCAAAATAATCATCTACTTGAGCGTTGGCAAACTTGGTCAAAACCCTATTTTGTGATTGCCGAAACCGGCTTTGGTACTGGCCTAAATATTTTATTAACCATCAAGTTATTTGAGCAATTTTGTGCAAATAACAAAAATGTGAATTTTACTCTGCACTTTATTTCCATTGAAAAATTTCCCATTAGTCAAAGCGATCTGCAAAAAGCCTTGGCCTATTACCCAGACTTAGCCCCATATGCCCAAAGTTTATTGGCTCAATATCCCCCCGCATTAGCCGGTTGTCATAGATTAAATTTTTTGTCTAACAAAGTGGTATTAGATCTATGGCTAGGCGATGTTCAGCAAGTTTTAGGGCAAATTGACTGCCCCGCAAAAGGTTTAATTGACGCTTGGTTTTTAGATGGTTTTGCCCCTAGTAAAAACCCCGACATGTGGACCCAAACACTGTTTGAGCAGATGGCATTATTAGCTAAAGATCAATGCCATTTTGCCACCTTCACTGCAGCAGGTTTTGTAAAACGCGGCCTAGTAGAAGCAGGATTTACAGTAGAAAAACGTCCTGGGCATGGACGTAAACGTGAAATGTTAGCAGGGAAAATTACTAAAACTCAGGTTGCTGCCACAGGCCAGCCTTATTATTTTCGTTTACCAGCAAGAGTAAGCCAGCTCTCTCCTAAAGTTGCCATAATAGGAGCGGGAATTGCAGGCGCCAATTGTGCCTATGCCTTAAGTAAAAGGGGAATTAAGTCTACTGTTTATTGTCAAGACCAACAATTAGCCCAAGGTGCATCTGGTAACGCTCAGGGAGGGTTTTATCCACAACTGAATGCCGAAGCCGGACACGCCAGTCAAATTCACAGCCTAGGGTTTAGTTATGCCAGTCGTTTGTATAAGCAGTTACTGAGTTCAGGACAAAACTTTAGTCATGCTTGGTGTGGCACGCTGTTACTGGCTTTTAATCAAAAACTCAAACAGCGTTATGCTAAGTTAAGCCAGAAAGGCACTTGGCCGACTGACTTTATTCATGCAGTAGATGCTCACCAAGCAACTCAGATAGCTAAGATACCTCTGCCTTATTCTGGACTCTTTGTGCCCCTTGGAGGCTGGATTAACTTACCCGAATTGGTCGCCAGCTTAATTCAGCAAGCTGATGCAAAGCTAGCAACAAACAAACAACTCTCTCAGTTAACTCCAAAAGACCAAAGCTGGCAATTAGCTTGGCAAGATGGCAGTGAGACTTATGCCGACCTAGTGATTTTAGCCACAGGCAGTGACAGTGTGGAGATCCAGCAACTGTCTAGTTTGCCTTTTCGTTTGGTAAGAGGACAAGTTGAAGCGATAGAAAGCCAAGGTGAGCTAACTAATTTAACAACGGTTTTATGTCACAAAGGCTACCTCACCCCTGCTTGGCAAGGCAGGCATGCGCTTGGGTCAACCTATATTAAAAATGATCGCGAATGTGATTACAGATTAGCTGAGCAGCACACTAATTTATCTATGCATCAACAAGCTTTGTCATTATGCGATTGGGTTCAGTCAATTAGGCCTACTCAAGCTGGAAGAGCTGCCATTCGATGCAGCACCCCAGATCATCTTCCTATGGTAGGTGCAGTACCTAATGTGGAAGAACAAACTCAACAATATCAGGATTTATACAAAGCCCTTCCGGCCTCACATTACCCGTCACCCATTAACCACCCCAACCTTTTTATGTTAAGTGGCTTAGGCTCTAGAGGCTTAACTACGGCGCCATTATGTGCAGAAATCCTGGCCAGCCAAATTCTTCAGCAACCCCTGCCCCTAAGCAATCACCTGTTGGCGGCCTTAAACCCCAATAGATTTTTGATCAGAGGCTTAATACGCCGACAACTGTAAGCATCTATGCACACAAAGACATTTAACGATTAGGTTGATAACGCCAGTATTTTTTGTGAAGTCATTAGCAAATCTATACACTTGCCCACCTCTCAAGTAGCGGCATATTGAAGATAAGTCTGAGCCTTTACTATTTTAGTTAGCAGTTAAAATTAAGCAGTGAAAAATTTTATGACTTTTTATTCCGCCCCAAAGCGCGACAGAGAATTAGTTTATGCTTAAGTTTAGCTATTTTTTATGCTTAGTTTTTTCAGTAAATCTCTGGGCAAGTCAAAAAGCCATTCACTTTACTCTTGCCACAGCTCAACTTCCGCCATATGTATTTGTAGATGAAAATCAACAAGTTAAAGGTCAACTAGTAGATAAACTTAAGCAAGCCCAACGCCAAACTGGCTTAAAAATTGATATTTTGGTGATGCCATGGGGACGCGCCCTAAACGAAGTTAAAAATAATCGCATTGATGCCATCATGCCTGCTTTGTGGTCACAAGAGCGAGCTGACTTTTTAGTCTTTCCTGAACAAGCCTTTTACGCGCTAGATCCCAGCGTATTAATTAAACGCAAACAAGATAACTTTACCTACAGCAATTTAACTGCCATTCCCAAACATAAAGTCATAGGTAAAGCTAGGCTAGTCATGGTAGATAAAACCTTTGATACTTTGGTTAAACAAGGTCGTTTATCGGTTTATCAAACTACTCATTTAGACGAAGCGCTATTAATGTTACAACAACAAAAAATAGATCTGGTTGCCAGTGAAAGTAACATTGCACTAACGACCATCAAAAATCTTGGGCTAGAAGGACAATTTACCCTTTATCCTATTGAACAAGTTGTACCTGCTTCTTATATCGCTTTTTCTTCAAGTTTTGCCAAAAACCACGATATCAATGCAATTATGGCCAGCATACTCGAGCAGTCATTAACATCCTCTGTTAACCCATAAAATTAGCGACTGTTTTGCAGCCTACTTTAGTTTTCACTAATTTGGGCTGCTTCTAGACAAGAGTCTATACTTTTACTTAGACCTAATTAGCAGGCTTGTATCACTCACCAAGGAGCGTGACTATGAGTGAACCCCATAAATCTTTTTTTCAAACTGTAACAGGGGTAGTAACAGCTATCACTTCGTTAATTATTGCCATAACAGGATTATATGCGGCAACTGATGGATTTACGTTTGGCAGTAAAAAAGTTGAGACTCAACAATCCTCCCCTAACGCTGGCAAAAATGTCGAGCAAAGTCATGCAAGTCAACTTGCCGCATTAAAACGCCAACAAGAAATTGATGCCCTGCGTCTAGCACAAGAAAAACAAGCACTACTAATAGAAAAAGAACTTGCCGATCTTAGATTACAAAAAGAACAACTTAGGCAGTCTTCAGCTGCAACAGCAGATAACTTGCTAAGCTCTTCTTTGCCTGACCAAACACCTCAATCTTATACAGCTAATTTATCTGGGCACTGGCACTACACTAATGCTGCGGGAACCTTTGTTTTTGTACTGCAACAAAATGGTGAAGAGATCATACTGCAAGAATTTGACAGTTATGGAAACAATGTGGGCAATGGCAGTGGGTATGTGCAAGGCTCAAGTGTGTTATTAAACTGGGTCGAGCCTTACCTTTTTGTTATGAGTCTAGAGGTTGAAGCTGAATTAAATCTAAGTGCGTCTGGCGATAGATTAGTGGGGCAAATGTACACTCAAGGAAATGTGGTTCCTATCACCTTTTACAGGCAGTAAGCCTAACCAACCTACTCTTTAACGCTTCTTTAAACTGTTAATTAATGGGTAGACATCTTTAATTAACATGCCATTTGCCAAGCCAACATCATCATGGCGGATGAGTATTTTGTACTCGTCTAGATGCATTACAGAGCCTAACTCGTCGGTATCATCTATTACAAATTTTTTATCGCCATACTTTAAAATTAACGCATTGATATCCATATTAAAATTCCTATTTACTGGATGCGAACCACAGTTCATTTAGGCAGAATAATCAATATAAATCACAAAGTTAACTATAAACTTGATTTAATTCGTTAATAATTGTTTCCAGAGTTGCTCGACCTCAGTTTGGTCTTGGGTGGTCAGTTCATTGTTAGAAAATGCTTGGCTTAAACTAAGTTGCATCAGCTCAGCTAATTGAGCAATTTCTGTCATATTTTGCACTTGGCTTTGTCCTGCGGCAACAGCAAAATGCCCTTGTAAATAGCTGGCAATAAATAAGGCTTGGTCGTCGCCATGCTCTACCACATTATCTAAATAGTTTTCGGTTTTCTGAATAAATTCGCTTAATTCAGATGATGTTGATTGAAAGGTGCTCAATGTCTCTCCTACAAGTTAAATTTGGCTAAAATCGGCCACAGGATACAAAACTTGATCGCGATATCCGGTTACCACTTGAATTAATCCTGAAAATTTTTGGTCTATAAAAGGGTCACCCGAATCCACTATTAACGGGCGCCCTGCTAACCCCATTAATTTAGTTTTAGTGGCAACAACTAACATATCTTGTTGATCGAGTTGGGTTAAAAAATTCACGCTTAATTGCTGATTACCTCTGCCTATAATGTGTCCTTGACCACCAATTAAAGTCACCACTAATTTGCAAGCTTGGTTTTGGGTTAAGTTGGATAATTGCGCCGCTGTCACATCCTTTGCTAACAATTGTCCCGCCTGAATAATATCTACCCCAAGCAAGGTGTTAGGTAATCCCAACTCTTGCATAATAAAATCGACTGTAGAGCCTGAGCCCATAACAAATAGATGCTCGGGATGTTCTTCTATTATTTCAATCACATGCGCAGCTATATCTGCTAATACCAGTTCATCAGACTCTTTGCCGCCCATTTTCACCGCTTGAATAAAGCGTAACTCTGTTGGCACTTGCATTTCGCCATATTGACGGGCATTGACACGGCCTTGTCTAAATAAAGCTTCATCAATATCCATTACCTGTTGTTCACTTACGCTAACAATTTCTCCTTGTATTACTTGCTTCAATACCCTGCCTGCTGCAGCAGGAGAAATAGCGTATACAGAAGAATGGATCTTACAGCCCGCGGGGATCCCCAGTACTGGTAACTTATTACCCAGTACCTGACACACATTACGTGCGGTACCATCACCACCAGCAAAAAGGATAAGATCAACTTGTGCATCAATTAATGCACTAACCGTAGCTTCAGTATCTTGGCTTTCGGTTTGACTTTGCAAAGGCTGATAAATGACCTGATGAGCAAAACTTAATTCTTGTGCTAATTGTTCACCCATTTCCCCTGCCGCTACAAATAAAGTCACTCGCTGTTTTAGGGGTAAAATATGCTCTAAGGTTACTCGGGTTCTATCTATGGCTTTTTTTTCTGCCCCAAGGGCTAAGGCTTGCTCTCGTATGGCTTTACCATCACTACCTTTAAGCGCCATTGCGCCGCCAATTCCCGCGTAAGGATTAATCACTAAGCCCAACTTAAAGGTAGTGGATTGTTGAGCTTTATTTAACATTAAACATACCTAGCTCTAGGGGTGGAGTGTGATAGAAATTTTGTAATACTCGAATAAAGATCTCAGCTCGAGGCGGAAAACCTCGGTTAAAATAATCTTCAACTTGTTCTTTTACCTTTAAGGCAAAAGCCTGCCGATCAACCTCAGCGCCATTTAGGTTATCTGTGCTTACTCGAAAAGGTGCACCAGCTGCCACCGAAAACGCCCATTCTAGGGCTTGAGGCTTGGTTTCAACTTTTTCAAACTCAGCCTGCTCGGATTCATCCCTGCCATCTGGGCAATACCAATAACCATAATCTTCTAATAATCGCCTAGCGTCTCCAGCTATACACCAATGTGCAATTTCGTGGAGGGCACTAGCATAATACCCATGGGCAAATACCACTTGATGGAAATCACACTGCGCATTAGCTGGAAGATATATAGGCTCATCAGTGCCTTTTACCAATTTGGTTTGATAGGACAAGGCAAACGCGCCGTTAAACAAGGCAATTAGATCTTGATAATGATGGGTGAGATCTGGCACTGGCTGCCTAGCCTGTAATCCCACTTTAAGAGACAAATGATGTTCTGAGCTTTGATTCATGCCGCGCATTCTAACTAAAAACCCGCTGTGAACCAAAAAAATCCGATACCACCCAGAGAATAACTATTGTTTTCATCGGAAAATTACGCCAAGCTATTGAATAATATTAATTATTTACTCTGGTTAGGAAAGTCTTTGCAGACTCAAAAAATACTCGTTAGTCAGATTAACCGCAGGTGTAGATAAGTTGAATGAACATCTGAAAGAGATCTTACGTCACTTGCATGGACTACAGACCATGCGCGACATTGCTCAACAGGCAAATTTAGTCGATAAAATTCATTCCATCCAAAACTGGCAAAATCAAAGAGTTCTGGTTAGTCAACAGCACCTGTTGCAACAACCGGCTAACCATTCGGCGCTGCAATTTTTAATTAACCAATGTTTAACCACACAAAGCTTTGTACAGTTAGAACAAGAGTTAGAAAAAATTAATCCAAGCTGGTCTAAAATATTGCCTAACAAAGCCTTAGCACTGTTAGCCAGCACTTTGAGATTACACAGTTTAAATTTTGAATTAGATTTTGCTTTAGCCAAACAACTTGGGGATACCAGCTTAAATAAAGATAATTATGCAGATGCTTATTTAGCTTGTAAAAACACCCCGCTACGCCATCAACAAATTAGTGTTTTACAGCAATTAGGCAGGGATCTAACAGACTATGTTCAGATGCCAGCTTTAACCAGCTTATTATTTTTATATAAAGCCCCCGCCAAGATGGGGGATTTATCAACTTTGTTGTTATTTTTTGAAGACACTTTTATTGCCTTTAAAGAAGTGCAAAATGAGGTCGCATTTTTTGACACCTTTATCGCACAAGAAAAAAAATTAATGACCCACTTGCTCGCCCCGCATTTGCCTAATCCTCTACCAGATGTGACGGCCTTATGAAGTGGCAATATGCTCGGCCTTTTGTTACCCAATGGCAGGTATCAGCTGATCAAATTGATCATTATCACCATGCCAATAATGTGGTTTTTGTACAACAACTAGAAAAAACCGCATGGGCACATTCCAATGAATTAGGCTTAGATATACAGCAATACCAGGCTTTAGACAGAGGTATGGCTATCAGTCGCCATGAAATTAACTATTTAGCCGCAGCATACTTAGATGATGTTATAGATTGCGCAACATGGATTGTAGCTTGTGATGGAAGACTTAAATTAACCCGGCATTTTCAATTTATCCGCCGCGATGATCTGCAAACTGTCTTAACTGCAAGCACAGACTTTGTATGTATAGGTTTGTCTTCTGGCCAACCCAAACGTATGCCAAGAATATTTGCTGATATTTATACTCGTGCCACAATTAACATATAACTCTATTTGGTTATTTTATTAGGCTTGGTTGGCTTCTTGGATCCGTTCTTGGCGGGCTTGTTCTTCGGCAAAAGCGGCTTTAATTTCCTCTAACACTGAGTCTACATTGGCTTCTTCTTGGTTGAGTGCAAATTTGCCTGTTAGTTGACTGTCTGGGGTTAGTTCTCCGGCTTCAAATAATGCCCACATTTCTTCGGCATACTTAGTATTTAGTAATTCTGGGGCATATTGGCCGTAATATTCACTCATATTGCGTACGTCTCGTTGCAACATACTAAAAGCATTATTATTGGCAGCGGCATCTACTACCTGAGGTAAATCAATGATCACTGGCCCGTAGTCATCCACCAGCACATTAAATTCTGATAAGTCACCATGCACTAACCCAGCACATAACATAAGCATGACGTAAACCATGACTTGAGCGTGGTCTTCCCTAGCCTGTTCGGCCGACATCATCACGTCATTTAAGCGAGGAGCAACATCACCTTCTTCATCTGTAATTAGCTCCATTAATAGTACCCCTTGGTAACATCCATAGGGCTCTGGCACTCTAACGCCCGCTTTAGCCAGTTTAAATAACGCATCAACCTCGGTATTTTGCCAAGCGTCTTCTTGTTGTTTACGGCCAAACTTAGAGCCTTTTTCCATGGCTCGCGCACGGCGTGAATTGCGTACTTTTCGCCCCTCTTGGTATTGCGCCGCTTTTTTAAAACTGCGTTGCATGGCTTCTTTATAAACCTTCGCACAACGCACCTGCTCACCACATTGAACTGCGTATACTGTTGCTTCTTTACCACTCATTAATTGATATAACACAGCATCAATTAAACCGTCTTCAACTAGTGGTTGTAATCTTTTTGGTATCTTCATGAAAGTTTGAGGTCGAAAATTAGCGGGTTGCTGATAATAATATCCAATAGGGTACTGTTGTTTGGGTAATGCATACTATCAAAATAACGCAAAACAGTAGGCATTAAATTAATGCCTAAGAATTATGCTTGGAAGCAAAACCTACGCAGTAAATAAGGTAAAGCTTAGAATTCAACATAACACCGCTTGGTTTTACAACTAATTGGCGTCAATTACCACCAAATTGTCAATAGTCGTTTAAATTTCAGCTGAATATTCACCTATGAATCTTTGGGAAATGTTTAGCAAAAAGACAGGTAATGCTCCTGTCATTTAGTGAAAATAATTATCTAATGGTTTAATTTGCCATTAACACCACGACTTGATTAAGCAGTGCTGCATCATCTTCACGCCCATAGTGAATAACTAAGTCGGTTTTACCATCGCGATTTAAATCTGTTGATAACACATTTGAAGCATCGTATGGCATGCTAACTTTTTGTGAGATAGAGCGTTTAGCAAAAGCACCTTTAGCATTGGGCGTTGCCATCAACACCCGCAAACTATTTTCACCATCTGAATAAACCACATCTAGATGTTGATCGGCGTTTACATCTATCACTTTAATTAAAGGTTCGCCGCGACTACCAGAAGACAAGCTAAAGCTCATTTCAACCTCTTGGCTTAACAATGGTTTTTTGGGGTATTGCCCTTGTTGATCCATAGCAAAAATCAGTAAATTTTGGTCGATACTGCCCGACAACAATGCCCCTATAATTTGCGATATGCCTATATCAAACGCTGAGACTATCACTTCTAATTTGGCATCTGAGTTAATATCTAAAAAACGAATATCAGATAAGGTTTCATCAGAGACCACTTTGGCATCAGCTTGCTGAGCATATTCGAGTTTTCCATCTTTTAAATAAGCATAATAAAACTCAAATTCTATTACCTTATCTAGTACCCCAGAACTTTGGGTATATTGCACTGCCAAATCAGGCAATGAGTCGGCATTTAAATCGAGGATGCTTTTAACCTGGCGATGTTTAAGATCACTTTGGTCTAATCCTTGTCCATTAGGGCCGGTCATTTCCCACCAATTTATACCGTATATACTTGGCGCTATGGCTATAGATTCAGCAGCTAAATCAAAGCTAGCATCAAGGTTTTGTTGGTATACTTTTAATTGCCCTTGTTGCACTTGAACTAAATCGGTTTTGCCGTCTTGGTTCATGTCATGAAAAAACAATTCTGGTTTTTGATACCTAATACTATTGTTCTCAAGTTCATGTTTAGCCGGTATGGCCAGAGATTGAGCAATATAACCTTTTTCTCCATTCGACAGCCATAAGTTAAAGGTTTCAAAGCCAGCCAAAGTAAAGTCGTCGATGAAATCTTGATTAATATCATTCGCAAAATCTTGTTGGCGCAAAGAGTCAGCAACCTCAGCCAAATACATGGACGATATAGCTAACAGCTCCTGCATTTTTTCAACCGTATTTTCTGCTAATGGCTGATATTTCAAAATACGGTTTTTGGTTAACAGATATAAATTTTGCAACCCAGCCTTATTAACCACGCCAAAATCAATGGCAAACACATTGTCATTCACCATTAACTGCTCGTGTAATACATAAGTTTTGGCAACAAGATCATACTTATAAATAGCCAATTGGCGCTTTTGTGCTTGATTTGCCCCTAACATAATCAACTCTAGCCCTGGATCAGCTAACAAGTCTGCGGCCATGACCTTATGGTACATATCAAAAGGCAAGTTAATGGGATATTGACTAAAGGTTGGGTTGGCGTGCAACTTGTTGACATTAAGCAAAATGCTCAACCAAAAAACAGCTAAAAGTGGGTTTGCGAGTTTAAACAACCAATGCATAGTAAATAAAATTAAATAGTTACAGAATGATGCAACCCTAACAAACTGGTTTTAAAAAACTATATTTAAAATGTAAGAGGTTGATTCAATTAAATTTAAGCCTTTAAAATTAGAATAAAATGCATCACATAGCCACTCTAACTTTGACTAAAAGTGTTATGCTGAAGCAAGCTAAATAAATCTAATAAGAGAGCATCACAAGTGAGACAACTGATTATTACCCTAGTTAAACTAAGTGTACTTTTTTGGGCAACGGCTAGTGTTGCGCAGTCTCATCCGCTACAACAAGAAAAAGGCCTAAAACGCTTTAATATAGATGCGGTTTTACCTAATCAGTCTAAGGCTAATCCGTTTAAAATTAGAGAGGTATTTATTGGTGCCAATATTCTTAAGCAAGCTATTTCTTTGTATGACCAAGGCGGGCAATTAGACCATATTCGCGGTGGCACCCGTAGCGATAAACTAAGTTTTAATTTTAACCAAGCTTACAAACACAGTCAGTTAAAGCAAAAGTTAGCTTTATATTTTGATAAAGATCATGGGTTTATTCATCAGGTTTCGGCAACCTATACCCTAGAAGATGCTTATTTAAGCATTGATCCTATTCGTCAACAAACCCTCACATCTGCCATTGCTAAATACGGCCAACCTTTTACTATGCAGCAGGCCTATAGTTTAACCGGGCAAACCCAAGGCGAAATTAAATTAAGCAAATTTATCCAGGCCTTAGAACAACAAGCCCAAACCCCAAAAAGCGGCATAGATTATTTTAACCAACGTAATATTTCACGAAGCGCAAAATTAATGGCTGACCCACAAGACTATGCATTAATGCACAGTGGTTTTGATCGTTGTTATCTTTTTGAAAAGCAACATTTTGATCAACTTATAACCTTCTGTTTTTTTGATCAATCAAGTGCTAACCCCAATAGTCGTGGAGTAGAGCTTAACCTACATCACTTTTCTGTTGCCGAGCAAATACAAGCTTTAGATAAACCCCAAACTAGCTCTAGTATCTCTTTGTAACTAAGTTAGCTATGGCTAATTTAGGCATAACCTATAAACAAAAACAGGCTGCCATTCGCGTAAAATCAGGCAATAATTAGCCAAACTGTTATTCATTGGAAAAAGTATGAAAATTACCCGCACTGGACACAAATACCTCGACTCAGAAAGTGGCAAAACCTTAGATGTATGGTTTGAAGCCAATAATAAAGCCATAGCTCGTCACTGTTTAGCTAGCCAACACGGCTTGATTAAAGGTGAATTTGTAGAAGTTAGCATTGATATTGAGCAAGCGCCTGGATCAGCAGAAGACGCTTATTTGCGCTTACATTTATTATCAGAATGCAAAGTTCAACCTAACCAGATCAATTTAACCGGCGTTTTTGGCTTATTAACCAATGTTGCTTGGACTTCAGCTGGCCCAGTATTGCCTAGTAAAGTCAGCAAACTGCGTGAGCTTATCGTAAATGACAATCACCACTTAACCATTAGCTCGATAGATAAGTTCCCTCAAATGTTAGATTACGTCATTCCCGAAGGGGTGCGAGTAGGTGACGCGCAGCGCGTTCGCCTTGGCGCGTATTTGGCACCAGGCACCACTGTTATGCATGAAGGTTTTGTGAACTTTAACGCCGGTACTTTAGGTAGTTCTATGGTTGAAGGGCGCATTTCTCAGGGCGTAGTGGTAGGCGATGGTTCAGACATTGGCGGCGGCGCTTCAACTATGGGCACTCTGTCTGGCGGCGGCAAAAGCATTAATGCCATTGGCAAAAATAGTATGCTTGGGGCCAATGCTGGCATAGGCATTTCTTTAGGAGATGATTGTATAGTTGAAGCTGGTTTGTACGTCACAGCGGGCACTAAAGTCACTACCCCAGATGGTGATGTTGTGGTAGCTCGTCAATTATCAGGTTTAAATGGCTTATTGTTTAGACGCAATAGCCAAACTGGCAAAGTTGAAGCAGTGGTTGCAGATCCGTCAAAGTGGGGCGGCTTAAACGCTAGCTTGCATAATAACGATTAATCCATCAAAACTAACAAACCGCTGATGCTTAATAACCTTCAGCGGTTTATCTCAGTTACTCAATAAAATAAGTCCCCCAGCCGTCGTAATGCACTTGATGTTTTTCAGCTACGGCAAATAATTTTTCTGTGTCTTGATTAATTAATTCTGTATCTAACATGCGCTCAACCACAGCATCAAAACAAAAAACTTCGCCACCATCGTCTAGCTCTAGTTCTTCTGCATCGCCTACTTCAAAACCGGCTTTAAACGCATCTACTGCAGCTTTTTCTAAGGCTTCAAAATTGGCGCTGGCAAAGTGATATTCGATAGTATGGGCTTTAGTGGCATCACTGCCATCGGCTATAAGAGCTTCAACTGTTTCTTGATTAAAGGCATACCATTCGGCTAATTCTGAGTTACTGTCTGAATTCATAATTGACTCCTAAATATTATTCGGTAGATGCTAGCTCTTGTTCTAACTGGTCTAATTGCTTTTGCATTTTTTGTTGGAAGTATTCAGCATTTTGTTTAATAGATTTATCCTGCTGTAGATTTTCAGGCTCAGACAAATCTATAAGTAAGGTGCCGTTATTCCAACGATTTAATTTAATTTTATTATGCAGGTTACTGGCGGCAACTGTCACTATAGGCTCATTGGTGGCCTTGGCTATTCTAAACGCCCCAGTTTTAAAAGGTAATAACCCTCGCCCATAACTACGGGTACCTTCTGGAAAAAACCAAACAGATATTCGTCTTTGTACAATTTTATCAACAGTGCCAACTAGGGTGTCGTGGGCTTTTCCCGAGTTTTTGCGGTCGATCATAATATTGCCTGTTAACCAATACACTTGGCCAAACACAGGCAACCATTTCAAACTCTTTTTACCAACAGTGACTGTGCCTTTTTGCGCTGCAGCACAAATGGTAAACAAGTCATAGCTATTTTGATGATTGGCAATATATACAAAAGGCCCACCATTTTTAACGCTATCTGGCACCCGCACCACTAATTTAAGCCCTAACCACCAGGATACAGAACTATACAATTTGCCGGCATAGTGCACGTTGTCTCGATGAAATGGGCGCACTATACAAAGCAAAATTAATAGAATATTAATTAGCAAAAAATAAAAGAAAATGGCAAAAATTCGCAATATGGCTAACAAAATCACTCCCCTAAGTTTAAGTGGCGGCAGAGTATACTGACTTTTAAACCTTAGCTAAAACAAATATCTGTCAGTTTAATGCAAAATTTAGGCTAAGCCTTTTGTTTAGCCTGCAGATTAGAAAGTTCTGTATAAAATTTAAATTTAGCCGATACTAATCAAGAACCTAAATAATTAATCTGGTGGGGCTATATATTTTATGCAAACTTTCAAGCATGAAGATCTTGATGAAGACATCTTAGTTGATCTTCTAGATGAAATTAATGAACTTTATGAAGCAAGTGAACAAACCCTAATCGAATTAGAATTAAAGCCCCAAGACAACGAATTACAACGCTCGCTTTTTCGCTCTATCCACACCATTAAAGGGGATTTAGGTTTAGTCAACTTTACTCCGCTTATTCCATTATTACAGCATGCAGAAGATTTGCTCGACTATTTACGTAAAGGGCAAATTCAATATAGCAGTAACATGAGTGATTTAGTGTTACTGATAATGGACAGGGTGAAAGTCTTTGTGCAAAGCTGTATGCAAACCGGCCAAGCACAATACGATGGCGAATTGTTTACGCAATTAGTCCATGCCATAACATTAATCAAGCCAGACAACAGTGCAAAGCACGAGCAGCTATTAGCCAAAGCAGTATTATTACTCGATCCTAGTCTAGATTTAGGCCAAGACGGCCACCATGAAGGTGAAGCCGAACCCACAGAAGCCCCCATTAGCATAGCCACAACTGGTATTCCTAAATCTATTACCAACGAAGAACGCGTTGACTTAGTGTTTTTCCGCGAGCTTATGAAGCCCATAGAAAAACGCTCTAAATATTGGGATGGTAGAGGAGATCGCATCGCAAAATTGGCTGGCTACATAAATAAAATTGCAGGCAGCCCAATTAACGAAGTGCAGTTAGCTGTTGCTTGTTATATGCATGATTTTGGCATGGCGTTTATGCCTATTGCGGTTTTACATAAAAAAGAAAAATTGACTGAAGTTGAGTTTAATTTAATGCGCTCTCATGTATATAAAAGTGCGCGTTTACTTGAAAACCTCAATCAATGGAATGAAGCACGAAAAATTGTAATGCAACATCATGAAAGAATTGACGGCAGCGGCTACCCCTTAGGGCTAAAAGAACCAGACATTTGTGAGGGTGCCAAGTTACTGGCTATTCTTGATACTTTTGACGCCATCACTCATGCTAGAGCCCACCAAAGTCACCTACAAAGGCCTAAGAAAAAAGCCGTAATCGAAATTAACCATATTGCCAATGGGCAATTTAGTAAAAAATGGATGCAGGCTTTTAATACTGGTATGGCCGCCCTTTTAACCAACGACCGAGGAAAATAAGCTACAATAAAGCTGTCTTATACTGATGGGGGATATATGTGGTTAAAACTGGGGATGAGTGAAACCTTTACTAAAACCCTGAAAACTGTTCTGGTGCTGCTGTTTTTTAGTGAGCAGAGTTTAGCCACCACCAAAAAACTCATATCATATGATCTGGATTGGCCGCCTTACCTTATCTCTGAATCAACCGATTCAAACCTACAGGGTTTAGGTAAAGATATTATTAACCAGTGTACCAGTGAACAAGGCTACCAAACCAGTTACCTGCATCTCCCCATAAAACGCATAGTCGTATTTATGCAAAGTGGACAAATCGACTTAAGCATATATAGCTACAAAAAACACAGAGAAGCCTTTTTAACCTATGCCAAAGTACCCATTTTTGAAACCGAAGTGGGTTTTGTGGTTAGAAAAGACAGCAATATATCTATTGATTCGTTAGAAGACTTAGCGCCTTTAAGAATGGGGCATTTGGCGGGCTTGACTCACACCCCAGAACTATTGGCCATTATTAATCATAAACGTTTAACAGGTGAGTTATCCGAAGGCCATCATTTAGATGCCATGTTTGCCCAGCTGCTTAGCTCAACCCCTAGGTTTGATATTATGCCAGACAGTAAGCAAACCTTTTATTGGCGAGCTAAGCAACTCAATATTCAAGACAAAATAAAGGTTTTACCTTTTGTCGCAGGCAAAAAAGAATACTTTATTTCTGTGTCGAAAAAGTCAAAAAACATAAACAACATCGAAGCTTTTTTAGCTCAATTTGATCATTGCATTTTAAATATGCACAACAATGGTCAATATCAAAAATTGCTGCAAAAGTACCATTTACAACCTGTTATCTAGTTTAATTTTGCCATTACATATTCAGTTCTTTTAACTTTCTGGTTAGGGTATTTCTGCCCCAGCCTAAGCGTTTGGCCGCGTCTTGTTTGTGTCCGTGGGTGTAATGCAAAGCGCGCTCTAACAAAATCCGCTCAAAGCTCATCATGGCATTATCTAAAATATTATTGTGCCCAGATTGCAGCTGAATATCAGCCCAATTGGCCAATGCACTTTTCCAGTCTTCTGTTTGTTCAGCCTGACTATTGACCATAGGTTGCTGATGAATTTCGGGGGGTAAGTCATGGGGTAACACCTCTTGCCCACTCGCCATCACAGTCAACCATCGGCACATATTTTCTAGCTGCCTTACATTTCCCGGCCAAGGCAATTTAGCTAAAATAGCTTTGGTTTCTTTGCCTAATACTTTGGCTTCAACCGCCAATTCGTTAGCGGCTTTTTGTAAAAAGTGAGCAGCCAATAAAGGTATGTCTTCACGCCTTTCACTTAAGGTGGGAATATGAATACGGATCACATTTAGTCTGTGATACAAATCTTCTCTAAATTTACCTTCTGTTACCCTACGTTCTAAATTTTGATGAGTCGCGGCAATGATACGCACATCCACAGACACCGGATTGTGCCCACCCACACGATAAAATTGCCCATCGGCCAAAACTCGCAGTAAGCGCGTTTGCACATCTAGCGGCATATCCCCTATTTCATCTAAAAATAAAGTCCCGCCATTTGCCTGTTCAAAGCGCCCTTGCCTCGCCCCTTGTGCTCCTGTGAAGGCGCCTTTTTCATGCCCAAAAAGTTCAGATTCGATTAAATCAGCTGGAATAGCCGCCATATTTAGGGCGATAAAAGTTTTATTAGCTCTAGGGCTATGCCTATGTAAAGCATGGGCAACCAATTCTTTACCTGTACCAGATTGGCCATTGATCAACACACTAATACTAGAGCGTGACAATCTGCCAACTGCTCTAAATACTTCTTGCATAGCCGGCGCTTCACCAATGATTTCAGTATCTTTTACTTCTTCTGGCGCTAAATTTTTACTTAATTGTTCGCGCGCATGAGTCAAGGCTCGTTGCACTAAATTTACCGCGTCATCTAAATCAAATGGTTTAGGTAGATACTCAAACGCCCCACTTTGATAGGCGTTCACGGCACTGTCGAGATCTGAGTGCGCGGTCATAATAATCACTGGTATATGTTCAAAACGCTTATGCACTCTAGCAAGTAAGTCCATGCCATCCATTTGAGGCATTTTTATATCAGAAACTATGACTTCGGGCGGTTGTGAAGTTTCTAATTGCAGCAACAAGTCTTCTGGATTTTCAAAGCTACAACAGGGGATGTTGGCCGCCTGTAAGGCTTTTTGTAATACCCAACGAATCGAACTGTCATCATCAACTATCCATACAGCTTCTGCATTCATCTTTAGGGTTCCTTCTTATCAATAGGAATATATAAGGTAAATTCTGTTCTACCTGGCCAACTTTCTACCTCAATTTTGCCTCTGTGATGGCCAATTAAGGTTTGAGCTATAGACAGTCCTAATCCGCTACCGTCTTTTTTACTGCTTACCATGGGGTAGAAAAGCGTATTTTTTAATTCTTGTGGAATGCCTGGGCCGTTATCTATTATCTGAATCTTTACGCACAATGGCACGCTGTTGCCATGGATGATCACTAGCCTTTCGATACGGGTAATTATTTGTATTTCACCCTTTATTTCTGGATGCTCGGTTAACACTTGCACACTGTTTCGTACAATATTTAAGGTGGCTTGTTGCAGCATATCTTGATCGAGATAAAGATCTGGAATGCTAGGATCATAATCTCGCACTAGATGAATATTGTGGCTTGGATCTAATCGAACTAAAGTACAAACTTTCTCTAGTACTTGATGCACATTGTACCAATCAAAATTAGGCCTAAAATTAGGGCCCAATAATCGGTCGACTAAATTGGTGAGCCGATCAGATTGTTCAATGATCATGTCGGTAAATTCATTTAATTCGGCATTGGTTAATTCTTTGGCTAATAACTGTGCTGCGCCGCGGATCCCACCCAAAGGGTTTTTTATCTCATGAGCTAAACCACGTACCAGTTCGCGAGCGGCTTGTTGCTGAGCCCATTGCTGGTTTTCTTGACTCATTTTTTTCTGTTGTTCGACTAAACGTAGCTCAACTAATAGTCTTTTATCATTTTCCCAAGCCATGCAGGTTACAGACACGTCTGCCTTAGTATGCCTACCATCAGCAAATTTTAAATTCACTTCACAGTCAGAATACACTTCGGCAAATTGCATATCGGCTTGAAAGCGCTCGAAGTCTAAACTTGACGATTGAATAAATTGAAACAAAGGTAGGTCAATCAATAAGCCTAAACTGCGTTCAAACATAGTTTGCGCAGCATGGTTGGCATAACAAATTACCAATTGCTCATCCAATACCAACACTGCCGTTGACATATTGTCGAGTACGCTTTCAGAAATCCCTGATTTAGCCATAATTCCAAAAAATGATAGTGCACCTATTTAGTGCATAATATGAATTAGCTGCGACTAAATTAAAACTAATTTAACTCAAAAAGCCTAATTAGCCCTAAATAGTGCAGATGCCTTATGCAGATAAAAGATCTGCGGAGAAGACGATGCAAGGATCTTGCCTGAAGTGTCAAGAAAGTTAACTTGTAGTGTATGAGCGCCGCGGTCAATGCTTGAAAGCATAAAGTTCCCGCTCGCTTGAGTCATTAGCACGCGGTTATTTAACAATAATTGATATTGCCCTTTCACTTTGGGGCTGACTTGGCTGAGCACTTCTACTCGGCCATTATTGTCTCTTAAGGTTTGTTCTGGCTGCGGCGCTAAAATAGTCACCGAGGCTTTAATATTTGCTACTTGGTTAAGCTTTGGCTTTTGGGCTTTTGGGGTTAGCTGAGTATTGGCCGTTAGGCTAGGCATCTGCGCTGTATTAACCGCAGACAGTTTAACCGCAGTGGCGCCAGGAGTTTGTACATCACTATATACAACAGTGCCATCTGGTTTGACTGTTTTATAGACAACTTTTGCACTGACATTGATCGTCCACAACAATGCACCAAGAATAACCAAAGACTTCATATTCACCCCAAAATCAGTCAAATCACTTTAACCTAAATTAAAAGCGCGCTTTAGATTTAGCCACTTCATCATATAGTAGCCTGATTGCAGGCAAAAAAAAGCCCGCAGTAGCGGGCTTGTTATTAAATGTGATAACTATTGGCTGTTAGCTTTTGCCATTACACACTGTAGTACATATCAAATTCAACCGGATGAGTGGTCATATTTAGTTTTTGTACTTCTTCGCGTTTAAGGGCGATGTAAGCGTCAATCATGTCGTCTGTCATAACACCGCCAGCAGTTAAGAACTCACGATCGTTATTTAATGCATCTAACGCTTGCTCTAATGAACTACATACTTGTGGAATTGCTGCGGCTTCTTCAGCAGGCAAATCGTATAAGTCTTTATCCATTGAGTCGCCAGGGTGGATTTTGTTTTTAATTCCGTCTAATCCAGCCATTAACATTGCGGTAAAGCCTAAGTAAGGGTTACCTGTTGGGTCTGGGAAACGCACTTCAATACGACGCGCTTTTTCACTGTTTACAAAAGGAATTCGAATAGAGGCAGAGCGGTTACGTGCTGAGTAAGCCAACATAACAGGTGCTTCGAATCCTGGTACTAAACGCTTGTACGAGTTAGTCGAGGCGTTAGTAAAGGCATTGATAGCGCGAGCGTGCTTAATAATACCACCAATGTAATACAGAGCTTCTTCAGACATACCGGCATACTTATCGCCAGCAAAAATATTTTTACCGTCTTTAGAGATAGACTGGTGAACATGCATACCAGAGCCGTTGTCACCTACTAAAGGCTTAGGCATAAAGGTGGCAGTTTGACCATAAGCATGCGCTACATTGTGCACTACATACTTATAAATCTGCACTTCATCGGCTTTTTTCACTAGGGTATTAAACAAACAAGCAATTTCGTTTTGGCCAGCCGTGGCAACTTCGTGGTGATGGGCTTCAACAGTTAACCCCATTTCTTCCATAACCAAACACATAGCTGCGCGAGTATCATGGGCTGAATCTACTGGAGGTACAGGGAAGTAACCGCCTTTTACACCTGGACGGTGAGCTAAGTTACCATTTTCAAATTCAGCACCCGAATTCCATTTAGCTTCAGACGAATCAATTTTATAAAATGAACCGGCCATATCTGTATGAAACTTAACATCATCAAATAAGAAAAACTCTGGCTCAGGACCAAATAAAGCCGTGTCACCAATACCAGTAGAAACCAGATAATCTTCAGCGCGACGTGCTACAGAGCGAGGGTCACGGTCGTAGCCCTGCATAGTAGTTGGCTCTAAAATGTCACAACGAATATTAATTTGAGCTTCTTCAGCAAATGGGTCTAATACTGCAGTATCACCATCTGGCATCAAAATCATGTCAGACTCATTAATGCCTTTCCATCCTAAAATAGAAGAACCATCAAACATTTTTCCTTCTTCAAAAAAGTCTTCATCTACTTGATGACAAGGAATCGAAACGTGTTGCTCCTTACCTTTAGTATCGGTAAAGCGCAAATCAACAAACTTGGCTTCACATTCTTGTATTAGGTCTAAGGCTTTTTGTGCTGACATAGTTTTCTCCAGATTTAATCATATAAATGGTTTAGCCAAAGCACTTTTGCTTTGAGTTCTAAATCGTTGCCGTTTTAAAGCGATAATCATGCCAGTTATAAAAATAACGGCAAAACCCTTATTTGGGCTTTATTCGATGCATTAGTTCAATTCTTAAAATATTTTTAGCACCAATACGGTGCATCATGGCACCACAATAAAGCAACTGCACAGAAATGTTTCAATTCATCTCTATAATGTTAATACAAAGTTAGCGATTTGCGGCATTCTCCTTTATTTCTTCTAATATGCATTAGTTGTTAGCTAAAGGTGCGATAAAACTGTACAATCCGCGCCCATAAAATTTTAGTAAAATCTAGCCAGCTAAAATTGTAAGTATCTTAACTGGCCCTAACAGAGAAAAAACAATGAGTTCATCCACTACCTCAATAGAAAACTTGAGGAACATAGCCATTATTGCCCACGTTGACCATGGTAAAACCACACTAGTCGACAAGTTACTACAACAGTCTGGTACCTTAGAAAGTCGCGGTGAAGCTGAAGAGCGCGTGATGGACTCAAACGACATTGAAAAAGAACGTGGCATTACCATACTGGCTAAAAATACTGCAATTAAATGGAATGATTACCGCATTAACATAGTTGACACCCCTGGACACGCCGACTTTGGTGGTGAAGTGGAACGTGTTATGTCTATGGCCGATTCTGTATTGCTATTAGTGGATGCCCAAGAAGGGCCGATGCCACAAACTCGCTTTGTAACCCAAAAAGCTTTTGCTCAAGGTTTAAAGCCAATAGTTGTTATTAATAAAATAGACAAGCCAGGTGCTCGTCCTGATTGGGTAATGGATCAGGTTTTTGATTTGTTCGACAACTTAGGTGCAACAGACGACCAGTTAGACTTTGAAGTAGTTTATGCTTCGGCCTTAAATGGTTGGGCAACTAACGATGTTGATACCCCAAGTGAAGACATGACCCCTTTATTTGAAACTATAGTTAAACACGTTAAGCCACCTGCAGCCGACATCAACGGCAGCTTTCAAATGCAAATATCGCAACTTGACTACAACTCTTATGTTGGGGTTATTGGAATAGGCCGTATTACTCGTGGCTCTGTTAAACCTAACCAACAAGTTACTATTGTTGGCGCCGACGGTAAAACACGCAACGGTAAAGTCGGTCAAGTACAAGGTTACTTAGGCTTACAACGTCACGAAGTAGACTCTGCAGACGCTGGCGATATCATTGCTATTACTGGTTTAGGCGAGCTTAAAATTTCAGATACTATCTGCGATCCTAATGCGGTTGAAGCACTACCTGCCCTTTCGGTAGATGAGCCTACAGTAACCATGACTTTCCAAGTCAACAACTCTCCATTTGCAGGTAAAGAAGGTAAATACGTGACCTCACGTAACATCCTAGAGCGTTTACAAAATGAGCTTGTACATAACGTTGCATTAAAAGTTGAAGAAATGCCTGATCCAGACAAATTCCGTGTATCTGGTCGTGGTGAATTACACTTAGGTATTTTAATTGAAAACATGCGTCGTGAAGGTTACGAATTAGCCGTATCTCGTCCAGAAGTAATTTTGCGCGAAGTTGATGGCGAAATTCACGAACCTTTTGAAACCGTTACTATAGATGTAGAAGAAGAACATCAAGGCTCTATTATGGAGCAATTGGGCACACGTAAAGGTGAGCTGACTGATATGTCTCCAGACGGTAAAGGCCGAGTGCGTATGGACTTTGTTATTCCTAGCCGTGGTTTAATTGGATTCCAAACTGACTTTATGACTATGACCTCTGGCTCAGGCTTGATGTACCACACTTTTGATCACTACGCTAAACACAAAGGTGGCGAAATTGGTCAACGTAAAAATGGGGTATTAATTGCCAACGCAACAGGTAAAGCTCTAACCAATGCTTTGTTTAACCTACAAGAGCGTGGCCGTTTATTTATTGGTCATGGTGTAGAAGTATACGAAGGCATGGTAATTGGTATTCATAGCCGTGAAAATGACCTAACCGTTAACGCGCTAAAAGGTAAACAATTAACTAACGTACGTGCTTCTGGTACAGACGAAGCGCAAAACCTAGTGCCACCTATTAAAATGTCGCTAGAGCAAGCGTTAGAGTTTATCGACAACGATGAGCTAGTTGAAGTGACACCAGTCAACATTCGTATACGTAAAAAGTTATTAACTGAAAACTTACGTAAACAAGCGAGTCGAGCACCTAAGTCTTAATTCAACTTTAGGTTTTCAACCAATAAAAAAAATCGGCTTAGGCCGATTTTTTTTATTTGATTTTAGGCTGCGATAAGTTAATTGCTTGGTTTAGGTTTATCTTTAGCAAACAACAACATAAATACCCCTAACATAATGGCCATGTCTGCAACATTAAAAATGCCGGTTCGCAGCGAGCCTATACCTAAATTTAAAAAGTCGATTACCGCACCGTTATTCACCGCGCGATCATAAAAGTTACTGATCCCACCTGAAAAAATTAAACTTAATGAAAACAATCCATAGTCACTGGTAGTAGAAGTACGCAAAATATAAATGGCTAAAACCAGCAAAATTAAACCAACGGCACAAACAAAAATCCAAAACTTAGCGGTGTCAGACATGCCACTGCCAAGGCCTAAAAAAGCGCCAGTATTTTCTGCGTAACCAATACGCAAAATGTCATACCAATAACTGGTCATCTCAAATTTAGGCAAATAATTAGCCGCATACCATTTACTGCCTTGATCTAAGCCTACACTAACTAAACACACTAAAAACAGCATCTGTAAGCGATTCATTAATTTCATGTTTTTTAAACGACCTTATTGTTTAGGTTAAACGAGAAAAAGCTAAAGCGGGATTATTCCACGAACCTCTGTACTGAGTCTATCTAGTCTTACTTGTAGCTAGTTTTCTTTACTAAAACAGTCACTACAGCTTAGGTTTATGCGTGTAGAATATTACGACTAGAGACACCAATAAATGATGGTGATTTATTGTTAAGAAAGTGAGTTACAGCAAAGAATGAGGAAGTGAGTTTGCAAATTCATATGCTGGATAACACAAAGCACGTTAGGGCGAGGAGATGTGATTGGATTAAATCAGAGTCAAAGTTTACTCTGACCCCATTCATTCTTTTTTTCAAATACGTTTTTAAATTGGACAGTTTCTTTTCTAAATCCTTTTCACTGAATAGAAAACAACCTACTCCCGGTTTATATTGGGCGAGCATGTCAGTTGTTTCTTCAACGTAATCATCTTTAGGAAAGCACTTAAGAAGTTCTGACTCGATTTGATTGGCCAGTCTGAGGCTTTGATCTTTTCCACTCAAAAAGAATTCAATATCACTTATAATTTTGTTTTTCATCATATTAGTGCTTTATAACAGAACGTACTCTAGCTAAAGCTTATAGAGACACCCACAGTAACGAAAACAGCCAACAACAATGAACTCATTTAGTTACCGAATGAATTTCGCTACCCATTAACATGGGTGTCTTTGTAATTCCGTTGGTGTCTTTGTAATTAATGAAGTTTTTTGATCAGAAATGTATAGTTGTCGATTAGTTAGGAATTGATTTGATATTGGAAAGGAATAAATAAAAATGAGTCTTATAGAGTATTTCGATAAAAAATTATCGATGTATACGTTAAATAATATAAAGGAAAGTTGTAAAAGTGTTGAGTGGTTGTCGTATCACATACCTAAGACAGCAGGTTCATCTTTTAGGAAGTCCCTGTGTGAAGCATACGGAAGTGGGGCGGTTTATGGTGTTTATGTTGGTACAAATGCCAAAGAGTTCAGCAAAGGTGAGCTAGCTTGGATTCCAAGTAAAACAAAACTTTTACATGGGCATTTTTACCCGCACAAAAATCATAGTAACCTTTTTCAAAATGCCAAAAAAATTATTTGGTTAAGGGATCCCATTAGGCGAGCTTGGTCTCTTTTAAATCACACTTTAGACGTCAATAACAACCAAATAGTAAAGGATTACTTGACTAAAAAATTTTTGAATCATGACAACATATCGCGCGAGGAAATGTTTCTTGCAGTTTTGGCTGATAACAATAGTGAAAGGTTCTTTACAAAATATCATAAAAGCCTAACAAACTTTCCAAAATCTTTTTTTGATTTTGTTGGTAAGACAGAAGATTACGAAAATGGGATTGATATTTTATCGGGACTAATGGGTAAGGAACTCAAAAACTTTAACGTAAACTTTAGCGTTAACAAATCCTCTCCTCCAACTATTCCTTCAAGTTTACTTAGTTATTTTGACAAAGAATACAAAATCTATGACGATCTGACATCTGGTTAATTATTTAACCTTTGATTTAATTGTAAATAATAAAAAACAAAGCTTACTCAGCTTATAGGGCAAGCTTACTCCGACACCCACACTAAAAAATAGCAAAGAAACAACCATCAACTAAGCTTTAATAATCAAACAACCAAGGATGGTCTGTCATGCCTAAGCCCCGTAAAAGCCAAATTAGTTTAATTGATACCCCTTATTACCATTGTGTTTCTCGCTGTGTGCGTCGCTCATTTTTGTGTGGTGAAGATAAACTCAGCGGTCAAAACTATGCCCATCGTCGCACTTGGGTGGAGAATCGTTTATTGTTCTTAGCGTCTGTATTTGCTATTGATATTTGTGCCTTTGCGGTCATGAGCAACCACACGCACGTAGTACTGTGTGTGGATAAAGATTTAGCTGAAAGCTGGTCGAAAGAAGAGGTCATTCAACACTGGCACCGACTTTACCAAGGCACACTATTAAGTCAAAAATTTGAAAGAGGCGACACACTCAGTAAAAGTGAAACGATGAGTCTAGAAGAAACTGTGACTATATACCGTCAGCGCCTGTATGACATCAGTTGGTTCATGCGTAACTTGAATGAGTACATTGCCCGCGAGGCCAATAAAGAAGATAACTGCACTGGCAGGTTCTGGGAAGGACGTTTCAAGTCTCAAGCCTTGTTAGATGAAAGTGCCGTATTAGCGTGCATGGCGTATGTTGACCTAAACCCAATTCGCGCAAAAATGGAGAAATCTCCCGAAACCTCAAAGCACACCAGTATTCAGCAACGTATTCACGCCCTCATCAAAGGCGAACAACCAACAAACCTCATGCGTTTTGTGGGTAATCATAGGCCCCACATGCCCAAAGGTATTGCCTACAACCTAATTGATTACTGTGAATTAGTTGACCGTACTGGCAGGTGTATTCAAAAAGGTCAAGCAGGCTATATTGAGCAACAGCAAAGCCCAATTCTTGAACGATTAGGCATCAATGCTGAACAATGGCTAACCCTCACAACTGAATTTGAACAACACTTCCATACCGCTGTAGGTTGTGAGCATATGTTGCAACAATTCAAACAACACACTAACCACCAAAGAATACGAGGGATGGCAAAGGCTAAAGCGTTATTACAAGCCTGAATTGTTAACCATATCTAATCGTCAAGTACGTCAATCACTCTAAAAGCCTCCCCGCGCCTGCATTTCAAGAAATAGTTTAATTGAAAGGTGATTTTTGCAGCTAAAAGGCTAAATAGTTCACTTTAATATAAAAATTCAGTGAGCTGATAAGAATCTGTACCTTCATCAACTAACTAAGGCATAGTGATTTTCTCTTTTTTAAGAGTGACTGTCTTTGTATCCTCTTACTGTCTTTGTATCCTCTTTAAGAGTGACTGTCTTTGTATCCTAGTTGAAAGGCGATTATTGCAGCTAAAAGGCTAAATAGGTCACTTTCTATAAAAATTCAGTGAGCTGATAAGGAGCTGTGCCTTCATCAACTAACTAATACATAGTGTTTTTCTCTTTTTTAAGAGTGACTGTCTTTGTATCTTTTCCGAGCAAGACCCCCTCTCTCAAAGCGTTAACTTGAAGCGAACTACAATTGCTAACTTTCCAACATCCACTGTGTTCACCGAATCCGCTGAGTGCCAACCGAAATTGCCTGAAAGCTTTCTATAAAAGCTTATAGAGACACCCACAGTAACGAAGACAGCCAACAACAATCAACTCATTGAATTACTGAATGAATTTCGCTACCCATTACCATGGGTGTCTTTGTAATTTTTGACCATGGGTGTCTTTGTAATTTTTGTTAGACGTCAATAACAACCAAATAGTAAAGGATTACTTGACTAAAAAATTTTTGAATCATGACAACATATCGCGCGAGGAAATGTTTCTTGCAGTTTTGGCTGATAACAATAGTGAAAGATTCTTTACAAAATATCATAGAAGCCTAACAAACTTCCCAAAATCTTTTTTTGATTTTGTTGGTAAGACAGAAGATTACGAAAGTGGGATTGATATTTTATCGGGACTAATGGGTAAGGAACTCAAAAACTTTAACGTAAACGTTAGCGTTAACAAATCCTCTCCTCCAACTATTCCTTCAAGTTTACTTAGTTATTTTGACAAAGAATACAAAATCTATGACAATCTGACATCGGGTTAATTATTTAACCCTTGATTTTATAACGGCTCGAAGCTTATAGAGACACCCACAGTAACGAAAACAGCCAACAACAATCAACTCATTGAATTACTTAATGAATTTCGCTTTTTTAATTTTTTCTTTTGAGACTGTAACAACTTCTATAGTTTGATTGTTAGTGTCAACAAATTCCACTTCATAATCTTCCTTGTCATAACACATGACTACTACTCCAATTGTCCCTATAGAAACTAATGAGGATATTTCCACTACAGATTCTACAGTGTCAAACTCTTTAAATATCATTTTTTCGGGTATCCTGTAACCAATCTCATATGACCGTCGTTATTTTTAATCCAACCAAACGTTACATTAACATTACGTCCGTTTGCTCCTTTAATGTTAATTACCTGCTCAAATTTCTGACCATGTTGGGTTAGACCTTTCTTAACAGCGGTACTTGAGTTGAACTTAATTTGCTTAGCAAGACCAGCTTTGTTCGCTTGTGTAAACCCTAACGCTTTGTCAAAAAATTTAGCTTTGTCACCACCCACAGGGTGACTTTTGTTCAACAAGTAGCCTGTCAATTTTTTATCTACGCTTCCTCTAGTAACTTGAAGTGCTTTGCCTACTTTATATAGTTTGGCAGCTCCCGCAATTGCCCCACCTACAGGGATAAAATTGCTAGCAGCAGTAGCTGCTTCAACTCGATCACTTTGAGTTTGAGCAAACTGTTCTCTTGATATTTGACCAGAGCCTGCTCTTCTAACATCAATATCTTCAGATTGCGCTAGCTTGCTTTCACGCTCATCAGGATCGACATACTTGTAAGGGTTATTGTTAGCATACGCATACCGATTAAAGTTATGAACATTGTTAAACCCAACAGGATCATTCGAATAAAACCGCCCAATCACTGGATCATAGTATCGTGCCTGCATATAAATTAACTAAACAAAAATCATGTATTTTCCCCCTTTAGGCAAAGCTAAAGCGTTACAATTGGTTTTGGAACAAATAACTGGAGGCAAGATTATGACCACTGAATTTAGCTGTTGGCGATGTGCGACTAAACTAAAACAGGTGATTTTACCTATGTCTAGGCGCGAAGAATGCCATCAATGTAGTACTGACCAACATGTTTGCAAGATGTGCCAGTTTTTTATTAAAGGGCGATGTGACGAAGAAAGAGCCGAGCATATTAGTGATACCGAGCGCGCCAATTTTTGTGACTATTTTAAACCTAGTACTAAAAGTCAAGAAAACAGTCACTTAGACAAATCGGCCGCTGCAAAAGCTGAACTAGCGGCCTTGTTTGGCGATGAAGTTCCGCAAGCCGAACCAGACAATCAAGACTTAACCGCGGCCGAATTGGCAGAAAAGAAACTAAAAGAGATGTTAAATAACTCTTTTTAATAGAAGAGCGTAACAATGTGCCTAATTTACCGAATTTTTAGTGAGATTAGCTGGGCTTTAACCTTTAACACTGCACATTGTTCCGCCCACTTCGCTTACCTTTATATAAAGCGTTGTCGGCACGTTTAAAAATAATTTCAAAGGTTTCATCATGTTTTAACTCTGCCACCCCAGCGGTAATAGTGACAGCAACCTCATCGGCTATGGCATTAGATAATTCTCTGGAAATAGCGATGCGGATTTTTTCTGCAATGGCTAGTGCCCCTTCTAAATCAGTAGCAGGCAACAAGACTAAGAACTCTTCTCCACCCCATCTTGCTAATTTATCTTGCTCTCTAATTAGCTCCATGACTAAAGTGGCGCTGGCCATTAAAATGGCGTCTCCGCTATCGTGACCATAGGTATCGTTGATATCTTTAAAGTTATCAAAATCAAACAAAATAATGCTGCAAGGCTCTTTTGAACGCCTTAATCTTTCGTAGGCAGATTGTAAATATTGTTGTAATCCATGACGGTTGAGAGCGTGGGTTAAATTATCAATTTCGGCTAAGGCTTGCAGCTCGCGATTGGCTTGTTCTAATTCACGGGTACGTAATTCAACTTTATTTTCTAGTTCGGTGCCTAACTGCAATAACTCGATATTTCGTTGCTGTAATTGCCCAGACAAGGTTTCGTTGCGAGTGAGTACTTGGTTAAACCTATTGTTGATTACATAACTTTGGCACACAATAAAACCTACTATGCCTAAGCTAAAAAAGCGCCCCGTGTTAATCACGTCTGCTACGTACAACATATCGTTAATAGCAAATGCGCTAATAATGACACTACCTAACATCATCATTTTGGCAGCAGGTAATCGACGTTTATTGGCCACAATTAAACAGCCGATCAAGTACACAATACACACAAAACAAAACAGCTGATAACTAATTAAAGAATGGCCAATGTAATCAGTTGGGCTGAACAAAACAAACAAGGAAAATGCCGCCGCAATGATATAACAGACCCGGGTGATCTTGGCGTTAAAAACCTGTGGAAAGCATAATTGCATAAAATACAACAAAACAGGTAAACCCACATAAAAGGTTAAATAGTTTATTTTAGTGCCAGCAGCAAAGCCAATCCCCATAAATTGTAAAATAAACAACATATGTTCGTTGGTAAATTCTCTAAAAAACAACAATATACACAGGGTTGCAAACACTAAAGGCAGGTGTTCAGAGGGTCTAAATTGAAACTGAATTAAATAATATGCCGCGGTTATCGCTAACACCCCTAGAATAAACATACTTAAAGCCACTAAATCTCTTTGGGTAGCAAACATATCATTGGCATTACCTATAGTAATAGGCGACCAAATACCTCCCCAAGTACTATGAAAACTAGACACTTGTATAGTGATGGTCACTGAGTCTAAGTTTTTAGGTATTAACACCAATTTAGGATGATAGCCCGCTTGGGCTTGGGCTTTACTTTTAGCCACAATGCCACCTTTGGCCACCAGTTCATCATTCAGAAAAAACGTGTAAGCGGTTTCAATCTTAGGAATGTGAATTGCCAGAGCATGACCCTCTTTGGGTAGCTTGACTTCAATATGATAAGTACCAAAGCCATTTACTTGCCCTGCCCCTTGATTTTTTAATTGCCAACCACTTTGCGCAGTCATCAATACGCCTTGATTTTTATGGGCTGGGATCTGATTGGGAGTTAATAGCTGTTCTTCAAAAAACCACCACTTCCCCGTTAACGCGACTTTTCTATCGGCGACAAAATCTTCTTCAGATAATATAACTACCCCATTGTCTGAGGTTTTATTTAGGTGGGTGATGGCTTTACCAAAATGCAGTGCAATAGGAGCAAACACCCCCATAGAGCCAACAAATAACACTATGGCAATTATTCTAGGTAAAAACCTTCGCCAACTTTGATTTAGTGCCTGCATTAAGTACTAGGTTATCCTTATTCTTTTGTAAAACAACAAAGGTTTTAGAGCAGATAATAGTCAGTTTACCATAAGCCTAAGTGAAATAACCTAGTCACTTTGCTGATTTTTTCATCTACTTAATTACCATAATAGGAGTGCGGCCTTACCAAGTGTTTGCTTACGCAATGATTGTAAACTTGGGTTAAACCTTAGCAAACAATTCGATTAACACTTGTCTAAACCAACTTAAGGCAACATCTTCTTGGGTGTGCTTATGCCAGTACAAATGGGTTTCTAATTTTCCTAGCTTTACCGGTAAAGCCAGTTGTTTGAGTGAACTGTGATTTTTAGCCGAGCTCAATTCTTTGGCTAATTGCTTAGGTACAGTTAAGAGTAAGTCCGAATTTTCTAAGATGCTTTTAGCGGCATAATAATTTTGACATCGCAATACAATTTTCCGCGCTAGGCCCTGTTGCTGAAAGAGTAAATCTTCGGCCGATGCGCCGCTAGGTCGATTCGAAACGCCTATGTGTTCAGCCGCAAAGTAAGCCTGCTCGGTTAGACTGTGCCCTAAAGGATGATCTTGGCGCATCAACACACAAAATTTATCCGCCAGCAATCTTTGATGAAACACGGGTGGTTTAATTGGCATAGCAACATCTAGCGCCATGTCTATATGCCCCGCGGCTAAATCACGGGTTAGACTTTCTCGCTCTACTTTAACACTAGATAAAGTGGTATTAGGTGCGAGTATTGCCAGCTTATTTGCCAACTTAGGAATAACTGAAGGCTCAAGTGCATAGTGAATACCTAATCGAAAATGATGTTGACTTTGCAGGGGCAAGAATTCCCCCCAATGTTGCAAAACCTGTCGTAGTCGGCCCAGAGTATCAATAATTAATGGCGCCATTCTCTGGCATGCAGGTGTAGGCAACATTTTATGATTAGAGCGTTGAAATAACGGATCACCTAAGTGTTGCCTTAATCTTTTTAACGCGTGGCTAACCGCAGATGGCGTAATATGCAGCGCTTCAGCGGTGCGCGACATATTTTGTTCTTGATAGATACTTTCAAATACTTTTAATAAATTCAGATCTAATTGATGAATATTGCTAAAGTCAGACACCCTCACCTCCATGAATTACATTCATAGAAACCATATAGTATCTTTCATTTCATTCAACAACTAAAAACCCCTATGCTAACTGTCATTCACTTTTACAAAAAAGAGCCAAAGCATGCATTTTTCTCACAGCAGCAAAACCCAAGACTATTTAACCCGCTTACGTGACTTTATGGACACCTATATTTATCCAGTAGAAGCGCAAATTTACCGTGAAACCCATGAGCTTAATCCAGGAGGAGACTGGCAAAACTGGCAAGCTCACCCTCTCATTGAGCCACTTAAGAATAAAGCCAAAGAAGCCGGCTTATGGAATTTGTTTTTACCAGACAGTCAATTGGCCGAGGGCTTAAGTACCTTAGAATATGCACCTTTAGCAGAACAAATGGGGCGCGTTTTATTTGCTTCTGAAATCTTCAATTGTAATGCACCAGACACAGGCAACATGGAAGTGCTGTACCATTTTGGCAATCAACAACAACAAGATAAATGGCTAAAACCCTTATTGGCGGGAGAGATACGTTCGGTTTTTGGTATGACAGAGCCAGACGTGGCCTCATCTGATGCCACCAATATGCAAGCCACTATTTCCCTTGATGGTGATGATTTGGTACTTAATGGTAAAAAATGGTGGACCACTGGTTTAGGTCATCCGCAAGCAAAAATTGCTATTTTTATGGGACTGTCTAATCCCGAAAACCCAAAGCATAGTCAGCACAGCATGGTAATAGTTCCCTTAGATACTCCAGGCATAGAAATTAAGCGCATGTTGCAAGCTTTTGGTGATTATGACGCGCCTTTTGGCCATGGAGAAATGCACTTTAATCATGTTCGGGTTCCAAAGGAAAATCTGTTAGTTGGCATGGGACAAGGCTTTGCTATTGCCCAAGGACGTTTAGGGCCTGGCCGCATTCATCATTGTATGCGTTCTATAGGGGCAGCCGAAAAAGCCTTAGAGCTAGCGATGCAAAGAGGGCTGTCGCGTACGGCTTTTGGTCAGCCGCTTATTCAACTAGGTGGCAATAGAGAACGGGTAGCAGACGCTAGAATTGCCATTGAACAAGCGCGACTTTTAACCTTACAGGCCGCGTGGAAAATCGATAACCTAGGGGTTAAAAACGCCATGGTAGATATATCTGCCATTAAAGTGGTGGTCCCTAAGATGTTAGAAAGTGTAGTAGATATGGCAATTCAACTGCACGGCGGTGCCGGCATGTGCAATGATTTCCCATTAGCCCGTTTTGCGGCTGGCGCAAGGGCATTACGTTTAGCTGATGGACCTGATGAAGTACATAAAGCCATGGTGGCGCGTTTAGAATTAAAGAAGTACCAAAAATAAGTTAAGCGACTTAGTTAACAACAAGAGACAATTATGATCCGAGAAAATATTTTAATCACCGGTGCAAGCTCGGGCTTAGGTAAAGGTATGGCAGTCGAATTTGCTCAGATGGGCAGAAACCTTGCTTTGTGCGCTCGCAGGTTAGATATGCTAACTGAGCTAAAACAGCATTTATTAACAATTAACCCAAAGATAAAAGTAGAGATCAGAGCATTAGATGTAAATGATCACGAACAAGTATTTGAAGTGTTTCAAGCCTTTGCTGAAGATTTTGGGCGATTAGATAGGGTCATTGTCAATGCCGGCATGGGTAAAGGTGCCTCACTAGGAACCGGCTATTTTCATGCTAACAAACAAACTGCTGTCACAAACTTTGTCTCGGCCTTAGCCCAATGTGAAGCCGCCATGGAGATTTTCCGCAAACAAAATGCAGGACATTTAGTAAGCATTTCTTCGGTTAGTGCAGTTCGCGGTGCGCGTCGTGCTATGACAGTTTATGCGGCCACTAAGGCTGGGTTAAGCTCCCTCACCGAAGGAATACGAATTGATGTGCGCCACACCCCAATAAAAGTCACCACTATTCACCCGGGTTTTATTCGTACAGAAATTAACGCCAAAGTTAAAGCTGTGCCTTTTATTGTTGATCTTGAAACAGGCTGCAAAGCTATAGTCAAAGATATAGAAAAAGAAGTGGCGAATAGTTTTGTTCCTACTTGGCCCTGGGCACTATTTAGGTATATAGCGCGTATTGCACCACTTAGCCTATTAGCTAAAATGAGTTAGCCTTAAATGAACTTGCCCATGCTGCCATATAAATTAACCGCATGGGCATAACGTTAAAGTCGTTTCATAGCGCAGATTTTATTGCCTGCTGGATCACGTAAATAGGCTAAATAAAGGCGTAGTCCTGCTCCCTCACGTATGCCTGGCGGATCTTCACAAGCTACCCCACCATTGGCTAAACCGGCTTTGTGCCATGCTTCGCCCTGCTCTATATTCTCAATGGAAAAACCTAAGGTACTGCCATTTCCATGAGTTGCCGGCTCACCATTAATAGGAATACTCAAACCAAATACGCCAGTTTTAGTAAAGTAAAAGCAGCGCCCCTTAGGGTCAATTTTGCCTTCGGCATAACCTAATTCACCTAATATGGCATCGTAGAATTTTTTTGATACTTGTATGTCATTGGCACCTAACATAACGTGGCTAAACATCTATATCTCCTAAATATTGTTAGCTGTGGGAATTGAGAGTGTAGTGATATTGCCGGCTAATTCGAGTTTATTTTAATGATGAGTGTGCCTAAGTTTTGTGAAGCCAAGCTATTGAAATATTACGCAATATAGACCAAGCTAAGTTTGCCTAATATGTTTAACCCAATGTTAGTCTCTCTAGGCAGAGGCAATGATCTTTAAATTGCATGTAAAAGTAGCAGATTGAAGTACTAATTAGTTAAAACCTTTGAGCGAATCAAACCAGTGAATACATAAATGATAAAGTTGTGTACCAATATAAAACAAAATAGCGTTTTTTTATTTTGTTTGTTTTCTGTTTCATTTTTAGCTTTAGGTGAGCCCAATAAAACCTTGAGCATATACCATGATGCCGACTATTCGTTAAACCTACCTTCTTCGCAAGCCATGAAAATTGGATTGTTAACCGCCTTAGCTGAAATCAATTATCAAATTCAAGGTTACCAATTAAAGATTGTAGAAAAAAATCACAGAGGCAATTTAAAACGCAGCTTTATAAACCTACAAAGATTTTTAGAGGACAATAATGCGCTCTTTGTGTTATCCGGCTTACATTCACCACCTTACATAAAATATCGCCAATTTATTAATGAAAATCGTATTCCGCTATTAGTGCCATGGGCGGCGGGAGGTCCTATTACCCGATACCCAAGTGCAGAAAACTATGTGTTTAGATTGTCTATTGATGACACCAAAGCGGGCCGGCGAATAAGTGAATACGCGCTAAATACCCTGCAATGTAAAAATCCACATTTGTTGCTAGAAGATACGGCTTGGGGCAAATCCAATCAACAAACTATGACGGCTTATTTAACTGGCAAAGTGCCATTTGAGGTCAGTTTTTTCGATTGGAACATAAAACAAAATACTGCGCGCATGCTCACCAGAAATATCATAACCAATGGGCACGATTGTGTGTTTTTGGTCGCTAATCTAAGTGAAACTGAACAATTTATTAACGCTATGGTTGATATGAAGCCCGAGAAACGCATTCCAATTGTTAGCCACTGGGGCGCAACTGGCGGGGATATAAATACAGTTTTTACCAATGAAGTCAAACAAGCCATTTCATTTCACTTTATACAAAGTTGTTTTTCATTTACATCATCTAATCTATCTAAGTTTCAAACAGAGGTGTTAAAGCGAGCACAAGCTTTGTTTCCAGAACAATTTTCTGCGCCAGGCGGCTTACAAGCGCCAGCTGGCTTTATTCACGCCTATGATTTAGGACGCTTAGCCATTGCCGCTTTACAACAAACTAAATTAAGCGGAGACATCAAACAAGACCGAGTATTATTTAAACAAGCATTAGAGGCTTTACACCAGCCAGTATCAGGACTGATCAAAACCTATCAGACTCCATTTTCTACTTGGAACCCAGAGCAACCCGATGCACATGAAGCCTTAGGCCTAGACAACTTCTGTATGGCAACCTTTGGCCAACACAATCAAATTAATATTCTTGCTAATAAGCCTTTATGACTTTTTTGCAAAAGTTTAAATTGAATAAAGCATGGGTAACCTATTTAACCTTAGCA
This sequence comes from Paraglaciecola aestuariivivens, assembly GCF_052983255.1. Taxonomy (NCBI): domain Bacteria; kingdom Pseudomonadati; phylum Pseudomonadota; class Gammaproteobacteria; order Alteromonadales; family Alteromonadaceae; genus Paraglaciecola; species Paraglaciecola aestuariivivens. The sequence goes on along the minus strand of NZ_JBRKBA010000005.1, from coordinate 104,518 downwards.
GTTGGGTTCTTTTTAGCCTTGTTGTTAAATGTGAATTTTGTGTCAGATCGTGCAGTCACATCCCTAACCCAGTTGCAAGAAAGTCATACCAAATTGCAGGTTCAATCGACCTTTAACAATCTGCAACAATTTATCGAAAATCGCGCTAAATTACTGGAAGAACTGGCTGAATCGCCAATGGTGACCTCTAGTGTTATGGGCGTTGAAATGGTTGCGGCCAATTTACATGACATGTTAGACGAAAGAAAAATTTTAGGTACAAAAGAAGACATTTATGTCAGTGACTTTACCGGCGAACTTATTTATCCAAATCCAGCAGGCCCAAATCTACACTCAAGCATAGTTGAGCAGATCATAGAACATGAATCGCCTTTTGTGCTGATGATCAAAAACAGGCATAACCGACATTATTTTAGCTTGTCTATGCCAGTTACTTACAATGGGCATGCAGAAGGCATCATTACTTTTGATATTGTCAGCCAATCTATCGAAACTCTATTAGCCGACTTAACCCAAAACAATAACTATGCTGTGAGTTTTTATCAAAGAGGCAAGTTATTATTTCAAACAGCTAGCCTAGATAACTTTACCCAAGTGTCAGAGTTTGACGTTGCCAATACCCCTATTCAAGTACACTTCTATATTTCTAAAGCTAGGATCCTTGCAGAAAAAGAAAACTATATTTGGCAAATTGGCAGCACCTTAACCGCTACCACATTATTTGCATTTTTATTGTTAGCCTTCTTAATTCGTTCGCTTTTAATCAATCCCTTAGAAAAACTGGCCATATCAGAAAGTCGAATTAAACAAAGTGAAGAAAGATACCAACTAGCCATAGAAGGCAGTCATGACGGAATTTGGGATTGGAATATTACAAGCGAAGATCTTTATTTGTCTCCCAGGTTATTAAAAATGGTGGACCATAAGATAGACACGCGGATCAAGTTAACCAAACAAGACAACTTATTTTTGAACTTAGTCCATCCTGAAGATCGCCCTAAATTAAAACAAGGGATTCTGGCGCATTTTAAGCAAAATGCTTCCTTTGATTGCGAACTAAGAATTAGCGTCAATCAAGATTATCGTTTTTTTAGATTGCGCGGCATTGCCCTTAGAAACGCTCAAGGTAAAGCCATTCGAATGTCTGGTTCCTTATCTGATATCACCGAGCTAAAAGAACAAAGTCTGGCTTTAGAAAATGCCCTAGAAGAAGCCAAAAATGCCAACCTTGCCAAAAGTCAGTTTTTAGCCAATATGAGTCATGAAATTCGTACTCCAATGAATGGCGTGTTAGGGGCATTACAGGTATTAAAACGCGAAGATTTATCAGAATCACTAAAAACTATGGTTGAGGTGGGGATTAACTCTTCAAAAAGCTTGTTGCATATCATCAATGATATTTTAGACCTCTCAAAAATTGAATCTAAGAACATAAGCCTTGAGTCAATACCTACCAATATACTCGAGTTATTTGAATCTATTATTAATGAATTAAGCCTAAGCGCAGAACAAAAAAACATTAAACTCAGTTTTATCCCAGCAAAAGATCTTCACCCCTATTGGTTAATTGATCCTGTTAGGATCAGGCAAATTATTGTTAATTTAGTATCTAATGCCATTAAATTTACTAAACAAGGAGAAGTCACCCTTAGTGTCGAACAACAACAGCAAGATTTACTTATACAGGTGAAAGATACAGGTATTGGCATTCCTGAAGAACAAATAGAAAAACTTTTTAACCGCTTCGAACAAGCAGATATAACTACCACTCGTCACTTTGGGGGCACAGGTTTAGGCTTGTCTATTGCTAAACAGTTAGCCAACCTTATGGGCGGAGATATTTCGGTCAATAGCAAGGTTAACTACGGCTCAACTTTTAACTTATTATTACCCCTAAAAAAAGCTAAAGACAATACTCATGCGATTAAGCTTGAAGCAGAATCTGCAAACGTTTCGGCGCCCAATTTACAAGGCTACAATCTGTTATTAGCTGAAGATAATGAGATAAATCAAATAGTATTTAATTCTTTAGTTAGCCCTACTCAAGCCACAATACATATTGCCAATGACGGCATAGAAGCCATAGAAATAGTTGGAAAGCAATTACCTGATATTATTTTTATGGACATTCAAATGCCTAATATGGACGGGATGCAAGCTTGTGAAATTATAAAAAGCTTACACCCTGACCTGCCAATAGTCGCTTTAACTGCCAACGTTATGTCGCAAGATATTGATAAATATCAACAAATTGGCTTTGATCATTGTTTAGGTAAACCCGTTAATGTGGCAGATGTTTTTCATGTATTGAATCAATTTACACAGTCAAAGCCTTTGTGATTAACCTAGATTTGATCCACAAAATCATATTGATCAAGTGCACTTTCCAAGGCCGCCATACCTGCTGGTAAATCTAATTTTTGCCCTAACAAATTAAAACTGGCGCCAAAAGCATGCAAGGTTCTAAACAAATTATGCGCTCGGCATTGTTCGCCCATTTGCCCTATACGCACAATATTGGCACCAAAAGAGCCAGATATTTCAACCTTGTAACGTTTAGACATAGTGCTTAAAAGTTGTTGCGCAGCTATACCCTCTGGCACTTTAATGCCAACCACAGAATTTAATCTGGCTTGTGGTTTTACATATAGTTCCAGGCCCATGGCTTCTATCCCAGCTTGCAAGGCTTGCGAGCTGCGTAAGTGACGATCAAAGCGACACTTTAAGGTTTCGCTACAGACTAAGCGTAAAGCTTCATGTATGGCTAAAATCCCGGATACGGGCGCGGTGTAATGATAAGACTTTTTGTACCAAAACTGATCGGCCAACTTGGCATCTAGGCACCAATGTCTTAACTGGTCTTTGCGACCTTGAATATGCTGCCAAGCTTTCGCAGAAAAACCGATCAAAGATACCCCTGGTATACAAGATAAGCCTTTTTGTCCGCCGGTAATCACTGCATCTATGCCCCATAAGTCCATATCAAACTCCATGGTACTTAGGGTGCAAACCGCATCTACTATCACCAAGCAATGATGTTCTTGGGCGACCGCAGCAATAGCGGCTAAGTCTTTATTACACACAGTGTTAGAGGTTTCCCCCTGTACTATGGTTAGCACTCGCGGCTGATGCTGCACTATATATTGTTTTACAATTTCAGGATCGGCACTTTGCCCATCTTCAACTACTACACGTACTACCTCGGCCTCAACCCGCTCGGCCATTTCTGCCAAACGGTTACTAAAAAAGCCATTACAAATACTTAATACTTTTGCGCCTGGTTCAACTAAGTTTGCCACCGCCATTTCCATTGCTGCCGAGCCCGGCCCTGCTACACCAAGAATATGTCCAGTTTCAGTTTGAAACACATAGCGCGACATTAATTTCACTTGCTCAATTATTTGCGCCATAGTTTCGCCAAGGTGATTGATGACTATACCGTTGGCTGCTGCAACTTTAGCCGGAATAGGCACAGGCCCTGCCCCCATCATTAATAGAGGTTCTTCGGGCAAGATACTATCCAAAGACAAAATACCTGTAGGCGACTTGATCCGCACTTAACTTTCCTTAATCTAAACAAATAAAGCGAATTTTTGAGTATACGTATATTGCGCAATAGGTCAGCAAATATTCATTATTTTCATCATACACAGTCTTTATAGGCTAAATGGATTCATTCTAAGCAGACTAATTTAGGGCGGTTAGTTGGTCATCGATTATTTTTTAAAATTATGTCAATCTAGCGGCTGTCAGCATAAAAAATATGTAAAAGGAAACCCAATGAATAATAAGTTGATAGGCATAGTTTTGATTGTAATTGGCGTAGCACTAGCAGTATGGGGCTACAATGTCTTTGATTCTGCCGGCGCGCAGATAAGCCGCGCGTTAAGTGGTGATACCCCAATAGAAGCCTGGCTAGGCATGGTGGGAGGGGTAATTTGTGTGGCATTTGGCCTAATGCGCATAAAGTAAAGTTTCTAAATCAGGCGATTCAGCTTTAAACCGCCTTAATTGCCTGACCTTTTTATTCTTATTCTGTTACAAAAGCCTTTGTGCTGCTGCCACTTCTAGGCTATTCGCCTAATACTAAATATGTCATTATTTTAGGTTAATTTATTCAACTACCTTTAAGCTCGCTTATGAAAAGCTATTTTACCAAATCCCTGCTAGTTATTTTATGTAGCCCCTTGCTGCAACTGGTTAATGCCCAAGCCAATACTCAAGACCCAAACTTTAGTGTGAATTATCAAAAATTCACTTTAGACAATGGTTTAGAGGTGGTTTTTCACTTAGATCATTCTGATCCTGTGGTAGCGGTAAACTTAACTGCCCACGTAGGCTCAGCACGTGAAGTTTCAGGCCGCACCGGATTTGCACATTTATTTGAACATTTATTATTTTTAGAGTCAGAAAATTTAGGCAAAGGCGGGCTAGATAAAATGTCGGCGCGTATTGGCGGATCGGGAGCAAATGGCTCGACGTCACGCGATAGAACCAATTATCTACAAACTGTGCCTAAAGATGCGTTAGAAAAAATGTTATGGGCCGAAGCCGATAAATTAGGCTGGTTTATTAACACTGTAACAGAAGCAGTGTTAGAAAAAGAAAAACAGGTAGTTAAAAACGAAAAGCGTCAAAGTAGCGACAACGCTCCTTATGGACATAACTTTCAAGTCATAGATCAAAACCTGTACCCTGAAGATCATCCCTACCACTGGCAAGTGATTGGCTCCTTAGCAGATTTACAAGCTGCCACTTTGCAAGATGTAAAATCATTTTTCAGCCGTTGGTATGTGCCAAATAACGTCACCCTCACCTTAGCCGGAGACTTTGATCCTGTTCAGGCTAAAAAGTGGGTAGAAAAGTATTTTGCCGAAATTAAACCTGGCCAAGCTATTACTCCGCTAAAAAAACAACAAGTAAAACTTAGCCAAACTAAAAAGCGCTATCACCAAGACAACTTTGCCAAACTTGCCCAATTAACCCGGGTCTACCCCACTGTTGAGCAATATCACAAAGATGAATATGCCCTTAACGTGTTATTTGAATACTTAGCAGAAGGCAAATCTTCGCCTTTGTATCAGGTGTTAGTTGAAGAACTAAAACTGGTTCCCAATGTGTCTATGTACCATCAAACCAGTGAACTTGCTGGGCAAGTTTACTTTTTTGCTCGCGCTTACCCTGGGGTAGATTTAGATCAGGTCAATCAAGGCATAGATCAGGCTTTTGCTAGATTTGAAAAAAACGGCATATCTGAACAAGATTTAGCGCGTATTTTAGCCACCCAAGAAACCCAATTTTATAATCGACTTTCTAGTGTAATAGGCAAAGGTGCCCAACTGGCTTATTACAACATCTATAAAGGCGACCCAGGCTATGCAACTCAAGAAATTAACGCCTTACTTAGTGTTACTACAGAAGATGTTAAACGTGTGTATAACCAATACATAAAGAATCAACACCAAGTGATAACTAGCTTTGTACCTAAAGGGCAAATTGAGCTAGCTGTTGAAGGTTCAACTAAAGCTAAGGTCACAGAAGAACAAGTAGTGCAAGGTGCGGAGCAACAAGTTAACCCTAATGTTAACGCTAGTTATAACAAAACCCCTTCTACCTTTGACCGTTCACAAGAGCCGCCTTATGGCAAACAAGCAGAGGTTAAGTTACCGCACATTTGGCAAGCTCAGTTAAACCAGATGCAAATTTTAGGTATTGAAAATAATGAAGTGCCTTTGGTTAATGTGGACATAGTGATAGATGGCGGGCAACTGTTAGAGCCTGTTAATAAAGCAGGGCTAGCCAATATGCTGGCGCAAATGTTAACTAGCGGCACCCAAGATAAAACAGCGGTAGAACTTGAAAACGCCATCAAACAATTAGGCGCAAGCATAGAGATTGAAGCCAGCCCAGAAGATCTGCGTATTCAAATTAACGCTTTGGTAAAAAATTACCCTCAAGTAATGCAATTAGTCACAGAAATGCTGTTACAACCTAGGTGGGACAAACAAGAATTTGCTACCATAAAACAACAAACACTGGCACAAATTCGCCAACAACAAGCTTCTCCCAGACAGATTGCCAGTCAACAATTTAAGCAACTTCTGTATGGCGAAAAACATATAAAAGCGCAAAATATTTTAGGTACTCTGAGCTCTGTACAAAACATAGAGCTGGCAGATTTACAGCACTTTTATGCGCAAAACCTTTCACCATCACTTAGCCGTATTCATATTGTTGGGGCCTTAGATAAAGCCTCTGCTTTAGCTCAGCTTGCTAAGTTAAAAACCGAATGGAAAGCCACTCAAGTTAAGCTACCTACCTTGCCTAGCTACAACATGGCAAAACCGGCCACTGTCTACTTTTACGATGTACCTGGTGCCAAACAAAGTGTGCTAACTATTGGTTACCCTGCCCTAGCAGCTACCGCACCAGATTTTTACCCTGCTAGCATAATGAACTACATACTAGGAGGAGGCGGCTTTGCGTCTCAACTTACCCAAAGTTTACGCGAAGGCAAAGGTTATACCTATGGTATTTTTTCTGGCTTTTCAGGAAGTCACAGCCCGGGGCCATTTCAAATTTTTACTCAGGTACGCTCCAATGTGACCTTAGAATCAGCCGAACTAATTAAACAAATAGTTGAAAAATATCCGAGTAATTATACCCAACAAGATCTGGCAACTAGCCAAAGTTATTTAATTAAAAGCAACGCTAGGGCCTTTGAAACCGCCAATGCCAAACTTGGATTGTTAGACAATATCAGCAAGTACAATTGGCCACATGATTACGTTAAAAGCCGTGAACAAATTGTAAAAAACATCACAGTTAAACAGGTTAAACAATTGGCTACACAATATTTAGATGTTAACCAGATGATTTGGCTAGTAGTGGGGGATGCACAGTCACAACTGCCGCGAATGCGGGCTTTAGGCTTTAAGCAACCACCTGTTTTACTCAACCCCACCAGCGACTAATCATTTAAAGTTTTAACGGCAAAAAAAAGAGGCGGTAAATACCGCCTCTTGTTGTTTAAACTCTTTTATAGACCTAAGCATCTACATATTAAATAGTTGAACCTCACCGGCTTTGCCGCCATAGATTTGACCATTAAAGTTAAATGAACTTACATCTTGAATGTAATATACAAAATGCGGCAAGTCACCACTGCCAAAAGTTTTGTCTTCGAACTTTTTGCCATAAGAACAAGCTGAAGAATTGCCAAAGGAGTTCCAACCTTCAGTTAAAGTTGCACTTGGATTAGTTTGCCCCGTTACAGGCTCAGCATTGGCTAATAAATCATTCCACAAATTCACGCAAAATTGTGCCCCACTGCCGCTGCCAGTTGGGTATCCTGTAGTGGTGTCTATATTCACAGTTCCACCTACCACCTGAATAGGAGTAGTTTGACGGATTCTGTACACAGAATTAACTAATTTCACCGCACTTTTAAAAGCCGCTGCTGTGGCTTTACTAACAGAAATATGCGCATCACTAGTTAAATCAATAAATTTGGGAGCGGCAGTTACTGATAACACCCCTAACAAAACTATCACTATAATAAGTTCAATTAGGGTAAAGCCCGATTGCCTTTTAATAGGCGAGCGCCTAGATAGATTATTCACCAACATAATTTATACCAACTTCAACATGGACTTTTACTATATAAAAACTTTATTGCGCAAAAAATAGTACTTTAGATTCAAAGGTATTTACTTTAATACGCAAGCAAACTTCAAACTAAGCTGCCAATTTATGCCATAAAGTTTATATATTTCAATATCTTATTTGTAACATTTAAACAATTATATTGATTTAATCACTGCTATTAGCTGGTCTATATCTGCTTTATCGTTATAAATATGAGGTGAGACACGTATTCCATATTTACGTGCATCGACTGCTATATGGGCTTTTTTTAGTGCAGCAAGAACCTCATCTTGTTGCTGACCAAATTGCAATATAGCGGTTCCACTACAACGCTCTGCTGAGCTAGGTGAAACACAATTCTCAGCAAAGGCTGAGTGTAACAACGCCAATAGTTGTAAATTATGTGTTCGCACTGCTTCTGTAGGTAGTTGGTTAAAATAAGCCAGGCTATGGGCGGCTAAAACATAAGGCGCAATAGAAGGGGTGCCACCCCAAAATTTAAGAGCCGTTTGGTGAAAACGGAAATTGTGAATATCAAACTCAAAGGGATTTTCATGGGAAAACCAGCCCACATCCTTTGGTGCACAAGCGGCTAACTGTTTGGGATGAACCCATAAATAAGCAGCACCAGGGCCAGAGCACAGCCACTTAACCGCCGAACCTAGCATAAAGTCTGGGGCAACCAAGCTGAGATCTAAGGGCAAAATTCCTGCTGATTGGGCAACATCTACTAGGCTCAATACTCCTAGTTTTTGGCAAGCTTGCACTATTTGATGCACAGGCGCTTGCTGGCCAGTATTTGAATACACTTGGCTAATAAAAACTAAATCAATTTGTTCAGTGATGAATTGCTTCCACACTTGTATGTCTGTCATATCATATTCAGACGGAATAAAGTGTATTTGTGCATGTGGCAAAGCTTGTTGCACAGCAAAGCCCATGCTCGGAAAGTCTTGTTCGCTCATTAATATTTGGCAAGCAGACTGCTGAAACCTAGTATGTGCTTGCAATAATTTGCACAACCCACTGGATAAATTGCTTTGTGGACAAAAATACTGCCCTTGATGATTAAATAATTTAGCCAGTTGTTGTTGAAAAACTTCGATATGGCTTAACCAGTCTTGCCAAGGTTCGGTATTACCTTGCTGCCATGGTGAAAAATAATGGCTTAAAAAATGCGATTCGGCACTTTTTAGTGGACGCCCCACAGAATGATTTAATAAATAACTACCTTGTGCAGGTAAACTAAAATCCCCTTTAAATGGGTTAACAGCAGCTATTGAATTCATTTTAGGCTCGCTTTTAAACGCTGAATATCCTCAAAGCGGGTTAATATGTCTTGGCGAGGATTAGCCATGCGTTTATCTTTCAGTTTTTCTAATCCACTTAATAAGGCAGATAAGGGTGGACCACTGGCTGTGACTGTATTTAAATGAACTTGCGATAAGGCATTAGAGGGTTGAGTTATATATTTATTAACCAATTGTTCATGATGCTGATCAGCGGTTTCTCCATGTAATTCACAGGCTTTCAAAAATTCAGTTAGATTGGTTTGGTACCATTCTTGGTCGCTTTGATCTTGCGCCGCTAAAAACTTATTCATTAAGCTTTCACGGCGCATGCAATCACGTAACAGAGTTTGATCTTCTGGCATCATGTACAAAAATTTATCCACCAACAATTGTGAATAGTCAGGATCATTGGCCACACATAAGCCCAACTGCATATCTATCACATTAATGCCAGCAAAGTCCCCAGCATTAGCGCCACGAAAGACTTGAGAGCCCACTCGATAAGGCTTGTAATAAGGACGCACACAGTAAAAAAAGCGCTCTGCGTCTAAGCGTTCAAATAAGATCGCATTTGAATCAATGACTTGCTGTAAGGCTTGTTGGCAAGCCACCAACAAATCAACACACATTGGATGTGAAATGCCTAAAGGCTGAATTTTTAATAAAGCATCAGCAGCGCGTTTATAGGCTAAAATGCCACGGGTATTGTAATCAACAAATAACTTTTCATCAGCCAAGCTGGTAAAACGTTTATACACGCCATTGTGCGCACTATTATGAGTGGTTAGGTGGGCAGTCGCAAAACGCGGGGTAACCCCAATAGATGCACCAATGTGCATAGCTAAGGCCGACGCCTCAACCAAAGGAGAATGGGTTTCTCGGGTAGGCTCGGTAATTTCATGACGACGACAAGCCGCCATAAATAACCCCACATTGCCTAACAGATCAAAGGCATTATCAAAGCCTTGATCGGTATTTCCTTCGGCTAATAATTCACTAATAAGCGCACGCCCTTGAGATTCAAGCTCAGTTTTGATCTCATCACCCACGCCAGCCACATTGGCCTTATCTTCTTGTTGAAAATATAAGCTCTCTAACTCATCGTTAAGTTGCACAAATTGCTTGCGGATCCAATTATCAAAGGCTTGGGTTTTAGGCGTCAGCTGTTTCATCTTTATCCAATTTTTAAAGGTCATCACCACAAGCACTACCACAGGCTTGCGGGTAAACAATAATGGTGCCTAGCTAGACTTTATTAATCAAGTTTAGGCCTTTAAAAATAGCATTATCTTGGCTTGAGGATTGGCCTGAGTGTAACCTTTAGCTTCCATTTATAAACGAAAGTGAAGACATTGTTTGCAGGGCGCTAACCTTTATTGCTTAGGCTTAAAAGTCAGGCTCGGCTTTTAAACGTAAATTTAGCTTAAGCTGTTGGCTTTGTTGGTGTTTATTTACTTCAAGCACGTTAGCAAACCTGCCATATTGCTTAGATTGATTAATAAGTTTTGGGGTAATAATAGGATCGTCAGCTAAATACACTGTGGGTAACCATTGGCGGCCATACTTTTCTGACTCAATGGTAAAATGAATATGCGCTGCTTCGCGGCCTAAATGATCTGTTCCTGGACGAATGCTAGTTAACTTAAACCTGCCCTGTTCATCGGTTTTTACCCAAGCCTGAATTCGCCAACTATTGGTGCGCTTATCACCCTTGCCAAAATCAAAGCCGGCTTGGTCTCTATGGTAAGCCAGCACTAACACACCTGCGGCAGGGGTTTGACCGTCGGGATTAAACACTTGGCCATTAATTATAAAAGTCGCACCTGGCTCATTAGCTGTTGTCATCTGTGCGTTAGAACTTAGTGTTGCTGGGCGGTTTGCCACAGAGATTTGCCAACTTTTTAGCCAAGCAGGATCAACCTGAGCCAAACTTGGCGCGCTCATACAAGCAAGCCATAAAGTTAGCCACAATAAAGCGCCGTGAAAAAATAGATTTAGCTTATAATTTTTGGCCCATACCATCTTTTATACCTGTGATTGTTGTCGAATTAAATTGTGATAAACCTGATGTAACTTGTCGAGTTGTTCGCGGTCAGTGGCCGAATTTTGCGATAAAGCTTGTATGCTTTGATCAAGTTCATACAAAGTCTGACGCATAAAACTGTCGGGCACTAAACTTTGGATCCAGCTAATGGCTGCTATTCTTTGTCCTTGAGTGACTGGCGTCACTTTATGCAAACTACTAGACGGATATAACACCGCATCCCCAGCCGCTAACTTTACTTTTTGCTTACCAAACTCAGTTTGTATTATCAGTTCGCCTCCTTGATATTCGTCTGTTTCAGATAAAAAAACCGTCATAGACAAATCTGAACGCAAAACCTCTTGATTGTGAGGCATGCGCATTATGGCGGCATCCACATGAAACCCATAGGTTTGATCTTGGCAATAACGATTAAAACATGGCGGAAAAATTTTATGCGGCAGGGCCGCCGACATTAATTTAGGGGTTTGCCCAAAGATCCCCAGTAAATCATTAGTCAGCTGCTTAACCTGTTGCGCTTGGGGATCGGCTTGCGCATTTTGTTTAACCGCTGCCGCCATGCCCATGGCTGTACTTGCTCCTTGTTGCCATGGCACTTGATTCAGTGCTTTACGAAAAGTTTGCACTTGTGGTTTAGATAAAAGCTGCTCAATCAAGACCATGGTAATACTCCTTAATAGATTAAAATTCGTAGGTAATCGAGGCTTTTACCGAGCGCCCATCGCCCAAATACATAAAAGCCCCCGAACGGTAAGCAGCAGTCCAATATTCGGTATCAGCTACATTGCCTAGGTTTAATCTTAATGTGGTTGCATCAGATAAAGTGTAATTAGCAAACAGGTTCACCACTGCATAACTTGGCACCACTATGCTGTAATCGCCCAATTCGGCATTATAAGACGCAGCGGTATCGGGTTGCCCACCATAGATTTCGCTCTTGTAGGTATAATCTCCGCCTACCGCCAAATCTTGGCTAAGTTGATAACGTAATTGAGTATAAAAACTTTTATCGGCAAAATTACTTAACGCTAAGCCAATATTACTGGCTTCAACTGAATCTAATACTTCAGATTGCATAGTTGCGGCGCTTATTTGCAAACTTAGCTTGTCGGTAAGATTGCCATTCATTGCCAACTCAAGGCCGGTTACCCGATTTTTACCTGTGTTTAAGGTACCCAGAGTAGAATAAGCATCGCCTACACTTTCCATCACATCAGACTTAGTAGTTTGAAATACTGCTGCGGCAATAAACAGCTGCTCGTCTAATACCGACCATTTAGTGCCTAGCTCAATATTTTCTACCGTTTCAGGATCAGCTAGAGCGGCTTGCTCTGGATCACCACACAATCCACCGTATCCACAATTGGCTCCTAAATCAGATTCCCCTCCATTAATATTGGTGGCAGTTGAATAAGTCGCATACAGATTAGCGTCATCTGACAAACGGTAAACTACACCCAAATGGCCATTATAAAAGTTATCTCTATAGGCATAACTAAGTGCATCACCTCGACTGACGACATCATTGCTGTAATCAATATTGTCTATGCGTAACCCCACAAAAGCTTGCCAGTCTTGATTAAAAGTAATGGTGTCCATAACATAAGCTGCAATGGTTTTGGCTGAGAACAAGGCATCAGAATCCCCTTGGCTAAACTCGCGCCCCATTAACGATTGGGCATTTGGGTAGAGCTCACCTGCCCCATCAAGCAAACAATAACTAGCACTCACACCACGCCGACCAGAGGTCAAGCAGTTACTCGCTTGAGTATAATTAAGGTTATACACACCGTTATTTACTTGCTCATCGCTAAACTCTGCCCCCACTAATATTTGGTGCTCAACTTGGTTGTGGCTAAGATCCCAAAACAGGTTAAATTGCGAGGCAAAATAATCAACCTCTTGCCAGCCTTGGTGAGTACTTAGACTGATAGTATTTTGACCTGGGGCAATGGGGTCTTCATCTGCTCGTACTGTTCCTATTGCGCCTGTTGATAGGTAGCCATTTGAGGTTTTACCCAAACGGGTGGCGTTGTAAAATTTTAAATTGTCATTGATTTGATATTCACTGCGCACTGTAAATGCCCACACTTCTGAGTCTAAAAAGTCTTCTTGTTGGGCATACACAGGAATATCTGCTACTGCAGAGCGGCTAGCTTGGTCAAAATAGCTACCTAAATCTGGGGTGTCTTGGGCTTTTAAGTAATAAAAGTCAGTGTAAACTCTAAGATCATCAAGGTTGTCGTACAGACCAGACAACAGCAAACCATCTCGACTTCTACTAATATTTTCTCTATTAGGCGCTTGCTCTTGAGTGCTAAGCAAATTAATTCGTGTGGCAAAATTAGTGCTGACCGGGGTGTTGTAATCTAATACTAATCTGTGATGTTCATCTGTTCCTATACTGGCATCAACTCGCCCAAAATCATAAGCAGTAGAGGCCTTTTTAGTGATACTGTTGACCGCCCCCCCCGACGAGCCACGTCCAGCAAAAGTCGAACTAGGTCCTTTAGTAATTTCAATTTGTTCACTGGCAAAACTCTCTCTGGTTGTCATGCCAGGGTCGCGTAATCCATCAACAAATACATCTGAGCGGGCTTCGTGACCCCGAATAATATAACGGTCACCAAAGGCATTACCATTCTCACCTGTACCTAGTGTCACTCCTGCTTGCGCTGCAAGAATCTGTTTAAGATCGTTTTTACCCGATTCAATAATCTGATCTTTGGTTAATACCGTTATAGTTTGCGGCGTATCTTTTAGCTCTGCCACCCGGCGCAGATCACCCGAATTTTTCACATTGTATAAAGAATGTTTAACCCCGTGTACTTTGATGAGTTCAATGGCTTGCGCACTGCATTCTGTATTGTTTTCCTCGCAGTTTTCTGCCAACACTTCGGCATTGGCTTGCCCTAAGGTAAAGGCCAAAGTGGTAAAGAGTGCTTTTGAACCTAAGCTGTTATGTGTGTGTGTTTTACCTGACATAGTGTAAAAAATCCCGTGGATAAGGTTAATGGTGAATGTTCGCAGCAAGCATAACTAAGCAAAAACCAATTGTAAATACAAATGATAACAATTCTCATTAAGATGCAAAGTAGAAATAAGTTAGGCTGGTTAGCGAAGACTCAGGATCTGCCAGATGAAAAAAGCGGGATTAGTCAGACTATGTTAAAAATGCTTAAGCAATTCTCTGTCACTGCTTTATAATCCCCTACAATTCCCAAGCCAACGAATAAACAGGGCTTATATTTAGATGTTTGAACAATTAGAACTAGACGATGATTTAATCCGCGCGGTGGTAGACTTAGGTTATAAAAGTCCCACTAGCATTCAATCGCTGGTTATTCCCGAAGCGATGAATGGCAAAGATATTTTAGCTTCAGCGCCAACAGGCACAGGTAAAACCGCCGCGTTTTTATTACCTGCCTGTCAATTTTTATTGGATTATCCTAGGCGACAGCCTGGCTCAACCCGAATATTAATTCTTACCCCAACCCGTGAATTGGCTTTGCAAATATTTGAGCAAGCCAAGGCCATCAGCAAATACTTGCCGCACATTGCCTGTGGGGTTATTACCGGTGGAATAAACTACGGCACTGACCGCGACTTATTAGAAAAAAATCTCGACATTTTGGTGGCGACCCCAGGGCGCTTGTTTGAACATATCGAAAAAGAAAGCTTTGATTGCCGCGACATAGAGTGCTTAATTTTAGACGAAGCCGACCGTATGCTAGATATGGGATTTTCAGCGGTAGTTAATCAAATTGCCGCAGAAGCGCGCTGGCGCAAACAGAGCATGTTGTTTTCGGCCACCTTAGAAGGCAAAGGCATTGAGCGCTTTGCTGGGGATTTATTAAACGAACCCGTTACTCTTGAAGCTGACTCTAGTCGTAAAGAAAAAGGCGTGATCCATCAGTGGATCCACTTAGCCGACAACGCCAATCACAAACTAGCCTTGCTCACCCATATTCTTAAACAGCAAGTTGAAACCGCAATAGTCTTTGTCAAAACCCGAGAACGTTTAGCAACCTTAGTAGGCCAACTAAACTCCGAGGGGATTGAATGTTGCTGGCTGCAAGGTGAAATGCCACAAGATAAACGTAATGCTGCTATGGAAAAATTCCGTACCGGCGAAGTAAAAATATTAGTCGCAACTGATGTAGCAGCACGGGGCATAGATGTTGATAACATCAGCCATGTGATCAATTACGACATGCCTCGTACCGCTGATGTATATGTGCACCGCATAGGCCGTACAGGGCGAGCTGGAAATAAAGGCACAGCAATTTCTTTAGTTGAAGCACATGATATTGCCATAGTGCCAAAAATTGAACGTTACACTAAACAAGCGTTAAAACGCCGGATTATTGCTGATTTACGTCCGCAAAATAAAGAAGCTAAACCGCCTACAAAGAAAAAAGTCAGCACCAAAACTAAAAAGACGCAATTAAAAGCCAAGCGTCAAGCGAAAGTAAAAAAGCATAAGAAAAAAGGCCGAGGACCTAAAGCATAAATGTTGAATGCAAAGCTTCCCAATAAATTAGTCTTAGCCACAGGCAATCCAGGCAAAGTCAAAGAAATGGCCAATATACTGCAAGGCCTAGGCATTGAAGTATTAGCACAAAGTAATTTTTCAGTGTCTGAGGTAGCAGAAACCGGTAGCACTTTTGTAGAAAACGCCATTATTAAAGCCCGTCATGCGGCCAAACAAACTGGCCTACCCGCAATGGCCGACGATTCGGGCTTAGCGGTTGATGCATTAGGTGGGGCGCCTGGTGTCTATTCGGCACGTTATGCTGGCCAAGATGCCACAGACCAAAGCAACATAGTGAAACTTTTAGCGCAAATGGCAGAGGTTCCAGAATCACAACGTACTGCGCAATTTTACTGTGTATTGGTGTATATGCGTCATGCCGATGATCCCACTCCTATTATTTGTCAGGGAAACTGGCAAGGTAAAATTACCACTCAACAACTAGGTGATAATGGCTTTGGTTACGACCCTGTGTTTTGGCTGCCCGAACAAAATTGCAGTTCTGCACAACTCACAGCTCAAGAAAAAAACCAGCTTAGCCACAGAGGTAAAGCCTTAAAATTGATGTTGGCTCAATTACAACAGCAAGCGAGCTAGACTTTGTCTGCTGCTGTGCCACTGAGGCTGCCTCCTTTATCCCTGTATATTCATATTCCTTGGTGTGTACAAAAGTGCCCTTATTGTGACTTTAACTCCCATGGCCAAAAGCAACAAAATCTGCCCGAACAAGAATACATTAACCATTTACTCGATGACTTAGCCGAAGATGCAAAATTGGTTGGCGACAGACAGATCCACAGTATTTTTATTGGCGGCGGCACCCCAAGTTTATTTTCAGCCGAGGGCATCAAAACCATACTTACTGGAGTCAAACAGCGGGTTAACCTTAAAGCAGATGCTGAAATTACCATGGAAGCCAATCCTGGCACTATTGAAAGTCAGAAGTTTGCCGATTTTGTTGCAGCTGGGGTAAATCGAATTTCCATAGGAGTGCAAAGTTTTCAGCCTGACAAGCTCACTGCTTTAGGGCGTATTCACGATGACAATCAAGCACTTAAAGCAACAGCTTTAGCCAGTAAAATTGGCTTGAATAGCTTTAACCTTGATCTTATGCATGGTTTGCCTAAACAAAGCTTAGAAGACGCGCTCTTTGATTTACAAACCGCCATTAGTCAAAAGCCGCCTCATTTATCTTGGTATCAACTTACTATTGAACCCAACACCCAATTTCATTCTAAACCGCCTACATTACCGGCAGATGACATGCTTTGGGATATTCAAGAGCAAGGGGATACTTTGTTAAGGCAAGCAGGTTTTGAGCAATACGAAATATCGGCTTATAGCCAGCCTGGACAACAATGTTTGCACAACCTCAATTATTGGCGTTTTGGTGATTATTTAGGTATTGGCTGTGGGGCACATGGCAAAATCACTCTAGCAGACAAACAGCAAATTATTCGCACAGTCAAAGTCAAACACCCTAAAGGTTATATGGATTTCACCCGCGCCTACACTGACTCATCTAAAGTGGTTCAAGATGCAGATCTACCCTTTGAGTTTTTTATGAATAGATTTAGGTTAGTTGAGCCTTGCCCTAAAACCGATTACCAAGATTTTACAGGCTTAGCCCTAGATGCCTATACCAACAGCAATTTAGCCAAAGCTCGAGAAAAGGGCTTGCTCACAGAAACCGCTGAGCATTGGCAAGTTACGCCTTTAGGCAGACGTTATCTTAATACCTTGTTAGAAATGATGGTTTAGTCAATAACGTTAGGGTTTTGTTGCACTAAATTTTGACTATACTGGCAAGCACTTAACTGCTTTTAAGGGATAAATATGCAACTGTCTTTAGTTTTTTTGATCGGCAATTTACTGCTGACTTTGAGCCTTAGCTCTCACGCTTTGGCAAATTCAGAGTTAGAACGCAAGTATTACTCAAAATGGGAAACCGAAATTGGTTACGCCCAAGTGGTGCAACAGGGCCGCAATTTGTACCTGTCTGGGGTAGTGGCTGGCGGTAAAGATATGCCAGAGCAAGTCCATAATGTCTATGCAAAAATCAGCAAAATTTTACAAGACTACAATGCCGATACCAGTCATATAGTAAAAGAGGTGGTGTATACCACAGACATGCCAGCCTTAAAAAAAGCCAGTGCTGTACGTAAAGCATTTTTTAAATCCAATCAATATCCAGCAGCCAGTTGGATTCAAATCAGCCGTCTTTACGAACCTAGTGTGATGGTAGAAGTGGAAGTACAAGTGTACTTACCAGAGCAGTAACAGTTGCTTGAGGTGAATAGAGGGTGAATATTGCTGCAAGATAGCAGCTATTCACTCATATAAGCGTTAGTGCCAGTAATTAACACGTTATAATCTCGTAGTTCTTTAACCGAGCCTCTTAGCTTGTCTTCTAGCTTATCTAACTCTTTGAATTTATTACAGAACCACTCTACTTTTAGTTTTAGCGTTTCAGCTTTAGGGCCAACCGACTGGCCAAGCTCTTCACCCATAGTCTCTAAGTGTTGAGCTATGGCATTAATTTTTTCTTCGCTGCCTTCGCCATTTGCCACTAAGCCACCAATAGCAGATAAAATGCCACCCACTGAGGTACTTATGGCTTCTTCTAGTTGCTCTTCTAATTCTCTGTCTACCAGATCATTAACTTGCTCTAAGCTTCCTGGCCCCATATAAAAATTGTCGTTGGCTCGAATAAATTTTTCACGCACGCTCATTTGCACGCGCTCTAAAGACTTTTGTAGTTTTTTCTGGCTTTTGTCGTCTTTTACTAAACCGCCATAAACTTGTTTGATGGTTTCTACTGCAACCTCTACCCCTTCATTAGCCAACAAAATCATTTTTGGCACAACTTGGTGAATACCGGCTGATAACTCAGCCAGATCTTGTTCTTGCTCTGGGGTAAGGGTGATCCAATGGCCTTTTACCATCAACTGATGCGGATGGTTAATTTGATACACAGTTCGACCTTTTTCGGCCAACACTCGAATTTGTTTGTCGGTTACTACCACACCATAATTTAGTGCCACTTCACAGCTAGATTTAGCTAAAGCAGAGGCACTATACAAAGTGCTAAATAATAACCAGGTAAATAAAATAACGCGCATATAAATCCGAGAGCTAAGAATTCAAAGCTAGTCTGCCTTTAAACCGCCAAAATGCAAGTGCCAATCAGATAAGTCGAATAAAACATAAGTTAATCTGCGGTTCTGACTAAACGAGTAAATACAAACAAGCGTTTTTCTTTTAACGAATTACTGCTATTAAAAAATGCCACCACCCAAGCTCTGTTTGGATCTATCACCGAAGGGGTAGAAGTCCAATAATCGTCTGAGCTGGTATTCGGAAAAACCACAGTGTTAATGGCCGGCCTTACGCACGCATGATCTGTTAAACTGGCCAACTCTTTAACATTGGGCACTCGCCAACCAGTTTGCCCTGCATAGGTAAAACCATGGGCACTTATCAGCGCTTGTTGCCAAGTCAGTTCGCTAGCATCACCTTCGCAGGTATCATTCTGCCAGGTTTGGCCTAAGCTACATTGCATCCAAACTAAGCCTAATTCTGTATCTGTTACTGTTCCATCGCCGTTTTCCACAAACTTAGTTAACAGGTTGGGATCATAATCGGTTAAACAGGTTTGGCTTTGTGCCCAAGTTGAAAACGCTAAGGTTAGCCATAATAAAGTTTTCATATCATCGCCCTGCCCTAACCAAGCGCACTCTTGCTGCAGTGGATTTATTTAAAAAGTTGTCATTGCCTGTGGCAAAGTCAATGGCCCAAGCGTTATGCGCTTGACCATTTGCCATACCGTCTGCACTTTCGTTTTGAGTCCAGTACCAAATAGGTGCAGTTAACCCATTCGCGGTATTAGGAAAATAATCTGTGTCTATCATTGGCCCAGAACTTTGACCCAAATGCACTATAGATAGAAGTTCGTTATGGGTAGGTAAGCGCCAATCGCGAAAGTTACATAAGCCTTGTTGATTAACCTGATCGATTAAGGCTTTAGTTTGGCAATTATTTAATGAACAACTGCCATTGCTTCCAGAGAAATCTCCCGATTGCTCGCCGTTAGCTAATATTTGATACCATTCGTAAGTGGCATTATTACTGTGTAAATCAGAGCTAGTGGGAGCAGTTTTCACTTCCCAAATTAGCCCAGTGATATTATCGCGCACACAGTGCCATAGGTTTTCTTCATCATCAACTTCATCTCCGCTTTCATCAAGGCGAGTAAAATCAAAGCCATTCGCACCACGGCCGGCTTTTTCTGATAAGCCATTTTGATGAATTATATCTTGCCCACGCTGCCCGTCTTGGCCAGGGTAATCGGCTTGATAAGCACTAAGTATTTGTGTATCTGTAGCTTGTTGAATGACCCCAGTATCATTGATGGGTTGAATAGGTAAAGGCCTTACTGTCACTGTTATTTCATCGTCTACTCTATTGCCTTGGGCGTCTGTCACCCTAAGGGTAAAGGTAATTAACTCTGCACTGCTAACGGCTGGGGCCACGGCCACAGTTTGTAAGGCATTGAGATCTTCAATTTGAGGGTCGGTTTCTGAGTCATTCAGCCACAAATAATTTAGAGGCTGGGCGGCAGGCACAGTGGTACTGGCTTGCCCATTTAAGTTAATGCTTTCACCTGAAAACACATTATGATCAACCCCAGCATTGACCTCTGGTAAAGTCTCGGCGGCACTTTGAACCGTTAAGGTGACAAATTCGGTATCTTCAGCACCTTCGGCATCTGTGACAGTTAAACTGATAGTTATACTACTGGCAACCTCTAAAACTGGAGTAAAAAAGGCTAGACTATCGCCCTGTGTGCTAATGCCATTTAATACCTCTTCTCCGGCGGTTTGTTGCCAGTTATAGGCCACTATAGGCACATTTTCATCGATTGGATCGTCATCTTTACTTTGCATACCATTTAAAGTGACTTCGTAACCCGCTGGAAACTGATTTTTCGCTAGCCCCGGATATTGTTGTACTTGCACTATGGCTTCTGGGGGAATATTAACTGGCAAAATCGTGTAAATTGCAGAGTCGCTCCCCTGATTACCCTCTGAGTCTGTGACTGTCACTGTGATGGTATAAGTCAGAGTTTCAGTGGTGACAGGGGCAATAAAAGTAGCAATGCCAACACTGGGATCTTCTTGCTCTATGGCTAACGTCGGGCTGGCGCGCCATGCATAGCTTAGCTCCTCGGTTTGGCCACTGGCCTGAGCAGACAAAGTTACCAAACTTTGTTCGTTAACCGTTTTAGCTGCACCAATATTAACTAGCACTTTAGGAGTGGGTGTTGTCGAGTCATTTTCTAGGCCACCGCCCGAACAGCCTAACAAGAGCAACATCGCACTTATTCTAATGATCAAAGAGTGTATGGCAGTCATAGTTTGTTAAATTTAGCTTATAAAAATCAAAAAATGTTTATATAACATGCACTAAGTATACCAACCACACGCCAATTTCTTGGCAACCCAGATTAATTTAACCAATAAAACATGATAGATAAAATAGTGGCAGTGAGTACGCCATTAATACATAAGGCTAAAGTCGCAAATGCCACAGCTTTTGAGCCTAGTTGCTGTGCATGAGCGGTGCCTATGGCATGGGCAATGATGCCTAGGGATAAGCCCTGAGCTTCGGGACTATGACAACCAGTTAGTTTAAATACCAGCCGACTAAACAATACCCCAATCAATCCAGTAAAAATCACAATAGCTGCGGCAAACTCTGGTATTCCACCCACTAGACTTGCGGTATCCATAGCCAAGGGTGTAGTGATAGATTTAGTCAAAACCGAGCCTAATTCGCTGGGGGCAAAGCCCAAGAGCCACAATAGGCAAATGGCGCTTAGCGGCGCCAAAATACCCCCACTTATAATCACCACTAGGTTGGCACTGCCTGTATGCGCAAGAGTTTTAAATTGCTGAAATAAAGGTACAGCTAAGGCGACAGTTACCGGACCTAATAACCATGCTAAAGGTTGCATATAGTTTTGATAGCTGTGCAATGGCAGCCCAAACAAATACAGCATGGCAATGATTAGCCCTGCGGCTAACAATATGGGATGAAACAGCAAGTTTTTTTGCAGCCAACTAAACAATACCAGTGCCAACAAGTAGGCACCTAGCGTGGCCCCAACCACCCCAACATAAGTTAATAATTCAAACATAGTCTGTTGAAGCTCAATCATGTTTGGACTTTTGTGATGTGGCTTGGGGCAAAGCCCCCACCCGCATTTTTTTAGCCAACCAAGCGGTCAGCAACAAACTTAAAAAAGTACTGAATGCGATAGCCACTGCAAACAGCCACCACCTGTCTGCTAATTGCTCAAAGTAGTAGCCCGCTGCTAATAAAGGGGCAATAAAAAATAACGATAAATGACGTAAACAGAATTGGCTCACCAACATTAAGGGCTGGGGAACACGACCTAAAACTAACAAAGTAGCAAAAAGTAACAACAAGCCCAGCAAAGCTGGAGGCAACGCAATAACTTGGCTTAACCCTAACCCCAGGCCCCAAAAAACCAATAACCAAAGTAACCCTAAGATTGCTTTAGAACAGGCTTTTAGAGAAAACGCCAAAATCACTAAGCGCCAGTTTTGATGTCTTCTAAGTGATATTTTTCAATCAATGAGTACAAAGTCGGACGAGTCACGCCTAATAACTCTGCCGTTTTTGACATATTTTTCTCAGCCACTAAAAAGGCATTGCGTATGGCTCGGCTCTCAGCTTGTTCGCGTACTTCTCTTAAATTTAAGCTTTCCATACTTGGCATGTCATCTTGAATAGTTAGACTTAAGTCTTCGGCTTGAATATGGGTGCCTTCGGCCATGATCACCGCTGATTTTAATTTGTTTTGCAATTCGCGGATATTGCCTGGCCATGGATGTTGCTTCATGGCTTTGATAGCGGCATCACTAAAGCCTTTTAACTTAGTCTTAAACTCTTGGTTATATTGACTTAAAAAGGTTTTGGCTAATAACACTACATCGTTATCACGCTCTCTTAGCGGCGGAATAAGGATGCTAATTTCACCTATACGATAAAACAAATCTTCTCTAAAACTTTGTTCAGCTACCATAGCGGGTATGTCTCTATGGGTTGCACAAATCACCCGTATATTTACTGGAATTTCGTTGCGCCCACCTATGCGTTCAATCACCCTTTCTTGTAAAAAGCGTAGCATTTTTGCTTGTAAACCTATGGGCATATCCCCTATTTCATCTAAAAATAAGGTGCCATTTTGCGCCGACTCAATTTTTCCTGGAGTGGTTTTATTAGCGCCGGTAAAGGCACCTTTTTCGTAGCCAAATAATTCACTTTCTAATAAGTTTTCTGGAATAGAGGCACAGTTTATGGCCACAAAAGGTTTGTCTTTACGTAAGCTGTGTTCGTGAATACTGCGAGCAAATACTTCTTTGCCTGTGCCACTTTCACCTAATAACAAAGTACTAATGTCGGTTTGCGCGATTCGTTCGGCTTTTTTACTGGCACTTAAAATACCTTCACTTTGGCCAATGATTCGATCCATGGCTGGGGCGACTTCAGCTAAATGACGGTTTTCTTTTTCCAGATCAAATAAGTTGATTGCACGGCTAACCAAAATTTGGATGGTATCTGAATCTATGGGCTTTTGGTAAAAGTCGTATGCGCCTAAACCTATGGCTTTAAGGGCATTCTTTTTATCATTATTGCCTGTTACCACTATGACTTTAGTTTGTGGGGCTAAGGCTAAAATTTCTTCTAGGGTAGCCAGGCCTTCACTGGCATTACTGGGATCAGGAGGTAAACCTAAATCTAAGGTAACAACTTTAGGCTCAAAGCGTCTGAGTTGAGCTATGGCTGAGGTTCTATCTTCAGCAAAGACGACCTCATAACCACTAAAACTCCACTTTAATTGTTTTTGAATCCCTAAATCGTCATCTACGACTAATATCTTATCCATGAAATTTTACCCTTATTGTTCTTAGTTGGTTGGCACTATTAATGTAAAAGTTGTGCCTTGTTGTTCTGTGCTTTTTACCAAGAGTTGGCCACCAATTTTTTCCATATAGGCTTTGGCATCAAAGGCGCCTATGCCCATGCCTGCGTTGCCTTTAGTGGTATCAAAAGGTTTAAATAATCGAGTATTTATAAACTCTTCACTCATGCCGCAGCCAGAATCAATGATATTAATTTGCATAGACTTTTCATCTACTGACAACCCTAATTCTACCTCAATACTGCCATCATCTGCTGTAGCTTGCTGAGCATTACTGATTAAATGATAAATAACATTACTGAATTTGTCTTTATCTAACACCACTGGGGTGTGAGATGTCACTCGTATTTGGGGTTTAGGCAAAAACGACGCACAACGCTGCTCTATGACTTGTTCAATACAATCGGGCAAGGACACTAAACTTTCGGCGCCATCTTGCAAAGTTTCTTTTTCGGTTAATTGGCGCAGCATTTTATCCATTCTAGCTTTAGTGTGATGCAGAGTTTCAAAAGTATCATCAATAAACTCAGGATTATTTTTATGTTGCTGGGCATTACATAAAATTAAATCAATTTGCGCTAACACGTTTTTTAGATCATGCACCACAAAGGCCGACATTCGAGTAAAGGCGGCAAACTGGGCGTTTTCGGCTAACTCTTCTGCGGCTTGGTGGTGAAATAAAAAGTTAGATACCTGAGCATTGACTGCAGTTAAATAATCTCGCAACTCCCAGTTCAGCTTTTTACTGGTATTATCTGACCCTTGCATTAACACCATGCCCCAGATTTGCTCATCTTTGTATATTGGCAACACCAATTGAAACGACAGACTATTTAACAAACCGTGATTAATTTTAAGCTCTTCGTAAATGTAAGGTTTGGTTCTTAACTCTTCTACATCAATAATCCAATTTTTTTGCTTAAAAAAGGCGCTAAAGGTTAACAGTACACTTTGTTCATCTTCACTTAATTGGGCTTTGTCTACATCAGCCAAGATTTTTAACTTATCGCCAGTACATTGAATAAAACAACCAGATTGATAATCAATGGCCTGCATAAAACCTTTTAACGCTGTGGAGTAAGGATTAGCTTGTGAGTCTTTTGCATCTAAACAATGAGTTAACTTTAACCATTCGTGCCGATAATCAAACTGATTGGCAAAAAAGTGCTTAGTTATGAATACCTTAATCTTGGTGCGAAAACTTAAAGACAAAAACAAGGTAATTAACAAGGCCAACGACAGCGCAATTAAAATAATTTGTATGGTGGCGCCCCACTGTCCTCCAAAGTACTTAACTGCATAGCCTAATAAGGCCATCACTAATAAGTATCCACCGGCCACCAAGAGTAAGGTGCTGTGCATGACTATATCGCGAGAAATATAGATCTCTACGCCCCAGTTTTTAACACGCCTTATGGCTAATACTAAAAAAGGCAGCAAGGCAAAATAGATATAACCGCGAGCGGCAATATAATGCAGGTGAATTTGCCCCACCATTAAGGCATTGGCAAAAGTAACAAACTCAAACACACTGGTAATGGCTAAAAATAACACTAATGGTTTTAATGCCCATCTATTTTCGCCAGCTTGACGATATATCAGTTCGAGCAATACCAAAACTTGTAGGGCAATGCAGGTTTGTATTACAAATTGCCAAGACTGTATGGCAACCCCCATAAAGGGCAAAGCAATAGCAGTAAAAGGCAAGGCCAGAATCAGCCAAGTTTCTTTGCGCGCCAAAACTTCAATTAGATTGGTAAAATTATCTTTTAAACAAGAAGCCAAAAACAACA
The DNA here is from genome assembly GCF_052983255.1 of Paraglaciecola aestuariivivens. Lineage (NCBI taxonomy): Bacteria > Pseudomonadati > Pseudomonadota > Gammaproteobacteria > Alteromonadales > Alteromonadaceae > Paraglaciecola > Paraglaciecola aestuariivivens. The sequence goes on along the minus strand of NZ_JBRKBA010000005.1, from coordinate 79,197 downwards.
ACCAAAACAGGTACTTAAGGTTGTCGAATAACAACATAGTTTGCAGCGAGTAAGGATTAATTAAGAGAGGGGCAACCGACCATACACAGGTGGCCCCTGCAGCTAAAATTAACAGATATTTTGCTAAGCCTGATTTACGTACCGTTAGTAACAATAACACCAACAGCGCATAGCCAAATGCACTTAAAATATAACCCACTGTACCAAGCATAACGCGCTAGTCCTTTATCGCTTTTTTAATACTAAACTACCAATGGAATAACCTGCGCCAAATGAGCACAACAAGCCAATGTCTCCGGCTTGTAAGTCTTTATGATTCAAGTGAAAAGCAATAATAGAGCCAGCAGAGGCAGTATTTGCAAAGGTATCTAATACTATTGGGGCTTCTTGCTGTGATGGTTGACGGTCAAGCAGTTTACGACTGATTAAAGTGTTCATGTTGATGTTGGCTTGATGTAACCACCATCTTGAAACGTCTTGTGAACTTAGCTCATGGCGAGCTAAATGTTCACTTATATGACTCACTGCCATAGGGCACACTTCTTTAAATACTTTGCGGCCTTCTTGATGAAATAACTTATCTGCGGCAAAAGGATCAACATCGTTTGCCCGGCTGACATAACCAAAGTTAGAACGAATATTATTCGAAAACTGGGTCACTGCTTTAGTACTTAAAATTTCATACACGTGCTCAGCATCACTGGTATCTTGATGCTCCACCACCATAGCAGTGGCAACATCACCAAAAATAAAATGACTATCACGATCACAAAAATTGATTTGTGGTGAAGTCAGTTCAGGATTAATCACTAACACTGACTTTGCCGTACCGGCAGCAATCATTTCATAGGCACGATGCAAAGCAAAAGTGGCAGCAGAACAAGCCACTAACATATCAAATGCAAAGCCTTGGATCCCCAAGGCAGCTTGTACTTCTATGGCCAATGCAGGGTAAGAGCGTTGGGTATAAGCACAAGAAACAATCACAACATCAATATCTTGCGGCCTTTTGTTGGCGGCTTTTAAGGCATCTTTGGCCGCATGTATGGCCATTTCAGCTTGATCAGATAGCTCATCATCTTTACGCTCAGGAATAATAGGTCGCATGCGGTCAATATCTAAAATGCCATCTTTAACATACACATAGCGGCTTTTTATGCCTGAAGCTTTTTCAATAAATTCGGCACTTGAAAGTGGTTTTTCTGCTACCTCGCCTTGCGCTATGGCTTGGCTGTTTTGTTGATTAAACTGCTTTGCGTACCCATTGTAGGCCCCAACTAGCTCTTCATTTGAAATACTATGAGCCGGTTTCCATAACCCACAACCACTAATGACCACTGATGATGACATGACAATTCCTAACTAAAACGTGCTTAGCTGCACTTAGCAATTTAAACGCCAGGCAGCAGGTATTCAGCTAGCTTATCTGCTTGCAATAAAAAAGTCAGCTTTAAGCTGACTTTTAAACAGATTAAATCGTTAGTTTTTGGCTAAAACATATAGGTTGTGGCTGCACTTAACAATTGATTTTGATTGGTCTTGCCAGCTACACAGGTTTGAATATCTTTATGTTTAAAAACATAGACTTTATCGTGACTTTTTATATTGCTGTCGTTTTCGGCTTCAACAAAATCCGACAATAAAAAGCTAACATTTTCGTTGTCTGCTAAGCCACTTAAGCCCGCCCCATAACGGCACAGTACATCACCTATGGTATCTTCAAATAAAGCTAGCGACTCTTTATATAGTTTCTGTTTAAGCTCTTGACGCTTTTTCAGTTCTTTTTTGCGCTCAGCGGTTAACTCAGACTTAAAAGCTTCCAGTTCTTTACTCTTAACTTCTAACTTAGCAATATCTTTATTTAACTCAGCGATACGCATTTCAATGTCTTTGCGTCTTTGGCTTTCAGCATTGCGTTTTTCAAACTCAAGATCTCTGATACTGCGATTATATTCTCTTTGTTGCCAACTAAGCTCTCTTTGCTCTTGCGATAGTTCACGCATTTTATCGCGCAAATCACGCTCTTGTTCGTTACCGTGGTCAACAAACTCTCTGACTATTTCTTCAATTTCATGCTCATCAACAAACTGACGGGCATTACCAAAAGGCGCGGCTGGCGCTACTGGGAGATTTTCTAACATTCCGCTAAAATCAAAGCCAAAAAAACTACGGCCGTGACGACCACTATCAATTTCAAACACTACCCCTTGACCTGCCAAATAAAACACGGCTTTAGGTTTAAAACTCACATTTTTATCTGAGCCTTTTTGACGTAAAGACGTTTGTAAAATATTTAGCATGATGCCCGCTTCATTTCGTACTTGTTTAATATCGGTATCTTGCTTTTTAGCCTGTACAGCAGTGCTGGATAACCCTGCTATTGCTGCGGCTAATAAGGTTTTTTTCATTAACTTAATCATCTTCACTTCCTCACTCTTGAACTATGCCAATTGGGGTTGGTTGGGCATATAAATTTTGTTGCAACTGGTTAAGTTGCCGCGCATAAAATAACTGGTCGTCACCACGTTGTTCGTTGACATATTTAATTAACTCAGCAAAGTCTTCGCGCCTTTCTTTACGGCTAGCCGATAACAAATACTGAGTTAGCTGGGCATTAGCATCCATTTGTTGCTTGCCAATTGCCTGGGTATAAGCGGTTAAAGCTAATTGCTGTGCTTGTTCAAACTCAGCCAACCTTTGGTTAACTAAAGAATCAATCTCATGACTGCTTTGTTTGCTGGCAAAACTTATGGTCATCTCACCATTATCCACTTTTACTTGAAAACCAGATAACACCATTACAATGGCACATAGTGAAGTTGCCAATGACAAACTCGGTAGTCCTTGCCACTGCCACCACTTGACTTTTTCTGGCATATCAAAGGTTTTGTCTGCGTCCCAATTGGGCACATTTTGCTCACTATATTGTTCACTTTGACTAGCAAATAAAGTGTAACTTTCCACTTGTTTGGCAAAGTCAGAGTCTTGTAGGCAGCGTTGCTCAAACATTTGCTGCTGTTGCTCATTTAACTGTTGTTCTATCCAAAGGCTCAACAACTCTTGATTGCTAATTGAATGTTGTGAGTTAGGCATAATCCGCCTCCATCAAAGTTCTTAATTTTTCTAAAGCGCCATATAAACGAGATTTAGCTGTATTGGCCGACATCCCGGTTTGCTCGGCAATTTCATCAAAGGTAAATTGCCCAAAAAACTTTAATTCTACTACCGCTTTTTGCGCTAAAGGCAAAGCTTGCATGGCTTGTATTAGTTGTTTGTTTGCTTGATCTATTTGTAAACACTCAGCCACCGAAGGCTGCTCTGACTCTATTTCTGGGGCATCATCTAAGCCTTGCATGGGCTTTTTACGCCGATAAAATTCGATACATCTAAAATGGGCAATCCTAAACAACCAACTTTTAAAACTGCCTTCGTGGCGATAATTAGCTAGATTGCGAAATACCGACATAAACACTTCTTGCATTAAGTCTAAGGCGTCTTCATTTTTGCTGGTCATACGCAAGCCATAGTTGTAAATCGGCTTTTCGTAACGCTTAATTAAATTAAGCCAAGCCTGCTTATTCCCTTGCAGTGCTTTTTTAACTAACTGTTCATCGGTTTTCTCAAACACTGTGTTGGTTTTCCTATTTGCGGCTTATTAACCGTCTAATTTTGCCCTTTGCTGAATAAAGTCGAGGGGCATTGAATAAAAGTTTATTTTTTTTCAAACTTTTTTAAAAAATTATCGGTTTAACGTAGGAATAGGGGTTAAAGGTGCAAGCAACTCAGCCAAATATCGAAATAATCTGACCCTAGTGGTGCCATTGCGCCATACCATGCCAATTTCTCTGTAGGCCATGTCTTCAGCTGGCATAGAAATTAGCGGAGTGGTACTAAGTATATGATTTTGAATAGCTAATTCTGGCATAAAAGTAAAACCTAGCTTGCTATTTGCCAGTTGCACTAAGGTATACAAACTGCTTGCGGCTAACGAACTCACCTGCTCTTTATGTTGTAAGCCACAGGCACTTACGGCATGGCCTGTCATACAATGTTCTTGTTGTAACAAAAACACACTGCGTTTGGGTAAGGCTGACATTTCTAAAGGTACAGGCAAGGTATCGACTAAATCACTATGGGCAATTAAATGAAAGGGGTCGTGACCTAGTACCAGCTGTTTGCAGCCGGGGGTATCCATGGGCAAAGCTAAAATCAATAGATCTAAGGCCCCTTCGTTTAATTGGGTGAGTAAATTTGCGGTGGTATCTTCTTGTAACTGTAAATTGATCTCAGTTAAGTTTTGCTGCACCTTGTTAATTAGCCCTTCAAAAATAAAAGGCGCAATAGTTGGGATCACCCCTATTTTAAGGTTGCCAGCTTGCCAATTACCGGCACTTTGTGCAAAGTCCACCAGCTCATGGGCATCGGTCAGTAAGGCTTTACTGCGTTCTACTAGCTCTAAACCAAAAGGTGTAAACACAAAGGTTTTATGATCTCGCTCTAATAATTGTGAGCCAAACTGGTCTTCTAAGTTTTGTATGGCGGTGCTCAGGGTAGACTGGCTAACATGACAATGTGCTGCTGCACGGTGGAAATGCTGTTCTTGATGTAACACAACTAAATAATGTAAGTGTTTAAGGTTAGGCCACTTCATACATTCTCATCTATAAAAACGATTAAAGTTAGCAGTTTAGATTAGTAATAAAGATAAAAAAAGCGCTTAACAGCGCTTTTTCTTGGTACTTTGACCTGTCCTAACTAACTCAGTCGGTTATCTACCTATAGATGCATAAGTGGCCACTTGCTGACGTTCACCTTCAACAAATTTAGACCACTGTTTGGCTATATTGCGACTGCCGTCGTATTTTTGTGCTTGGGCTAATTGGTTTAGCGCTTCGTTATATTCGCCCACATTAAACTGTGCCATACCTATCACTAAGTGAGCCATGCCTTCGTTGCGTAAACCACCTTTTTCAATGGCTTGTTTAGAAGCCGCAATCGCTTGCTGCCAGTTGTCCATATTGAGGTACATTTGACCTAGTTGCGCATAAAGCTCACCGTCCTCTGATAACTTAGCTGCAGCTAACATCACAGGAATGGCCTTGTTGATTTCTTTGGCTCCATTGTAAGACTGAGCTAAAAAGGTCAAGTTACGTTGGTCTTGCGCTAATTTGCCATTATCTATCGCACGCTGCATTACTAATGCGGCTTTATAGGGCATTTGATGGTAGTAATATAACTGAGCCAAATTAAACATATCTGAGCCAGTTGCGATATATTCCATTTGCTCAGCGATTTCCATCACCGCTAATTGATTTTCTTCTTGGCCTAACTCACCGTACATGCCAGCAAGTTGTATCCAATATTTAGGAGCTTCAAACTTTTTCACCAATTTTAGTAAAACGTTTTTTACTTGTTCTGGTTGTTTTAATTCAAAGTACACAGCTCGTTGTAGTACGTACCATTGTTCGTCAACTTGAAAACCTAAATCGTTATTTTCGACTTGCTCAATAGCAGCGTTGATATAGCCAGACGCTGCCTTGTAATCTTGCTTTTGATACATGGCTTGGGCTTTTAAAACCAAGTTTTTAGCTGGCATGTCTTTGTTTGGGTATAAACGTTTTTGGATGCTTTCCCACTGCTCAATCTTAGCAATAGTCTCATCAAAATTTCCGCGCATCATGTGCAATTGCGCCAAGCTAAATAAAGTCGCTTGTGCAAAGGTGTCAGGAATAGGCTGTTGTTTAACCACATTTTCAAACGCACTAATAGCCGCTTGATAATTTTCAGCTTGGTAATGAATAAAACCATAAAAGTTATACATCATGGCTTGTTCGTAACTGTTCATTGAGCTGGCTTTAGACTTTACTTCATCCAGAACGTTAAAAGCTTCTGCTGCCTGCCCGGCATCGGCCAAGCTTTGCGCTCGAGATAGCTGGTCATACACTTTAGCGCGCAGTGTAGGCACTCTTTTCGTTTTGCGCTCTACCTGTGTTTCTTGCGCATAACTATTGGTTGACTGCACACCTGACACCAAAATGGTTGCCACACATACAGATACTATTTTTAACAATTGTTTATTAATAGCCATAACTAGCCCCCAAGTTCAAATTTAACTCGCACTTCTACCCCAGATACTTCCATGGGTTCGCCATTGACGACGCGCGGTTTGTATTTATATTTTAATGTGGCATCTATTGCCGCTTGCTCAAAAATGCCTTCTGGTGATGCCTGGATCACTTTAGGATCTTTAACTGTGCCTAATTTGCTAACGGTAAACTCTAGGTCAACATAGCCTTCAATTCCCCGTTGTAATGCCCTTCTTGGATAAACCGCTGCCACCCGCACTATAGGTAAAAATTCACCGTCCCCTGAAGATAAGGCCAAGCCACCTTCAAGAGCTACGTCAGTGGTCACATCTGCACCAAAATTCATACCTGCGGTGCTGCTATCTGGCGAGGGTGCATCCATTTGTGGTGGCGCCAAGTCTGGTGGCGGCTGTTTGGGTTTGGGCGGTTTTTTGGGTTTACGATCTTTCTTTTGTACTTCTTGTTCTTTTTTAACCCGTACAAAATCTAAAACACTGCCTTTGGGCGCATCAGTTAACGCACTCCCGCCACTTTGAATCAGTGACTGCATTAAAAAAAACAGACTCAAAGTCACAACAGCCGCAACAACAAGCGCAATAGCCAATCGGGTTAGTGTCTGAGGCATGGTATTTGCCATAACTGCTAAGGCTCCTGTGCCGCAATTGACACATCTAAAATGCCTGCAGCACGGGATGCATCCATAACTTTTATCAGTACATCTGTGGTGGCTTTTTGGTCAGCTTGGATAACCACAGTACCTTGTGGGTTTTCTGCATATAAGCGCTCAATATTCGCTTGCACTGCACGTACATCTACCTTGCGTTTATTGATCCAAATTTCGCCTTTATCACTGATGGCCACCAAAATATTAGCGCGGTCTTTTTTCACTGCTGTGGCCGCTTCGGGGCGGTTCACATCAATTCCCGCTTCTTTTACAAATGACGCGGTAACAATGAAAAAGATCAACATAATAAACACCACGTCTAACATAGGGGTCATATCAATTGCGGCTTCTTCGTCGTCCATTAAGTTTTGAAAATGTTGTTTCATAATGTTCTCTTACTTACTGCCCATTGTTAGCGGCAACAGATTGATGACTTCGCTGCATTTGCAACGCATCTTCTAGTTTTGCTCTTTCGGATCTAGCGGTACGGGTTAACCAGGTAGAGGCAAATACCCCAGATAGCGCCCCGACCATGCCGGCCATTGTTGGAATGGTGGCTTTAGACACGCCTGATGCCATTGACCGGGCATTACCCGAGCCCGAAATGGCCATCACATCAAACACTTCTATCATGCCTGTCACAGTGCCCATCAAACCTAACAGCGGGCATAACGCCACCAGCGCCTGAATAATGGGTACTCCAGTGGTTAACTTAAGGCTGACTCTAGAAATCATGGCTTGACGAATTTGTTCGGCATTCCAAGATTGGCGTTCACTGCGCTTACCCCACTTGGCAATCACCGCTTTTTTGTACTGTTTATGCGACACCAAAACGTACATGATGCGTTCTAAAATCATCAGCCACATCACAAAAATCAGGCCACCAATAATGAGCAGAACCTGCCCACCACTTTCGGTAAAATCACGGATGCTTTCGAGTATTTCAATCATGGTAAATTAAGCTTGGGCTGTCTGAGTTGAAGCAGGGTTTTGCGCTTCAGCACGCTCTGCAATCACCCCAGCGGCCTGTTCTTGCAACACAAAAACAATGTTTTTGCTTCGGGTATTTAAAATCGCGTATAACAAGGTCATTGGGATAGCAACAACCAAACCTAGTACTGTGGTTACTAAGGCAGTAGAAATACCTCCGGCCATGAGTTTAGGGTCACCTGTGCCAAATAAGGTAATGGCCTGGAAGGTATTGATCATGCCAGATACTGTACCTAATAAGCCCATTAATGGTGCCACCACTGAAATCACTTTAATTATGCTTAAGAAGCGCCCTAATTTAGGTATTTCACCCAAAATAGCTTCGGTTAAATGTAATTCTAATGCTTCGGTGTCGGCCGCAGGGTAGTCATCTTTGGCCTTCATTACGCGGCCCAGCGAGTTACTCGTTTTAAAGGTGTCAGATTTTAATTGTCGATTGACTTTATTGCCTTCTATCAACAAAGCAATAAATCGCCAGATAGCAATGAATAAACCAACCGCACCCACTGCTAATATGATGTAACCAACAGTGCCGCCTTGCTCAACCCGTTCTTTTAAACTTGGGGCTTGCACTAATAATTTTAATATGGAGCCACCCGTTGGATCTAAACCAAACTCCACTAGCTCGCCTTTTGACTGTTGCAACTCAATCGCACTGTTACCATAACGGCCTGCAGGTTGACGCACTAATTCAGACACTGAACCCGTTGTGGCGTTATAGTCTAAGTATTTACCCTCAGCAGTTAGCGCAAACGAGCCAACCCGCAACACCTCTTTATTGACCTTATTGCCACCTGCTTCGATTACCTCTGTACTAAAGTTTTTTACTTTGCCCGATTCAGTCATTTCACGTTGAATTTCGAACCACACACGTTCAATTTCTGCTATTGAGGCTAATTTAGAGCTAGCCCCCATAGACTGCGCCATCTCGTCTAAAAATTCAGCTCGTCCAGGTATTTGCGCTGAGATAATCGAATTTTGAAATTTACTTTTAGTGTCACCTGCTACTTGTTGCAATACCCCAAATAACTCTTTTAACGAACCTAAACGTTGGTTGAGAGCGTCGTTTAAATTGGCTAGTTTTACTTCGTTTTCTTCAAATTGTGTTTCAAGTGTTTCTGATTTGGCCAAGGCAGCATTTCGCGCTTGCCTAGCTTGATTCAACATGTGATCTTGCTCAGAACGCTTTTGTACAAACTCTTTCTCGCGAACCGCATTTTGTTGATTTTGCTCAAACTGACCTTGTTCAAGTTTTTTCAACAACCCATCTAAATCAAGGGCCTTATTTTCTTGCGCAACAATTGCTGATGAAGTTAAGCTCAAGCAAGTAATGAGTAAGGCTTGTTTAATCATTTTTTTCATAAAATTAGCGCCTTAATCTGTGATGGCTACGGGAAGCATTAATAGGTCTGGGGCCAATTGTTTTTTGGCCATACGTAAACCTTTGGTGACTTGGGTACGATATGATGACGGCAATGCTTGCCATTGACCGGTTTGTTTATTCCACGTGCCTTGTAAGCTGGCGTCACGAGTTTGATAAATTAACGCAGTACGCCCTACCCGTAAAAAGTCGACTTCGCGCTCTTGGCCATCAATAGTGTGCAAACCACTGTAAGCTTCTAGCGTTCGCCCATAATCCATTTCTACTTGGTAGGCTTCCATTACCCGGCGGAATTTTTCTGACGGCGCAATATCCGCTCTGTCCATCATGGCGTTTAAATCACTGATACGCTTGCTGCGCTCCTCGGGTAAAAACGGCATATCGAGTGCAACAAATTGCGCTAGGCCAGAGATCATACGCATCATTAACGGAGTGATTTGTCGCTCAATCACGCTTACTCCGTCTATTGAAGCATTTAGCTCGGCCATTTCTTGAGTTTGATTGTTAATTTGATTTTGTAGTTGAAGGTTGTAAACCTCTAAGCCAGTAATTTCTTTGTTAATGGCTTTAAATTGTTGCAACTTAGTGCCTATTTGCTCGGAAATGGCATTGATTTTTTGTTGCGACTTAGCCGCTGACGTATTAATTTCAGTGGCTTTATCAATAGCAGGCTGCAGCTCTTTTTGTTCTTGAGCTATGCTTGGCGTGGCCAAAGCGCAGCTAACAATAAGTGCAGCAGATAAGTTAGTCAGTCGTGTCATTCCTCAAACCCTATTTGTCGATAACAGTAAGTACTGCTATTTAAGAACTGGGCAGAGCATAAGACTTATATGTGACAAAAATATTAACGAGTTATGACAGAATAATGACCGCCAGATGACAGAAAAATGACAAGCTAGAATGCGTTTAATATTTAGTTTATTACTGCGAACTAGTTGCTTATTTTTAAAGGCGCTGTGCTGGACTTTTAGCTTAGCAGCGCCCCTCCAGTTAATCTGTAAAACTGACCATTAGAGTTTGCTTATCACCCATTTAAATGCTGGCAATACATTCCACTTCAACTCTAGCCGAAAGTGCCAACCCGCTTGCTGCAAGAGCGCTTCTAGCTGGATAGGGTTTGGTAAAAAAAGTGACATACACTTGGTTAAATTGAGGCCATTCTTTTATATCGGCTAAAAACACCGTACATTTTGCCACCTTACTTAGGTCAGAGCCAAAATGCTTAAGTGTGTTTGAGATATTTTGCATGAGTTGATGGGACTCGGCTTGTATACCACCACTGACCAATTTATTAGTTTTAGGATCGATTCCCAACTCCCCTGATAAAAACAATAAATTGCCAACTTGAGTAGCCTTAGAAAAAGGTAAATCAGAGGATTCACCTGGTATGTTTAAAAACTTAACAGGCTCTGCACTTAGCAGTTGAGTCGAAAACATCGCTTGGCTTACAACAATAATCAAACAATTAACTAACAGCTTCATATATTCTCCTTAAGACTTAAATTCTTGAGTATTTTATTTTTTAGGTTTGACCAACAAATTAAATACTAGCTCAATCAAAACAAATTCCGTCATGCTAAATGCTTTAATCAGCTCACTCTCCCTAGCTTGAAATAAAAAAGGTTCGAGTTGTTAAGCTCGAACCTTTGGATAACCGCTAGCTACAGGGGGTTAAAATTCGTAGGCATAACTTACGCTAAAGGAGGTACCAATATTACGGCCTCTTACCACTACGTCAGACTGAGTTACCTCTTGATCTTCTCCCAGTAAATTTTTGATTTTTACCTTAATAGTAGAATTAAAGTCTGGATAGTAGGTATAAACCGCATCGATTGAATGAAAAGGTTGCTCATATGCATCAGCTCGCCCAGCCACACCCGCAGCCAATATCCTCGGCCCAAACACATTGTAAACCATAGAAGCAGCATGCTCACCGTTGGCCGAGTCGTAATTGAGCTGCAAGTTAACCACATATTCCGAATGACCCGTGATAGGTTTAGTTGGATTGGTTAGGTTGCCTGCTAAACTCGGATCAATCTCTGCTTCAGACTCACTTAAGGTGACATTGCCCGAAGTGAAAAACCCATCAGCTAGATAGGTTAAGTCGTGTAACCATTCAACTTCGACACCGTAAACTTGTGCTGACTCGCCATTAATAAAAGTGGCTGAGTAATCTTCGTCACCAATTCGTAAAACCGTTTCTATAGGCGCGCTAATGTCTTTATAAAAAGCCGCCACTGAAAAGTTATCACCCTTTGCCGAATAGGACTCATAACGCAAGTCGTAATTTTTAATTGGACTACTTTGTAAACCTACCCGACCAAAAGTACGAATATCGGTTAATGGATCATAGTAGGTAACAGATACCACTTCCCTTAAGTCTGGGCGCACCACGGTTTCACCGTAACTGGCACGTATCTGGTAATCATTGCCCCCAACATAAGTTAGGGCTAGCGCTGGATAAAAATCCTTAGCCAAGATACTGCCGTCTTCAATGGTGTCTGCTGAGTAGGAGCTTTCTAAGTCTTCTTGAGTGAAAATTAAGCTTGAGCTACCTATAGAGGTTTGTTTGAACTCTTCATAACGAATACCTCCACTAACCCGCCACGCATTTTTATAAAATGCATCAAAAGATACATAAGCTGCATCAATTTTTTGCGCGGCAATATAGTCATCGGCATCTGGTGCACTTGGCTCATTAAAATCCACTAAAATACTTTGGCCGTTGATAAAAGCATCGCTTAAATAATCACTGGCAGCTAATGGGGAGGCACCGGCAGGATTCACCTCTAGTGCTAAACCTGTCTCATTATTTACCGCAAAGCTAGAGGTATTATAAATTCTAGCGCGGTCAGAAAAGTCGTAACCGGCTTTAAATTCTAAATCAAAATCTTTCACAGTTATAGGTAGCGAAAGATTACCTGAGTACGAATTAAGCCTGTCATCCATGTCGGTGAACGCATAAATTATGCGGTTGTCATCGCCAGTTATCTGCGAGCCTGCATAAGTACCATTTTGATAATTATCGCGAAACTTAAATTCTACATCGGTTGGAATATCGGTTCTGGCATGTGAACGAGTGTATTGCCAATCTGCACCTAATCCCCACCAATCTAAAAAGGTATGTTTTCCCACAAATTGAGAGACTTTTAGAGCACGCTCTTCGTTTCTAAATTGATGACTGCGGTTGGCTCTGTCATCTCCAAAAATGGTAAATAACGAACTCCCTGCTGGGCTTTGTAACACAGACACTTCAGATTCGTCTTCATTGTCGGCTAGGTACAGATTTGTCCATGACAATTCGTGCGCATTAATTCGATACCCTAAATTTAGCACACCGTTGTAGCGCTGTGACTCAGAAGTGCGCAAAGAATCCGTTACAGTATTAAAACAAGACTGACTGACTTGCTCGGCACTGTTTAACTCTTGTGAGCAAGTTTCGGCAACCACATCTTGGGCAATGACCCCAGTGCGAATGTCAGATGTAACCCAAGCACTATCGTAAGACACCGAAGCTAGGAACCCTAAGGTTCCGCCAAACACGTCTTCCTCAATACTATTACCAATATTGGCCTTAACGTTATAGGCCGGATCCAGTGAAGACTCTTGTAAATTAAACTGCCTGGGCAGGGCTTTTAATAAATCATTATTAAGCGCAATGGCTTGTTCTGAAATCGTAGCGGAATCTGTCGCTTCAAGGTTATTCATTTTAATAATATTGCTTGTACTAAAATCACCTCGGTACAAAGTTACAGCATCAGTTAAAAGTGAAGGAATATCACCAGCTTGATTACTGTAGGAATAGCCGTCTTTGGAGTTTTCGCCATAGCCAAGCCCTAATTCTAGGCCAGCTACAAACTCAGTTGGCACCGCTTTAGTTCGAATATCAATACTACCGCCACCAAAAGCCGCGGGCATAGCAGGCGAAAAAGCTTTTTGAACCGCAAGGCTAGATATGATACTCGAGGGAATAATATCCAAAGGCAATACGTTTCGGGTTAAATCTGGACTTGGAATAGCCGCACCATTTAAGCGTGCACTTGAATAGCGCTCACCTAAACCACGTACGTAGATAAATTTACCATCGACTAAGGTTAACCCTGTCACCCGTCTAAGGGCTGATGCAGCATCACTGTCGCCAGTTCTAGATAACTGCTCTGCCCCAAGAATGTCGGCCACAAAGGCTTGATTTTTACGCTCTTCGATAACGGCTGTTGCGCTACCTTGCAAACGTGAGCCTGTTGTCACTACCTCATCAAGATTTTTATTTTCATCTTGTTCTTGAGCGACGGCTGAATTGGTCAATACCAATAACCCAAGACTTACACTTAGGGTGAGTTTACTGAGTCTAAATTGCGTTTTCATAATTAAGATTCTGCTCTGAGACCAAAAAACAGGCGCCTTAACAGCGCCTACCAAACTAGATGGAAAAACCAATTAGTCGTTTTGGGCTGCTGCTACAGCGGCTTCTACCCATTGATACCAGGCCGATGAAGCATCTTGATCAGATACCGCGCCTATATAAGTAGCAGACTCAAAAAAGCTTGAGTCTAATGCACTTAAATCATTGGCTGTCACTGTGATATCAGTAGAAGCTGTGTCTGTCGCAAAATCATTGGCTAAGACAGCAGAGGATTCGGCAATGCGTTGACTATTGGCCGCATCAAACCAATCAGTAAGCAAGGTTCCCGACAAAGAAGCCGGCTCTTTGCCACTATTAAAGGTACCGTCTGCATCGTTAAACTCTGAGGCACAAGCCATAACTGAGTTATTAAAGGTAATTTTATCTGCTTGCTTTTCACCATCACTAGAAAATGAAATACAGCTAGATTGTGTGGCAACTTCCTTCACCATCAACACGTTGTAAAGGTTTGAGTTAAACTCATCATCTAACTTAAATGCAATAGAAGCATCGCCGTCACGTGCAGATAGGCCATCTGTGGTAATTACTGTCACATTAGCAATAGTGGGGTTTGAAGGCGCAACTTCGGCACTAGAAGTACCTTTAACCCCATCGGCTTCAAATCCTCCATTGCCCATAAACACTGTGGCACCTGTACGGGTTTCCACTGTGCCATGCTTAACAAATAAGAATTGTGCGGCACCTTGCCAACCTGCATCAAAATCGAACGCATCATCTTGGGTATCGGTAACTACAACGTGCTTAAGAGTGGTGGCCCCGCCAAAGATTTCAATTCCGTCATCAAAACCCTGATGTACGTGAATGTAATCAAATTCAGAGCCTGAGCCGACGGCATTAAGAGTAAGTGAATTCAAATCGTCGCCCTCTCCGCCTACTTTAGGACCAGAGCCTGCGTACCAAATTTTTGCCCACTTAATATTACCACTAGAGTCTGTGTTATCGTTGCCACCAAAATAGCTGGTTAAGCCTTCAGACGGAACGTTACAGGTTGCTGCAGCGCGCTCAGCATCAGTACATTGGTCTGTAATACCTTGCCCATTAATAATAATGCCGCCCCAATCTGCATATAGAGGACCTTGTCCTGCGTTGTCGAAACGGTCATAAGCTAAAGCTGAAGTAAAAGTAATAGGCTTAGACGAGGTTCCCACCGCTTGAATTTTTGCACCTCGGGCAATACGAATTATCGCTTCACCCGAATTAAAGGCTAAAACAGCACCGGGTTGCACTGTCATAGTTGGACCGTTAGCCGGCACACTAAAACCAGCTGTTGTGTCGCCATCTTCACCAATAAGTAATGCATCTTCAAAAAAATGTACGCCACCTGCTGGCAATTCAGCAAAGGTAATATTTGAGGTAATGCTTATGTCTTTGCTAGCGAATGAGTCGTTGTATAAACAATCTAAACCGTCGAATGTACCTTCAACCGTTCCCGCATCACTTTCATAACTTGCGCAACTCACGTCATCATTTGTGCTGCCACCTGATGAGTTATTTGAGTTATTAACGCTGTTGTCTGTGGTTGTACTGTTGTCGATAACGGTAGGTGTTACATTAATATCACCTCCACAACCAACCAATGCCATGGCTAAAACCAGTGCGCTAACATTGAAAGTATTTTTGCGTTCCATTGTGCTCTCCGTATGCGATAAAAATTATTAAAATTAAAAAACGCAAGCAGAGTAACCAACAGGCATGACAGTTTTGTTACATCATTTAATTGTCATAAAAGGTTCATTTTAAGTGGTTTTGACAGGTTGAATTAAAGCTTAAGTAATGTGTATTAAAGTTATTATTAGGCAAAAAAAAACCATAAATTAATATGGTTTTTTATAACTCAAAAAAGTAACAATTCAGTTTTTAGAACTTATGTTCAACGCCCGCGGCTAACCAAGAACTATCTGGGCTACCTTCTACACCACGGTTAGTAAACCAGGTATAAGCTTTAGTAGATTTACCAAGTTTATAGTCTAGGCCAAGGGTCATGCTGTCGTTATCGTCTAGAGTTTGTACTTGACCTTTAAGTTCAACTTTTCCTAAAGAGTAAGCCGCACTCATCATTGCCCCATTTTTCGATTCACCTGTGCTCACTGATTCTTGGTTGTGTAAAATCACACCCAGTTTTAAATCATCAAATTTTGCTTGAGCAGAAAACCTTTGTGAGTCGTAACCTTTTACATCAAAGTCGGCTGCAACTGAAGCAAACCATTTACCTTTCTTTAAGCTGCTATCGCCGTATACCAAAGACACAGATTGTGCGGCTTCGCCATCTTCACTACCTTCAGTAATATAAGACACGCCTAAGGTAAAGCCATTCACTTTTGGTGAAAGATAAGTAACAGAGTCACTCATACGATTTTCGCCTTTCCACAAGGCTTTAATATCGCCTTCGTAATCGCTGAATTGATCAATTTTACCTTGTGACTGTTTAAGCATAGTGTCGTTTCTACCTAGCAAAACAGTACCAAAGGCACCTTTTATTCCTAAGTACTGATTACGCGACTTAATATTGTCAGAGCCAGATTCGTTAGCTAAATCCACTTGCCATTCTAATAAATATAAAACTTCAATATCGTTGTCTAAGGCCAAATCGCCTTTAATGCCAAAACGAGAGGCATTACTTTTAACTTCTGAATAACGGCCTTCACCTTCGTCTGCAGATTGCACCGAGACATTAGCTTTTCCATAAACAGTAATAGGATCAGCAAAGCTGGTCATAGTCCAACAACTTGCAATCAAAACAACAGGTAACTTTTTACTGAATTTCATAGTTTTTTCTCAATTAAATAAGGCTCGATGATTAATGGCGCATCCCAATATTGCTTACATCGAATCTAAAATCATACCACTTACAATCTAACCTTTTCCTTTTGCTGGTGTGTAGCCAACTAATAGGTCAATTAACCTCATACAAGAACAGCTAAATTGTTCAATTAATCCACTACTTGTGATTTGGCTCAGTAGATGGGCTAGCTTGTATTTATGGGCAACACTCTATGACAGTTTTATTTCAAAAATATGACAGTGTGACATTTTTATGTAATTTAAATGAAAAATCTATGACATTTTTACTACAGACTCACCAAATAAGATGGGGCTTGTGGCATTCAATATGAGAGGAAAACAACAAATAGCAGGTATAAAAAAGCCAGACCTAGGTCTGGCTTTGATTATTTAGTGTAAAGCTAGCTTATGAAAAGATACCTTTAATCATAAAGAAGAATACTATAGATAAACCGGCTCCAGCAGGTAAGGTAATTACCCAAGATACCACTATATTTCTTACTACACCTAAGTTAAGTGCTGCTATGCCTCTCGCCATACCTACACCTAATACCGCACCTACTAAGGTTTGAGTGGTAGAGATAGGTAAGCCAGTACCAGAAGCTATAACTACAGTACATGCTGCAGCTAACTCAGCGGCAAAACCACGGCTAGGAGTAAGGTGAGTAATACCATTACCTATGGTTTTAATTACTCGGTGACCAAATAAGGCTAAACCGGCCACTATACCAATACCACCTAATGGCAATATCCACCAAACTAAGGCTGCTTTTTTACCAATCTCACCACCGCTTTCTACAATACTTACTACTGCAGCTAATGGACCAATAGCGTTAGCTACGTCGTTCGAACCGTGAGCAAAAGCCATACAACAAGCTGTTACTATCATAAGTACAGCAAACACTTTTTCAACGTTAGCAAACTGTGCGTCTTTTTGCGCTAATGGGTCTATTTGGATACGTCTAATAAATAAACTTCCCACTACCCCTACTAACACAGCAATACCCACAGCAATAAAGTAACCTTGGTCAGCTGGAATATCTAAACCAACGTGCTTAAGACCTTTTTTGATGGTCACTAGCGCCATAACAAAGCCTGCTAATGCCATGTAAAAAGGCACATAACGCTTGGCGTTTTCGAATGGTTTGTCGGTATCAAAAATAAATTTTTGCGCCGATTGGAAAATTAAGAAAGCAATAAATCCCGATATGGCAGGGGTTACAATCCAACTCCCCACAATACCACCTACTTTACCCCAAGCTACGGCATCAGCACTCACACCAATAGCAGCAAAACCAACTATGGCACCAATAATTGAGTGAGTAGTAGATACAGGCCATCCTAAGTAAGAAGCAAAGGCCAACCAAATACCCGCAGCTAATAGAGCTGAAATCATACCAAAGACTAATAATTCTGGGGTATCAACAAAGTATGCAGAATCGATTATGCCCTTACGAATGGTTGAAGTAACTTCACCGCCAGCTAAATAAGCACCAGCGAATTCAAAGATCATAGCGATAAAAATCGCTTGCTTTATGGTTAACGCTTTTGAACCTACCGAGGTTCCCATGGCGTTTGCCACATCATTTGCACCAATACCCCAGGCCATTAAAAAGCCTACAGCGGCGGCGATTACGATTAGAATAAAACCGTAGCTATTAATTATATCCATCTTTCAAATCTCTTAGTTGGCTAACATCAATTCAAGTCGAGAACCGACTCGTTCAGAAATATCGGCCAACTCGCCGACCCATTCTATAATGCTATATAAAAACATTACGTCTACTGGATTAAGGTCTTTTTCAAGAGCCAACAACCCGCGACGCAAACTAATTTGCAACCCATCAGTGTCGTCTTCGATTTCGTCTAAACGTTCGATCATGTCTTCTACTAAACGCACTTCGCGTCCTTTGAAGCCAGTTTCTAACAAATCGTCTAATTCATTTATTACCTTTTTAGCTTGCTCAGTTGCATCTAAACAACGCTTAAGATATTCCATGAATGGGGTTTGTAATTCTTCAGGCATAACTAATTGACGCCCTAAAATTCGCCCAGAAATGTCTTTTGCTTTGTTAGCAATTTTGTCTTGCTGAGTTAACAGGTCCAACACATCTTGACGTTGAATTGGCATAAAAATACCAACCGGCAAACTAATGCGAAGTTCTCTTTTAATTACATCTGCTTCTTTTTCAAGAGTAGAAATCGCTTTTTGTTGCTCTTGTGCGGTTTTCCAATCTTGGGCATAGACAGCATTAAAAAAAGGCAATAAACCTTGGCTACACTTGTGCACAAGGTTTATGTGGTCTTCAAGGGGCTTAAGTGGTGATTTTGCAAACACCCCCAAAAATGAATTTACTGGCATAATATTTTCTCTTCGTTGTAAAACAAGGTTAACGATAGACTATTTTGAGTATCCCTTACCCGAAATATCACCATCATATGTCAAACATATGGAATATGAATATTGCATACAAATGACACTGAAAACTTTACTTTTAAAAAAATTTCCGCGATAACAATAACTAACCTAGTTACCACGCAAATAAATCTTACATCTAAAACAAAATGGTTTAGGTTAATAAACAGAGCAATCGGCTCTTATGTATTTCACTCTATTACAGAAATGTGACACTTTTATGAAACCCATAATATTTACTTTAGTTGGCAAAGATAAACCCAAATTAATTAGCGATTTAGCCAAAACTGTGTACGCCATGGGCGGCAATTGGTTAGGCAGTAACTTTTCACATATGGCTGGCCACTTTGCCGGTTTTGTACACATAGATTTACCCGTAGAAAAACACCCAGAATTAATTGAAATATTTACCCAGCACCCTGATTTAAAAATTCATTTATTGCCAGGAGACGAAAGCCCAGTTGAGGCTCAGCGTACCGCACAGCTAGAGATTACCGGCAACGATAAAGCCGGCATAGTGCAAGAAATCACTGAAATTCTTAACCGCTTTAACCTTAATATTATTCAATTTGACTCGCGCCTAGAAAGTGCACCTAATTGGGGCGGAGAACTGTTTAAAGCCAAAGCCCTCATCAGTGTGGCCAAAGACTTTGACCTAAGTGAGTTACGCGAAGCACTAGAATCTGTAGCCAACGACTTAATGGTAGACATAGAAGTAAAGTAGTGTGATGTGCTGTTTATTATGAATGCTTAGCGATAAGCATATGATTTATGTCTGCGCTTTTTATCAAAAACAAGCTCTTTAATGACTGCGAGATTACCGCCCTAAATATTCGTCTATAAGTTCTGCTAGCTTGTCTTGTAAATGTTCTTCAAACTCGTCTAGCTCTTTTCCAAACACCTTCAGGTATTGTTCGGCTTTGTCGTGATCTAAACGTTTATTGTTGGTTTTGTATTCAGTTTCGGGCAGAGATTTGTCAAACCTTGGGGTAATAACCCAGCGCACAAAGTCTGAGTCTAGGCTAGACACCGCTTTTTTGGCGTATTTGCAAAAGTCTTTAATATGCTCGGCACCGTCAGGTCCTAAACAACCCGGCTCGACTCTAAAGGTAACAGTGAGTTTTTTAAACAAAGGTAATGGCAAATCGTATTTCAACATAACTAGGCACTTATCCTATGAACTGAGTCAAAATGATAATAGTTCAATGTTTAGATTTTTGATCGCTAAACCAGCCAAGCATAAAAATGCTTGGCTTAAGGTTGGCTCTTTAGCTTAACGTTTTAGGTGGCAGAAGCCTGATATATACTCTCGATTGAGGCATCCATCATGGCGTTAAAGTCTGTATCACTTTGTTTAGCACTTAGCCCCTCAGATAAAGCGCGAGAGAAACTGGCGATCATGCCATTGTTTGCTGCTAACCTTTGGTTGGCTTCGTCACGGGAGTAACCACCAGATAAAGCCACCACTTTTAGTACTTTAGGATGTGCGACTAAGTCTTGATAAAAATTAGTGCTTTCTGGCAAGGTTAGTTTTAGCATCACTTGTCTGTCGTCTGCTAATAGATCTAAGTGTTTTAAAATAGCAGCCTTTAACATAGCTTCGGCTTCAGTTTTTTGTGGGCTGTGAATATCTACTTCAGGCTCGATAATTGGCATAAGGCCAGAGTCTAAGATTTGATTAGCGACCTCAAACTGCTGTTTAACCACGGCTTCAATCCCTTGGGCATTTGCCAACTTAATCACTGAGCGCATTTTGGTACCAAACACTTGTTGTGCATTGGCTTTAGCTAACAAAGCATCTAAGTCTGGCATAGGTTTTAACAGCTGAGTGCCGTTTACTTCTGCCTCTAGGCCTTTGTCTACCTTCAAAAAAGGCACCACTTGTTTTACATTCCATAAATAACTTGAGGTGCTTTGACCTAAAATCTCGCGATCTAAAGTATTTTCAAACAAGATTGCGCCTAACACTCTTTCACCGTTAAAAACCGGCGAGGTGATAATACGGGTACGCATCTCATGCACTTTGGTGAACATCTGTTCATCACCCTGGTATTCTGATTCATCCACGCCGTACAACGCCAAAGCTTTAGGTGTACTACCACCACTTTGGTCTAGAGCAGCAATAAAACCATTGTTGTTTTTGATCTTTGCAAGCATATCTTGTTGAGCTTGTGATGCCATGTGCAACACTCCTTTTAATTGTGTGGTTAGCCGGTTAATTACCGGCTAGTTCGAACTAGGACATCAATGCCCTCTATACCAGAGCAAAAGCTCCTTAATGGCTAACTAAACTAGGGCTAGTTTTTTGCACGCGCCTCTAACATAGCAACAGCAGGTAATACTTTACCTTCTACAAATTCTAAAAAGGCGCCACCCCCAGTAGAAATATACGAAATCTTATCGCTTAATTGCCATTTATCTATGGCCGCTAAGGTATCGCCGCCACCAGCAATAGAAAAAGCTTGGCTGTCGGCTATGGCACGAGCCACCACTTCTGTGCCTTTGGCAAAATTGTCAAATTCAAATACTCCACATGGGCCATTCCAAAGTATGGTTTTAGCATTTTTTAATACTTCAGCCACAGCTTCTGCAGTTTGCGGGCCGTAGTCCAGAATTTGCTCATCATCTTGTACTTGATCTACCGCTTTTATCACAGCAGGCTCTGACTCTGAAAAGCTTTTCGCCACTCGTACGTCTAACGCTTCCGGGATATCTAACGAATTCATTAATCGTTTTGCTTCAGGAATAAGGTCGGCTTCGTGCAACGAACCACCTACATTGTAGCCACGGGCGGCAATAAAAGTATTGGAAATCCCGCCACCTACCACCAATTGATCAGCAATTTTAGACAAAGCATCTAACACAGTGAGTTTAGTTGACACTTTAGAGCCACCCACTATAGCAACCAAGGGCCTTTCTGGATTGTGTAAGGCTTTGCCTAGGGCTTCAAGCTCGCCTGCTAACAAGGGGCCTGCACAAGCTATTGGGGCATATAAACCCACACCATGAGTAGAGGCTTGAGCACGGTGAGCTGTGCCAAATGCATCCATAACGTACACATCACATAAGGCAGCGTACTGTTTGGCAAGTTGTTCATCGTCTTGTTTTTCACCCGGATTAAAACGCACGTTTTCTAATAGCGCCACTTCTCCTGCCGCTAGATCAACCCCATTTAAATAATTTTTCACTAACTTTACTTTTAACTGGGTGTGTTGTTGTAAGTAGTCAACAACAGGTTGCAGTGAAAACTCATCGGTATACTGGCCTTCTTCTGGGCGCCCTAAATGCGACATCAACATCACTTTGGCCCCAGCTGCGACTGCCGCTTCTATGGTTGGTAAAGATGCACGAATTCGGGCATCAGAAGTCACTTTGTGGTCTTTAATAGGCACATTTAAATCTTGTCTAATAAGGACTCTTTTACCCGCTAAATCGAGCTCTGACATTTTTACTATGGACATAATTTTCCTTATTACTTGTTCAACAACATTTTACTGATTTTTAAACATGACCTTAGCAGTGTCGATCATACGATTGGCAAATCCCCACTCGTTATCACACCAGACTAAGGTTTTAACTAACTGTTTATGGCTAACTCTAGTTTGGCTGCCATCCACTATACAAGAATGCGGATCGTGATTAAAATCCACCGACACTAACGGCTCTTCTGTGTAACCTAACAGCCCTGCCAAGCGCCCTTGCCTTGCTAATTTAAAGGCTTGGTTGACTTCATCTATGCAAACTTGTTTTTCTAAAGTTACGCTTAAATCCATTGCCGTTACATTGATAGTAGGTACTCGCACCGCTATGGCTTCAAACTTACCAGCAAACTTTGGCAAGATCCGCTCGATTCCTACCGCCAACTTAGTATCTACTGGGATAATAGACTGGCTAGCAGCACGGGTTCGGCGTAAGTCTGGGTGATAGGCGTCAATCACTTGTTGGTCGTGCATAGACGAGTGAATGGTAGTGATGGTGCCGCTTAACACATTAAATGCCTGATCTAAGGTTTGAATCACAGGGACGATACAATTGGTGGTGCATGAGCCATTAGATACAATTCGATCATCTGGTTTTAATTCGTGATCATTAATTCCAAAAATCACTGTGGCATCTAAATCTGCACTACAAGGCTGAGAAAACAGCACTTTTTTTGCGCCACTATCAAGATGCGCTTGTCCTGCTGCCCGGTCGTTATGTACTCCCGAACATTCTAAAACTAAATCAATATCTAACGCTTGCCAAGGTAAAGACTGAATATCGCTGTGATGCAACAATTGAATTTTGTCACCCGCCACCCAAAGCTGATCTTGTTGTAATTCAACCGCAAAAGCAAAACGCCCGTGCGAGGTATCGTATTTTAATAAGTGCGCTATGCCTTGTGGCTCGGCTAATTCGTTAATGGCCACAATTTGAAAATCACTGTTTCGCCCTGTTTCGTACAAAGCTCTAACAATATTGCGCCCTATTCTGCCAAAACCGTTTATTGCAATACGTATCATAACCGCGTTTTTTTCACCTTAAGCCTAGGCTTGTTTATTTTATCTGGGATAAAACAAAGGCGCTGTATGGCGCCTTTGTTTGATTGGTATCTTAACTATAAAGACTGGGCCGCTGAAACCACGGCTTCGGCTGTTATCCCAAAGTGCTTAAGTAACGCGGCACCTGGGGCAGATTCACCAAAGGTTGACATACCCACGACTTTCCCTCCAAAACCTATATATTTGTGCCAAAAATCCACATGCGCAGCTTCAACTGCCACACGCTTAGTCACAGATTTAGGTAAGACTTGCTCTTGGTATGCGGCGTCTTGCTGGTCAAACACTGTAGTACTTGGCATAGATACAACGCGAACGGCCATACCTTGTTCAGTTAGGGTTTGCGCTGCTTCTATGCTAATACCTACTTCAGAGCCAGTGGCAATTAAAATAACCTCTGGAGTGCCGGCACAGTCTTTTAATATGTAGCCACCTTTTTCGATATTGGCTAACTGTTCTGCACTTCGTGCTTGAGCAGGTAAGCCTTGGCGACTAAATACTAATGCACTTGGACCAGAGTTGTTCTTTAATGCCGCTTTCCAAGCAACTGCCGATTCGGCAGCATCACAAGGACGCCAAGTTGTTAAATTTGGGGTTAAACGCAAGTTGGCTAGCTGCTCTATAGGCTGGTGAGTCGGTCCATCTTCACCCTGACCAATTGAATCGTGGGTGTACACAAATATATTTGGAATGCCCATCAAGGCTGACATACGTACGGCGTTGCGCGCATATTCCATAAACATTAAGAAGGTAGCCCCAAATGGGCGGAAGCCACCGTGTAATCCAATACCATTCATAATGCCGCTCATGCCAAATTCGCGCACCCCGTAATACAGGTAGTTGCCGCTGGCATCGTCGGCTGTTATGCCCTTAGTACCCGACCACAAAGTAAGGTTAGAGCCGGCTAAATCTGCCGAACCGCCTAGTACTTCAGGAAGCATAGTGGCGAACACTTCAATGGCGTTTTGCGACGCTTTACGGCTAGCAATATTTTCAGCTTTATCTTGCGAGGCTTGAATAAAGGCATCGGCTTTAGCATCAAAGTCAGCGGGCAACTCACCAGCTAAACGGCGTTTAAGTTCTGCCGCTAGACTTGGGTGAGCTTTGGCATAAGCGTCAAACTTAGCTTGCCATTGCTGTTCTTTTTCACCACCTACTTGTTTGGCATCCCAACCCGCATAAATATCGGCAGGGATCTCAAAAGGTGCATGAGGCCAGTTTAAGAATTCACGTGCCGCTTTAATTTCGTCATCACCTAGGGGAGCACCATGACAACCATGGGTACCTGATTTATTTGGCGAACCAAAACCTATAATGGTTTTACAACAAATAAGGGTAGGTTTGTTAGTTTCGGCTTTAGCAGCTTTTATTGCATCACTAATGGCCTGTGGATCATGTCCGTCTACATCGGCAATAACATGCCAGCCATATGACTCAAAACGTGCTGGGGTGTTATCGGTAAACCAACCTTCAACATGCCCATCAATAGAAATGCCGTTGTCATCCCAAAAGGCTACTAATTTGCCAAGCCCTAAAGTACCAGCTAATGAACAAGCTTCGTGCGAAATCCCTTCCATTAAACAGCCGTCACCTAAAAAGCAATAAGTGAAGTGATCAACAATATCAAAGTCGGCTTGGTTAAATTGCGCCGCTAGGGTCTTTTCGGCAATGGCCATACCTACGGCATTGCTTATACCTTGGCCTAATGGACCGGTTGTGGTTTCAACACCTGGGGCGTAACCATATTCAGGGTGACCTGGGGTTTTTGAATGCAATTGACGAAAGTTTTTTAATTCTTCGATAGGCAGGTTGTAGCCAGTTAAATGCAACAACGAATAAATCAACATAGAACCGTGGCCATTAGATAACACAAAACGGTCTCGGTTGGCCCAATCAGGATTATTAGGGTTATGGTGCATAAAGTCTGACCACAACACCTGCGCAATATCAGCCATGCCCATAGGTGCACCTGGATGGCCTGAATTTGCTTGTTGTACGGCATCCATACTTAAAGCACGAATGGCGTTGGCGAGGTTTTGACGTGATGAGGACATGAATTCTCCTGACTGATCGAATATTAAGTGAGTGCCGTAACGATTTTTAGCACCTTTTAGTTAGCTAGGCATTTTGTATTAGCTAGCGATTAACTGCAATGCTAAATGCCCTAAGAAGGGGCAATTTGCTATGACTTTTTTATCCACCTTAGTTAAAAATCAAATTAGACATCTAGACTTCTAGAAGTAAAGACTGGCAATTTATAAAAAAAGCGTTAAAATAGCCGGCATATTTTTTGTTAGTTAAGGTTTCTCTATTATGACCTCACATTTGTTTACCTCTGAGTCTGTCTCTGAAGGTCACCCAGATAAAATTGCCGATCAAATTTCTGATGCGGTTTTAGATGCTATTTTAATTCAAGATCCCAAAGCCCGAGTTGCCTGCGAAACTTTTGTCAAAACAGGTATGGTATTAGTGGGTGGTGAAGTCACCACTTCGGCTTGGGTGGATATTGAAGAAATTACCCGCAAAACCGTTAAAGAAATTGGTTATGTACATTCAGATATGGGCTTTGATGCAGACTCTTGTGCCATTTTAAATGCCATAGGTAAGCAGTCTCCTGATATTAATCAGGGTGTGGATCGTCAATCACCAGAAGAGCAAGGTGCCGGTGACCAAGGTTTAATGTTTGGTTATGCCAGTAATGAAACCGATGTATTAATGCCAGCTCCTATTACCTATTCACATCGCTTAGTTAAGCGCCAATCTGAAGTGCGCAAAAATGGCAGCTTGAATTGGTTACGCCCCGATGCCAAAAGCCAAGTCACTTTTGTATACGAAGATAATGAGCCAGTAGCAATAGATGCAGTTGTATTGTCTACCCAACATGATGAAAGTATCAGTACCGCTGATTTGCGTGAAGCGGTAATGGAAGAAATTATAAAACCGGTTTTACCAGAAAAGTGGTTAAGCAAAAATACTAAGTACTTTATTAACCCAACTGGTCGCTTTGTGATTGGCGGACCAATGGGTGACTGTGGCTTAACAGGTCGCAAAATTATTGTTGATACCTATGGCGGCATGGCTAGACACGGTGGCGGGGCTTTCTCGGGTAAAGATCCCTCTAAAGTTGATCGTTCTGCAGCTTATGCAGGCCGTTATGTAGCTAAAAATATTGTGGCGGCAGGTTTAGCCGACAAATGTGAAATTCAAATTTCATACGCCATAGGGGTGGCAGAGCCTACCTCAATTAATATAGATACATTTGGTACCGGTAAGGTGTCTGACGTTAAGTTAGTGCAAATTGTACGTGAACACTTTGAACTTAGACCTTATGGATTAATTCAGATGTTAGATTTAGAACGTCCAATTTACCAAGCCACGGCTGCATATGGTCACTTTGGTCGTGATGAATTCCCTTGGGAAAAAACCGATTTAGCGGCGCAACTCAAAGCTAGCATTTAGTCCTGTACCGCTACCTGTACCACTAATAAATAAGCGCCTAACACTCAGGCGCTTTTTTTATAGTTCCTGTGCCATAAATTGCTGTTCTTCCGACTCACATAAGGCTTCTGGCAGTGGGCTAATTTTCACTTTACCCGCCACAATAACAGAGACACATTGTCCAACACTTGCAGGTTTATGACTGGCAATAACATTGACTCGATCACCATCTATTGCTGCCAGCTGATATTCGTAGCCAGTATTATCACCTTCAAATAACGCGGTAACTAGCCCACCAAATAAACCACCTACCAGTAAGCCAGCTAACATATCTTCTCTGTTGCCATCTAGATTGTGTAACAATCCATCTACTGCCCCTATAGCTGCAGCTTGACCCGCATAAGATTGAAATTTTACTTTTTCGACTCCTTCAACCCATGCATAAAATTCAGTCACAAATTGATTTTTTGCCTGTGGATCAAAGTGATCTGAATTAGCGCAACTGCTGTTAAACCCTAAAGCAAATAAAACAATAAATAATATACGATAATTAGGCATGGCTTTTTTCTATAGGTAATTATTGATAGGCTCAAGATCAATCTAGCCTTTTGAAACTGAACATAAGCTTAATCGAGTTGCTATTGTTTTGATATATTCATCGATGTTTTTATAAAAAGGAGTTCCCTATGGCTTTGTTACGCCACACATTTGTATGTTCAATTTTATGCTTGGGCTTATTGTCCTGCTCCACTTCTCCCACCGGCCGCAGTCAACTAAAGTTATTTTCTGAGGCGCAATTAGCTGGTATGGGGCAACAAGCCTTTGATAGCATGAAAAGTGAACAAAAGGTCTTAACTCAACCCGTGGCCAATCAATATGTAAAATGTATTGCCGATGCCATAACTCAACATGTGCCTAAATCGGTATTTGATGGAGAATGGGAATTAGTGGTCTTTGACGACCCACAGGTCAATGCTTTTGCCCTACCTGGTGGTAAAATTGGGGTGTACACTGGCCTAATAGAACTGAGCGAAAACCAAGATCAATTGGCCGCGGTGATTGGCCACGAAGTGGGACATGTCATTGCCGAACACGGTAACGAAAGAATGTCGAGCAGCGCTTTAATAGGCGTAGGCATGGAAGTCACCAATCAATTATTGCAAACCAATAATATTGCGAGTAGTGGGCTAATCATGGCGGGATTAGGCTTAGGGGTGCAAGTTGGCGTACAACTACCATTTAGCCGCACCCACGAAACCGAAGCAGATTTGATAGGCTTAGATTTAATGGCTAAAGCTGGTTTTAACCCCAAACAATCAGTGAATTTATGGCAAAACATGGCTAAAGCCAGTAACGGCAATAGGCAGCCAGAATTGTTATCTACTCACCCTAACCCTAGTACCCGTATTAATCATTTAAATAAAAATATGAGTCAGGCGTGGCAAACTTACCAAGCTGCGCCGGTAAAAGCCAACTGCACACAGTAAAAATAAAAATGCCGCAGTATCTGCGGCATTTATTGATTAACGTCTAAATGTTAAGACTCTGATTTGTGTACGTGCACATCCATTTGAGGATAAGGAATCACTATGCCTTCTTCGTCAAAACGTAACTTAACCGCTTCAGTGAAATCAAACTTAACTGGCCAATAATCACCCGAAGCCACCCAAGGACGAACAATAAAGTTAACGCTGCTATCGGCTAACTCTGATACTGCAACTTTAGGTGCTGGATCTTTTAAAATACGCTCATCAGCTTCAACCATTTCATTTAATATGGCCTTGGCTTTTTTCAGGTCGCTGTCGTAACTAATACCAACAACCATATCTATACGACGGGTTTCTTTAGCTGAAAAGTTAGTAATGTTGCCACCATAAATTTTGCCGTTAGGGATAATGATTTCTTTATTATCACCTGTGGTCATAGTGGTAGTAAAAATACCTATACTTTTAACTGTGCCCATTTCGCCACCAGCATCAACAAAGTTTCCTGCGGTAAAAGGTCTAAATACCAGCAGCATCACACCAGAAGCAAAGTTTTGTAATGAACCTTGTAGTGATAAACCAATGGCTAAACCCGCTGCACCTAAAATGGCGACCATAGAAGTGGTATTAACCCCAAGCTCATCAAGCGCGGCCACTATAACAAATAGCATTAATACGGCGTGCACAATGGACTGCACAAAATCCACTAACATATCGTCATATTTAGAGCGAGCCATCACTTTGCCAAAAATATTAACTAATATGCCAACAATAAATTTACCAATAAGGTATATAGCAATGGCCATCACTATATTGATGCCCCAAGGAATAACATAGGTGTTAACTAAATGGGTCATTTTTTCAGCGTCTAATCCAAACATTAGGTTCTCCGTTTTATTTACTTTTTTTAAAAATCACTTCGCCTCAATACATTCTGGCTAAATGTTTAAGATAATCAATTAGTTCATGAAAATCTGATAGAACATTATGTTTTTAAAACAAATAAACTTGTTTAAAATTTCATCATTTATTCATTTTCAAAACATGACGATGCTGGCAAAATAGTCTAGAGTTATTTACTCATATAATGACTGTTTATTTTTTGTTTCTCTAACATCTAGTGCTATAATATCGACCCTGTAAATTGCAGGTCTAATATTTTTAAAGGAATTGAAAATGTTATTTGTATACCTTTTAGGTACAACTCTAGTTGTACTTCTGGCTTTTTCTTTATCACGAGAGAAAGGTAAAAACACCAAATTCGCCCGTAAAGACGTCAACAATTATACTCATGGTCGACAAGGTTCAGGGCCAATTGATACCACCCATGCGATTGAGGTAAATTAATCCAAGCTATTTCAAAGATAAAACTTGTTAATTAGCTAAGCAAAAGTACCATCCTTCCTTAAATTATATGGGTTCTAATAAGGTTAGAACCCAAGCACTAACTAATGTTTTGATATAGCATTATGTAAAAAACTGAGATTTCCATGCGCATTAGCAGAATTTATCACCCCGCTCCTTTAGCCACAGATTTACAAATTGAATTAACCGATGATGCCACCCATCATGTGGCTAATGTATTAAGAGCCAAAGCGGGTCAGCCCTTAGTGTTATTTAATGGTGACGGCAACGAATACAGCGCTCACTTTATTGAAGTACAAAAACGCAAAGTAATAGTCAATGTAGATTCAGTGTTATCACTCAGCATTGAGTCTCCATTAAATATCCATTTAGGCCAAGGTATATCACGCGGCGATAGAATGGATTGGGTGATCCAAAAGTCTATTGAACTAGGCGTGACAGAAATTACCCCCCTGATAACCGAACGCTGTGGCGTTAAATTAGATGAAAGTCGATGGGCCAAAAAGCATCAACAATGGCAGAAGTTGGCCATTGGTGCATGTGAACAATGCGGCAGAAACGTTTTGCCAGTGCTTAATCCCCCTACTTTATTCACCGACTGGATACATCTATCAACCAATCAATTAAGGTTAACCTTGCACCCAAGGGCAGAAAAAGCCTTTAGGCACATTAAAATGCCAGCTTATGGGGCAAGACTTTTAATTGGTCCTGAAGGAGGGTTATCCGACCAAGAAATTTATCAAACAGAACAAAATGGCTTTCAAACCATTCAGTTAGGCCCCAGAACCTTGCGCACAGAAACTGCAGCAATTACCGCCATATCAGCCTTACAGGCCATACACGGTGATTTGTAACGGCTTGTAGAACTTTACAATTGATTAATTTATGGTAGTTTTAACTGGTCTTAGTTGTACAAATAAAAATAATAAAAACTATGCCCGCTTTACAACTCATATCCAGCCATGAAGGTGAAAAAAATACAGCGTTGAAATTTCAGCGCATGT
This sequence comes from Paraglaciecola aestuariivivens, assembly GCF_052983255.1. NCBI lineage: Bacteria > Pseudomonadati > Pseudomonadota > Gammaproteobacteria > Alteromonadales > Alteromonadaceae > Paraglaciecola > Paraglaciecola aestuariivivens. Next base: position 48,627 of record NZ_JBRKBA010000005.1, on the reverse strand, counting down.
TAGACAATACCTGCGCGTTAGCCATGGAAAAGTCGCTAAATGGTGGCAGCTTAGATGAAAGCTTGTCGGCTATTACTGACTGTCTAGTGAAAATCTTAAATAGTGACTACTGCAAAGTGTTGCTGTTTGATGCTAAAAAACAAATATTTCGCACCCGTTTAGCTAAAGATTGTGCTTATTCAACCTTTATCGAACAATTTATCCAAGATTATTTAGATCCTATTCACGAAAATACCAGCAAGAGCATAAAATCAGGTCAAAGCCTGTGTACCGCTGATATATATGCTGGCAATGCTTGGCCAAAAGTCCATCCTCAAGCTAAAGCCTTGAATACAGTGGCTAGCTGGTTGATACCTATTAATGGCAGCAAACATGCAATTAATGGCTGTATAGTCTTATTATTTAATGCTCCCAAAAAAGCCAATAAATCAGAGTTGTTATGGTTACAACAAGCCAGGCAAAGCATGAGTGCGTTAATTAATCACTCAAAAAGTAAAACCAAAGCCTTACAACAAAAAGTTGCTATTCAACACCAATATTTAGCGCAAAAAGAAGCCACAGCAGAAGCCACCAGTTTACTTAAAAAGGCTGTTGCGCAACGCACTGAAGTACAAGGTCAGTTGATAGAAATTGAAAAAATGGCGGCTTTAGGCACTATGATGTCTAGTTTGACCCATGAAATTAATACCCCAATAGGCGTGTCGTTAACCGCCGCCAGCTTTTTAAGTGATATGCAAGACAATTGTATGCAAAAGCTCGACAACGACATGCTCAAACGCTCTGAGTTGATTAACTATTTAAAAGAGTCGGTTGAGGCCTCGCATATTATTCAACGCAATATGCAAAGAGCGGTAGAGCTTATTCAAACCTTTAAGCGACTTTCAGTAGATCAAGACAGCGAAGACATTCGAAGTTTTGTGTTATGTGATTATGTTTATGAAGTATTGCTGTCTTTGAAGCCGAGATTAAAACATACTCCACATAAATTTTGTGTGGATATTGATAGTGAATTAACCATCAAAAGCAACCCAGGGGCATTTAGTCAGCTGTTAATTAATTTAATAATGAACTCAGCCAACCATGCTTTTGATGATAACACTATAGGTAGAATTACCATTCAGGCTAGGCTAGAAACTCAGGCTTCTGGATTAAAAAACCTAGTATTAAAATACAAAGATAATGGTAAAGGTATGGATCAACAAACCATTGAAAATATCTACAAACCTTTCTTTTCGTTAGCCAGAGAAGCTGACGGTTGTGGTTTAGGCATGCATATTTGCAACAATATTGTAATGAAAGTATTAAAGGGCACCATAGACTGCCAATCAGAATTAGGCAAAGGGGTAGAATTCACTATAGTAGTGCCAGCTTAAACTAGCAGAGTGTGTTGAAGCACACCCTGCTAGGCATAAAACTAGTGCAAAATTCGGGTTTTAATTGTGCCCTTAATTTGTTGGAGTTGAGTAAAAGCTTCTTCTGCTCTATCCGTTTCCACATCCACCACTACGTAACCTATCTCATCATTAGTTTGTAGATATTGCGCGGCAATATTAATTCCTTTTTCGGCAAAAGTTTGGTTAATTTGGGTCAGCACCCCTGGGGTGTTCTTATGAATGTGCAATAAGCGTGAACGGGAAATATGCTCAGGCAAAGACACTTCAGGAAAGTTAACCGCTGATAAGGTTGAACCATTGTCACTATATTTAGCTAATTTGCCAGCGACTTCAATGCCAATATTTTGCTGGGCTTCTTGAGTACTGCCCCCTACATGCGGGGTTAAAATAACATTGTCAAACTTAGTTAAAGGTGACTCAAACAGATCGTCATTTGATTTGGGCTCAACTGGAAATACATCTATAGCTGCGCCAGCAACTTTGTTTGACTCTAATGCTTCTACTAAGGCATCAATATCTATTATGGTGCCTCTAGCATTGTTAATTAAAATCGCACCATCTTTCATCATAGCCAACTCTTTACGCCCAATCATATTGCGCGTTTGTGTGGTCTCTGGCACGTGTAAACTGATCACATCAGAACTGTTCAACAGCTGTTTTAAGCTTTTTACTTGGGTTGAGTTACCCAAGACCAATTTATTTTCAATATCGTAAAACTGAACGCGCATCCCCAGATGTTCAGCCAATATACTTAACTGAGTTCCTATATGTCCGTATCCAATAATACCTAACGTTTTACCTCGCGCTTCATAAGAGCCAACAGCGCTTTTATCCCAAATCCCTTTATGGGCTTTAGCATTTTTTTCAGGTATGCCTCTTAGTAAAATAATAATTTGGGCCAAGGCTAATTCTGCAACTGAACGAGTATTTGAAAAAGGTGCATTAAACACTGGAATACCGCGCTTTTGTGTGGCTTGTAAATCAACCTGATTAGTACCTATACAAAAACATCCAACAGCTACCAATTTATTCGCTGCAGAAATGACCTTTTCGGTCAGTTGTGTTCTTGATCTTATGCCAATGAAGTGCACATCTTTGATTTTTTTAATCAGTTCATCTTCGGGCAATGAAGTTTTTAGGTATTCAATATTTTCGTAGCCATTAGCATGCAATGTGTCTAACGTGCTTTGATGCAATCCTTCAAGTAATAAGATTTTAATTTTGTTTTTAGGTAACGACACTTTGCTCATGATCTTTTTCCATTGACTGTTTAACTAGAGACATCTGGACGTCTATTTGAAATTGAAAATAACAGAGTTTTAATGCAGAAGAAAGCCTATTAATAGTATTAATAGAGATTGTTAAGACTTATTGGCAATTAGGCATTTTAGGCTTTGCTATAATTCGTTTAAATTTAGTCGGTTTTTTGGAGAAATCCCTTGAATAAGGCTTTATATAAATCTTTGTTTAGTGACTACCAACAAGGCTATGCAGCCTATATTCATATATTCAATGATCCTATGCCCCTAATCAAAGAAGTCTCACTGACCAACAGCAGTATCGTAAAACTAAAAGATAGCCTGATTAGATCAGCCCAAGGGCAAAATGTTATTAGTTTATTTAGTGGCAAGGATAGTCGCGCCAAACTTATACAATTGCAAAATAGCGCGCGTATCTCCGAACGAGATGTTTGTGTAGTAGATTGCCAATTACTGGCTAAACACTACATAGGTGAAACTGAAAAGAACCTAGCCCATCTAGTGGCCCAAGCCGAAACTCAAAACTGGCTGTTATACTTATCTCAAGCTCAATATTTGCTAAAAGCTGTGCAACAAAGTACCGGCCACCAAACTAAGCGCAACATAGTTCAAAACGCCGACTTGTTAGAGCGGCTGTCTCAATATAAAGGCTGGGTTATCTTGGATCTCGATGACCCGAAAATATTAGCCGAGGGCCACGCCAAGCTTGATTATGTATTATTTTTTAATCCTTAGACTTTAAATTTACCCTTTCATCTTTAACCTTTAACCAATGCCACGTTTTCTATATTAGCTAGCACCTCTAAGTTAGCTAATGCCAATTGAAATCCTGGCGCAGAAGCTTGCTTTTGACCTGAACAATCAACTTGCCATTGCCTTAGAATATAAGCTGCCACAGCGGCTCTAGCAGGCAATTCCAACTGACCTTCTTGCATGTTGTAATCCATTTCAATGGCCTCAGGGTGAGCAATACTAGGATGTGGGATCAAGACTAAATCCACTATTGCCTGCCATTGATGATCATAAGGGCTAGCTTCGTGAACATGCACTGGCCCAGCTAAGTGCTGAATTTGAGTAAAACGACTCGCCACAAAGTCTCTAAAACTATTACTTTTGCGATCATAGGCCCTAACATGCCAGCGATGACCATTATTTATCAAAGAGTGCGGCACAATAGAGCGTTGAGTTTCACCTGAAGAAAGCGACACATAACCACATTTAAGCGCGGTTTTATTATGAATAGCCCGCATTATGCTGGCAATAATAGCGCTATTTGGGTGTATTAAACGTACCGCATCAAAACATTGTTCAGAAGGTTGCACATGCATAGAAATACCATTACCAAAGCCTCTACTTAAGGCCATTAAAATAGCTTCTGGATCATGTTTAAATATTGGCGCAAAATCATCGGTTCGATAGTAGTTTTTAGTTTGATGGCGCAGCACTAAATTATTTGCAGCCAATTGTTTATAGGCACTAAAGTCACGGGTACTTGCCGCCAAACCTGTTTTAAATCTTTCGATTAGATCTGCCCGTGACACATGACCAAAAAACTGTAACGAAAAATCAATAAATGCTAGACGCTCTCTTTGAGCGTGGCTTAATTGCGCTAACTCTAGTTTACTTTGATCTGTGTTTGTTACAGTTTGGTCCATTTTTGTTCGACTCATTTTGATTAGATAAACCTATACTAAAAGGTTTCTTCTTAAGGTGCAATCAAAATGATTACTTGCTAGATAAGTTTAATGAAAATCCTTGCTCCCAAAACCCGCTAAAACAGGCATAAATACCCTAAAGCAGGACAAAAGCTGATTTTTTATGCGTTATCTGCTTATTATTTCTGCAAAAAATACGATAACCTCTATGCACAGAAGGAAAATTGATAACAAATGAATTCGCAGCTGGCTAAAAATACCAAAGTTTTGATCGTAGATGATCAGGCCCTAGCTAAGGGCTATATGAAGTATTCTCTGGAAGAATTAGGCTTCAGTGACATTACCTACGTGGATAAAATAAATCAGGCCTTAACCACCCTTAGAAGCCAACGTTTTGATCTAATTATTTGTTCTTACAACCTCAAGCGCGAACAAGACGGTTATTATTTTTATGATGAAATCAAAACCAATGGTGAACTACCTTTAAGCACAGCTTTTGTGTTTATCAGCGCCGACACCAATTCAGATTTAGTGCAAAGTATTATTGAGTTACAACCAGACGACTTCTTAGCCAAACCCTTTACCGTAAAAGATTTAGACAGACGACTTAGCCGTGTTTTGAGTCGCAAAAAAGCCTTAAATTCAGTGTATTTGTGCATCGAAAAAAATCAATATTCCCAAGCTTTATCCGAAGTGGAATTATTTTTAGCTAACCCTAAACACTCTGAGTTTTTTCCCATAGCGTTAAAAATAAAAGGCGAAATGTTGACCGCCTGCGGCCAATTTGAACAGGCCAAAACCTTTTATTTAGCGGTATTAAAAGTGCAAACTTTTACATGGGCGCAGTTAGGCTTAGTAAATAGTTACTTACGTTTAGATGAAGATGAATCGGCGGAAAAGCTGGTATTGCGTTTAGCTTTTAAACCCGACTCTCAGTTGGCCGCCTATGATTTACTGACAGCTTTACAAATCAAACAAAATGATTTTGAAAAAGCCTTAGAGTGTGTACTTATGGCCACCGAAATTTCTCCTAGAAGTATCAGGCGGCATAAAACAGCAGTTGATCTTTCGCGCATCACTCACGACTATGAAACCCAATTTGAAGCGGCTAAAAAAATAGTACGGTTAGCCAAAAACTCTATTCACGATAAACCCGAAAATTATATTAACGTGGCCAGGGCGGGTATTGATTACGCCATGACCACTGAGGCTTCAGATACAGAAAAACTAATCAGGCAAGCAAAAGAATACGTACGTCAACTCAGGCAAGCCTTTCCCAAAGCAGAGATTGAAGAACAGCTAAAAGTAGTAAAAGCCCGACTGCTGTATTTAGAAGATGAAAAAGACAATGCCATGGCCTTAATTAACCAACTAGATGAAGGCAGTTGGGATAACGAAAACCCAGAAGCTTTGCTGGATAAAGCCAAGATTTTTCATGATTTAGGCTTACATGAACGAGCTCAAGCAATTCTAGAACAAGTTGAAAAACGCACTAAAGAAAGTGACCAGCAAAACGACATATTTTTGCACTATATTCATCAAGAAAAAGAAGAAAAGTCGAACATTAAAATTAGCTCTAAAGAGCTCAACAATAAGGCCGTAGACTTTTTTCAACGTGGCGATATAGATAACGCCATGCAAACCTTTACACTAGCTTTTTCTATCATGCCTAAAAATATCGCTATCGCCTTAAATCTATTGCAAACTATTGCCGCTAAAGCAGCTGAAAAGGGCCATGAAAGGGTATCTAGCGAGTTACTTAAAAAATGTATTAAAACTATAGAAAACAGCACCTTATCTGACGAACAACAGCTTAGATACCATAAACTAAGAACCAATCTTGATGGCTTAGGCTAACAACCTACAAACCACCAGCCACATCAATAAAACTGCCAGTGGTAAAACTAGATTGCTCAGAAGCCAGCCAATATATGGCTTGCGCCACTTCCTCTGGGTGCCCACCTCTTTGCATTGGAATGTGACTTTTTAAGCGCTCAACTCTATTGGCTTCTCCCCCATCTCCATGGATCTCGGTTTCAATTAATCCCGGCCTTACTGCATTGACTCTTATGCCTTCGTTGGCCACTTCTTTGGCTAGGCCTTTAGTTAGACTATCAATGGCACCTTTGGAGGCGGCGTAATCGACATATTCATTAGGGGAACCGGTTAACGAAGCCAATGATGAAACATTAACAATAGAGCCGCCCGTTTTGCCGTAACGCCTAGACATACGTTTAACCGCTTGTTTTGCACACAAAAAACAGCTCATCACATTGGTATTTAAAATGTGTAAAAATCGTTCTGGGCTGATGTTGTCTAGACGGGATTGTTGCTGTAATACGCCCACATTATTCACTAACACAGTTATAGGCCCTAAGCTTTGCTCAACTTGGTTAAATAAAAGTTCAACTTCAGAAGCTTTAGACACATCAGCTTGCACTGCCAGGCATGGTACCCCTAGCTCTTTAATTTGTTGGATGATTTGCTCGGCAGCTTGTTTGTTGGTTAAATAATTTAGACCTACCGCATAGCCTTTATTAGCAAATAGGACAGCGGTTGCGGCCCCAATACCTCGGCTGGCTCCTGTTATTAACACTACTTTTTTAGAATGCATGCTTGCTCTTTATTAGTCAGCCCAAACTACTTTGTTTCGGCCATTATTTTTAGCTTGGTAGAGCGCTTGATCAGCGCGATCAAACCACTGGATAAAGGACTCTTTTGGAATAAACTCGGCTACCCCTAAACTACAAGTAACTTGTCCAACTGATTCAAAAGATTGCACTGCTACAACTTTGTTTAACCGCTCTGCCAATAACATGGCATCTTTTTTTTCTGAGGTTGGACATAAAATTAAAAACTCTTCGCCGCCCCAACGCGCCGCCACATCCATTTCACGCACAGTTTGCATCACCATTTGCGCCAGCTCTTTTAATACGGCATCGCCCACTGAGTGCCCATGGGTATCGTTAATGGGTTTAAAGTGATCAATGTCTAACATAATTAAACAAGCAGAATGATTATGCCGCAAACAATGCTGACGCTCTTGTTCACAACGTTGGATCATAAAGTTGCGATTAAACATGGAGGTAAGTGGGTCGCGCATTGAAAGAAACTCTAGTGTCTTGTTCTTTTCGAGCAACTGCTTTTGTAACTCTTCAAGCTGTTGATTTTTGTTTAATAATGTTTGATTAAACTGTTTAATTAACCATTGCCGCCACAACCCAATCGAGCTAATTAAACTAAAAATACCTGCAGCTATCCACAGGTAGCTATAATCCACTTCTGTGACTACCTTAGTGTTATTCCATTCTTTATAGACTTCTACATGTAACCATTCAGGAATTTGCTCAATGGCAGCATCTAAACGGTCAACTAAGGCTTGGTTTTGCTTGGATACTCCCATAGCTAACCTATCTTGAGGTTCAGCTATGCCAGAAATATAGAGTTCACGAAAACCATTTTTTTGAATTTTGGCATTGATTGACAATAACGAGCCAATAAATAAATCAATTTTTCCATCGGCTAATAGTTGTAAACCTGCGGTTTCGTTGTCTACTAATTGCAATGAAATTTCTGGATAATAATTAGCAATATATTCGGCATGCCTGTATCCAGCAACTGCACCTAAAGTTCTGTCACCAATTTGTTCATAACCTTGAATAAACCCAAAATCATCTTTTGAAACCAGCACGTTGGTGCCAGTAAAATACGCTTGGGTAAAAGTTAAATACTCTTTGCGTTTAGGGCTACTGTTTAACATGCTAGCTACGTCACATTCACCGCTCTTGAGCTTGGCTAAGGTTTCTTCCCAAGTGGTGGTTTTAACTAAAACAAAATTCACCTCTGCCATAATGCCTATATAGCGCATATAGTCTGCCGACATACCCACATGTTGATTATTACGAATGGCTTCGTAGGGCAACCAGTCTGGGTCAATGCAATAGCTAACATCAGGGAAGATGGGGACAATATCTTGAGAGTCCTGCTGCGCTTCTTGGGCTGGTAGATAAAAAGCAAAGCAATAAAGCCAACAACAGAGTAGCCCACATGTCAGTGTTTTCTGACGAAGTATTACTCGCTCTATGGTTAGCTTCATATTCACTTACTTATGGTTATGATAGGCTTTGGGATCCTAGTTTCAGTATGCAACGAACTTAAAAGCAACTCAATGAATCTTTAACTTCAAGTGCCTAAGTGACTTTTTGAGTTTGATTAAATCGTTTTTCAGTGTAGATCTGGTTTTCGACAATTTCACTGAGAATACTCACAGTTTTTGCGATATCTTCAAAAGACACATACAAAGGTGTCAGCCCAAAGCGTAATATATTTGGCGCCCTAAAGTCGGCAATCACATTTTGCGCAATTAGCGCTTGGCATATTTCAAAAGCGTTGGGGTGAGCAAAAGCAACCTGGCTGCCTCGCTCAGACTGATCTTTTGGAGAACACAATACAAAGTCTGCTAGGCTTGGCTGCTGCTCAACTAAATCAATCAATAACTGACCTAAAGCCAATGACTTGTGCCTAACCAAATCTAAATCTACGTCTTGCCAAACTTCCAAAGCAGCATCTAATGCACTCATAGCAATGACACTAGGAGTACCACATTGGAAATGCTCAATATTGTTAGCACTTTGATAAATAGGCGAAAAAGCAAAAGGCTTAGCATGGCCCATCCAACCCACTAAAGGCTGACTAGCTTTTGCCAAATGACGCTCGGCCACATATAAAAAAGCAGGGGCACCCGGCCCACCATTTAAATATTTATAACCACAGCCAACCGCAAAATCTACCTCACACTGATCTAGTTTTAGCGGCAAGGCTCCAGCGCTATGGGCTAAATCCCAAATTACCAAAATACCTTTATCATGGGCTAACTGGGTAAGTTTTTGCATGTCTAACACTTTGCCAGTTCTAAAGTTCACATGAGTTAACATTAATACCGCCACAGACTCATTTAGATGTTGTTCTATGTCATCTTCGTTGACTGTGGTTAATTCGCATAAATCTTGGCCTAACAAACTGGTTAAACCTTGCACCATATATAAATCGGTTGGAAAGTTATCTTGGGTCGACAGAACTTTATGCCGAGTTGGGTTTAATTTTAATGCAGCAGACAACACCTTAAATAAATTAACCGAAGTTGAATCACAACTGATCACTTGACCTGGCTTAGCACCTATTAAGGCGGCTATTTTTTCTCCCACCTGAATGGGTAAATCTATCCAAGCATGTTGATTCCAGCTGGTAATCAGATCTTCTCCCCATTGTTTGGCCACCACCTCAGCAACCCGGCTTTTCACTGTTTTAGGTAATACTCCTAAAGAGTTCCCGTCTAGATAAATAGTGTTTTGCGGAATTAAAAACGCTTGTTTTTTATTGGCTAAAGGGTCGCTTAAGTCTTGTTGTTTAATTTTCTCTAAATTCATAATTCTGCTATCTGAGTTAACTGTTTAACTAAGCTTTTAAAGCTATCTGAACCTGGGTGTAGCCAATCAAAATGCCCTGCTCCGGCAACAATTATATTAGTATGCTGGGCGCTGGGTAATTCACTATCAGGAACAATAATGTCTTTTTCACCCCTTAATAAATAACTATAGGCATGCACTTTTTGTTTTACCGGATTGGCCAATTCGTAGATTGCGGGGTTGTCTGCTAAGGTCGCCCCCATAAAATCTTTGGTAACTTTTTGGCAGCTGTTACTGCCTAACGAATACTTAGCAATATCAGTAATTGCAGCCAGTCCAATCACAGCTTTAATTTGCGGGAGTTGACTTGCCGCTAACAAAGCTAAATGTCCACCAGCCGAATGCCCCACTAGTACTGCGTTGGATAAATCAAATTTAGTGGGATCTTGCCCTGCAATACTTCTTATTGCCAACAACACATCATCAAAGGTTTTAGGCCAGCCCCCAGCTGTTTGACCTGTGCGCCTATACTCAATTGACCATACATTAAAGCCTGCTTGTGCTAGCCCAGTGGTTAATGCATAGGAATGTTCGATATTGTAAGCGCTTAACCAACAGCCGCCATGAATAAAGATGACATAAGGAAAATCTGACTGGTTTTGTTCCGAAGCTGGCCAAAACTGCGCAAACTGTTGGTCTGATTGGCCATACTCAAGTTGGCTTTGAGGCTTAGCAAAAGGCAAAGCTGTGACCGCTGAATAAGGCACATTATTGGCAATATTAGGAAAACGTATCGGCTCAGCCCGTAACGTTTGGCTAAAGATCAAGGCAACCAGCCCTAGGTTAAACAATTTATACAAAAGTTAAACTCCTCTAAAATGCAAAAAGCGGTGCCAAGGCACCGCCTAATTACATTATTTTGTTACAGGCTGAATAGCAACTTATAACATTTCTACCGCTATAGCAGTGGCTTCACCCCCACCAATACACAATGACGCCACACCTTTTTTCAAGTTACGTTGTTTTAACGCATGCAACAAAGTCACTATGATACGCGCGCCAGAAGCACCAATAGGGTGGCCTAAAGCACAAGCCCCACCTTTAACATTCACTTTGTCTTTGTCCAAACCTAACTTGTTAATGGCTAACATAGTCACCATGGCAAAAGCTTCGTTTATTTCGAATAAGTCTACCTCTTCTTTATCCCAGCCTGCTTTGTCTAATAACTTTTGCATGGCTCCTACAGGGGCAACAGTAAAGTTTTCAGGCTCGATTGCGTGCGAAGCATGGGCGACCACTTTAGCTAATGGAGTTAAGCCCAATTCAGCGGCTTTAGTAGCAGACATAACTAACAGTGCAGCGGCACCATCAGAAATTGAACTAGAGTTTGCCGCCGTCACTGTGCCATCTTTTTTAAAGGCAGGACGCAATGAAGGAATTTTTTCTGGTTTAGCTTGTTTAGGGCCGTCATCACTATCTACCACTAACTCACCTTTACGGCTTTTAATAGTCACAGGTGATATTTCATCGTTAAACAAAGCTTGGGCTTGGGCTTGGTTAGCTTTTTCTAAACTAGCTAAGGCAAATTCATCCATTTGTTCACGGGTAATATTTTCTGCATCTGCTGTAGCTTGAGCAAAACAGCCCATAGCTTGGCCATCATAGGCATTTTCTAGACCATCTAACATCATATGGTCTAATACTTGACCATGACCCATGCGGTAGCCAGAGCGCGCTTTAGGCAATAAATAAGGGGCATTACTCATGCTTTCCATGCCACCTGCAATAATAGCTTGGGCAGTGTCAGCTTTAATTAAATCATGTGCCAACATCAATGCTTTCATACCTGAACCACAGACTTTATTGATGGTGGTTACACCGCTGGCTAATGGTAAACCAGCGGCAAGTGAGGCTTGTCTGGCTGGTGATTGACCTAAACCTGCAGGTAATACACAACCCATGATCACTTCGTCTATGCTGTCTTTTAAATCTGCCGGAAGCCCATTTTCATTCAACACAGCTTGGATAGCGTTAGCCCCAAGTTCAGTAGCAGTAACGGGTGCTAGACTTCCTACAAAGCCGCCCATAGGCGTGCGTTTAGCGGCAACTATCACCACCGAATGATCAGACATAAAACCTCCTCTATTGTAATTTTTGAATAATTCTTTTGTACAAAGCGTACAAGAAATTGCACGCTTTGGCTGTTACTAACTCTTCTAACATAGACAATATTCTTCGCCTATGATTGATTTTGACAGCCTAACACTTTACATTTACTTTCAGTTTACGTAAACGTAAACCTTGTTAACATTTTTTTAGTATATGACATGAGTAAAAGATGGCTGAACAAACTTTTAGCATAGGCGAACTGGCAAAATCAATGGACATCACGCCCCGGTCTATTCGTTTTTACGAAGAGCAAGGCTTATTAAAACCCGCAAGAAGCGGCCAGAACCGCATTTATTCTAAAAAAGACCAGGTTCGCTTAAAACTTATTTTACGAGGTAAACGTTTAGGCTTTTCCCTAGCGGAAACCAAAACCTTATTTGATCTGTATGACAGTCATCAGAATTCTAAAGTACAGCTCGAAGCTATGCTTAAAATGACCTCTGAAAAACGTGCTCATATGCAACAACAACTAGAAGATATTGAGATGCTTAAAGCCGAACTCGAAGAAGTTGAAGGCAGATGTCAAGAAGAGCTCAATACCCTAACCCAAGGACAAAACGCATGAATGCTCCCTACCCTACTTTAAATTTTGGTCTCGGCGAAGAAATCGATATGTTGCGTGACCACGTATACAACTTTGCGCAAAACGAAATCGCGCCTTTGGCCGAAAAAGCCGATGAAAATAACAGCTTCCCTAACGAACTATGGCCAAAATTAGGCGAAATGGGATTATTAGGGGTAACGGTAAAAGAAGAATTTGGTGGCTCTGATATGGGTTATTTAGCCCATGTGATTGCCATGGAAGAAGTCAGCCGAGCATCTGCAGGTATTGGCCTTAGTTATGGTGCCCATTCAAACTTGTGTGTTAATCAAATTCACAAAAATGGCACACAAGCACAAAAAGAAAAGTATTTACCTAAGTTAGTCAGCGGTGAACACATAGGCGCATTAGCCATGAGTGAACCCAATGCGGGTTCTGATGTGGTTAGCATGAAATTACGGGCTGATAAAAAAGGCGATCACTACGTCTTAAACGGCAATAAAATGTGGATCACTAATGGTCCAGATGCCGATACCTTTGTTATCTATGCCAAAACCGATGTAAAAGCAGGTGCCAAAGGCATGACAGCTTTTATTGTTGAACGTGGTACTAAAGGTTTCAGCCAAGCTCAAAAACTAGATAAATTAGGTATGCGTTCGTCTAATACCTGTGAACTAGTATTTGAAGATGTTGAAGTACCAGCAGAAAACATTTTAGGCCAAGAAGGCGGCGGCGTGCGCGTATTAATGAGCGGCTTAGACTACGAGCGTTTAGTCTTATCTGGCGGACCAATTGGCATAATGCAAGCTTGTATGGATCTAGTGGTACCTTATATTCACGACCGTAAACAGTTTGGCCAATCTATTGGTGAGTTCCAACTTATCCAAGGCAAGATTGCCGATATGTACACCCAAATGAACGCCGCACGAGCTTACGTATACGCAGTGGCACGTTCATGTGACCGTGGCGAAACCACCCGTAAAGATGCGGCCGGTGCTATTTTATACTCAGCTGAACTAGCCACAAAAATGTCATTAGATGCCATTCAATTGTTAGGTGGAAACGGTTACATCAACGAGTTCCCAGCAGGACGATTATTAAGAGACGCTAAGTTGTATGAGATTGGTGCAGGTACCTCAGAGATTCGCAGAATGTTAATTGGTCGCGAATTATTTAAAGAGTCTGTGTAATACCTCAATTAGCCTAACAGCAAATATTTGGAGCAATACTGTGCCTAGAATTATCAGTAAGCTAAACGTAAAAAGCCAAGACTTTTTGCTTAATGCCGAGCATATGCAAGCTCAGGTCAAAGATCTGGCTGAAAAAATTGCCGAAATCAAATTAGGTGGAGGCGAAAAAGCCAACCAGCGTCATATTGGCCGTGGTAAATTATTACCCAGAGACAGAATTAACACTCTGTTAGATCAAGGTTCTCCCTTTTTAGAAATCTCTCAATTAGCCGCCTACCAAGTGTATGACGATTACGTTCCTGCAGCGGGTGTGATTGCAGGGATAGGCCGTGTAGCAGGGGTTGAATGTATGATAGTGGCCAATGATGCAACTGTTAAAGGCGGTAGTTACTACCCCTTAACAGTGAAAAAGCATTTACGTGCCCAAACCATAGCCGAACAAAATAATTTACCTTGTATTTATTTGGTTGACTCTGGCGGTGCTAACTTGCCACGTCAAGATGAAGTATTTCCAGATCGCGAGCATTTTGGGCGAATTTTCTTTAATCAGGCCAACTTATCAGCTCAAAATATTCCACAAATAGCTGTGGTTATGGGCTCTTGTACCGCTGGGGGAGCCTATGTTCCTGCCATGGCTGATGAATCAATTATTGTTAAACAACAAGGCACAATCTTTTTAGGTGGTCCACCACTAGTTAAAGCCGCAACCGGTGAAGTGGTGAGCGCTGAAGACTTAGGGGGTGGCGATGTACATTGCCGCACCTCAGGTGTAGTGGATCATTTAGCCAATAACGATCATCACGCGTTAAAAATTGCCCGTGATGCCATTGCCCGATTAAACCGCACTAAAAAGATTGAACTAGATATTAAAGAGCCAGTTGAGCCTCTTTACGCCAAAGAAGAAATCTATGGCGTGATCCCTAAAGACACACGTAAACCTTATGATGTTCGCGAAGTAATTGCCCGCGTTGTAGATGGCTCAGAATTTGATGAGTTTAAAGCTTTATATGGGCAAACCTTAGTCTGCGGATTTGCCCGCATTTTTGGCTACCCTGTAGGCATAGTTGCCAACAACGGGATTTTGTTCTCAGAGTCTGCACAAAAAGGCGCGCATTTCATTGAACTCTGTGCGCAACGTAAAATTCCTCTAGTGTTTTTACAAAATATCACTGGATTTATGGTGGGTAAACAATACGAGGCTGGCGGTATTGCTAAGCATGGCGCCAAAATGGTAACAGCCGTGGCTTGTGCCAAAGTGCCTAAATTTACTGTATTAATTGGCGGCAGTTTTGGTGCGGGTAACTATGGCATGTGTGGTCGCGCATACGATCCACGCTTTATGTTTATGTGGCCTAATGCGCGCATTTCAGTTATGGGTGGCGAACAAGCTGCTGGGGTTTTATCGCAAGTAAAACGCGAACAAAAAGAGCGCATCAACGAAACTTGGAGCGCTGAAGAAGAACAAGCCTTTAAACAGCCAATAATAGATACATACGAATCCCAAGGTCACCCTTATTACGCCTCAGCAAGGTTATGGGACGACGGTGTGATTGATCCTGCAGATACGCGCCAAGTTTTGGGCCTAAGTATTTCAGCCAGTCTAAATAAACCTATTGAGGACACCCGCTTTGGCGTCTTTAGAATGTAAGGGTGAAAATCTAATGAATCAAACCGATAAAGTATTATTTGAAATTGATGCAAAAGGGGTAGCCACTGTTACCCTTAATCAGCCAGATATCCATAATGCATTTGACGATGAGTTAATTGCTCAATTAACCGATATATTTACGCAAGTCGACCAACACCCTGATATTCGAGTGATGGTATTAGCTGCAGCAGGTAAAAGTTTCAGCGCAGGGGCCAATTTAAATTGGATGAAGCGCATGGCAACCTATGATTACCAACAAAACTTGCAAGACGCCAAAGCCTTAGCCGAAATGTTTCACAAGCTAAACACCATTAGCAAGCCTACTATTGCTAAAGTGCAAGGGGCGGCCTTTGGGGGCGCAGTGGGATTAGTAGCCTGTTGCGATATGGCGGTTGGAAGCAAACTAAGTAAGTTTTGTTTAAGTGAAGTCAAACTTGGGCTGATCCCAGCCACTATTAGCCCCTATGTGATTGCCGCTATGGGCGCACGCATAGCCAGACGATACTTTACTACTGCCGAAGTATTTTCAGCGCACCGCGCTAGAAGATTAGGACTATTAAGCGAAGCGGTAGTAGAAGAAGAGCTAGATAGCACAGTACAAAGTTTGATAGACAACATTCTTAAAAACTCACCTCTTGCTGTTAGTGCCGCCAAGCAATTAATTTTTGATGTGTCGAATCAAGACATCAACGAAAGCTTGCTCCATAGCACCAGTGAAAAAATCGCCGCCATTCGCGTTTCACCTCAAGGCCAAGAAGGTCTGAATGCGTTTTTACAAAAACGTCCTGCCAACTGGATAACGGAGTAAGCCATGTTCAGTAAATTATTGATCGCCAACCGTGGCGAAATTAGCTGTCGTATTATCAAAACAGCCAAGCGTATGGGCATTGCTACAGTGGCCTTATATTCAGACGCTGATCAACAGGCTTTACATGTAAAAATGGCTGATGAAGCAGTACATGTGGGTCCTTCACCTTCTAAAGACAGCTACTTACAAGCAGAAAAAATCATTCAAATAGCCTTAAAAGTAGGGGCTGATGCCATTCACCCTGGTTATGGCTTTTTGTCTGAAAATGCGGCTTTTGCCAATTTATGTAGCGAAAATAACATAGTGTTTGTCGGCCCACCTGTTGGTGCCATTGAAGCCATGGGTTCAAAATCTGCTGCCAAACACATAATGGAAAAAGCCAATGTGCCTTTAGTGCCTGGTTATCACGGCGACGATCAAAGTGTAGAAGGGTTGAAATCTCATGCCGATAAAATGGGATACCCTGTATTACTTAAAGCCGCGGCTGGTGGTGGGGGTAAAGGCATGCGTCAGGTATGGTCATCAGCAGAGTTTGCCGATGCCCTAGCCGCTGCTAAGCGCGAAGCCATGTCGAGCTTTAACGACGACTTAATGTTAGTAGAAAAATACCTAACTCAACCCAGACACGTTGAAATTCAAGTATTTTGCGACAACTTTGGCGATGGTGTGTATTTATTTGAACGTGATTGTTCGGTACAAAGACGTCATCAAAAAGTAATTGAAGAAGCCCCCGCTTTTGGCATGACAGAAAGTCTTAGGGCACAAATGGGTGAAGCCGCGTTAAAAGCTGCCAAAGCCATACAATATGCCGGTGCAGGTACTGTTGAGTTTTTACTCGACAGTGATGGGCAATTCTACTTTATGGAAATGAACACCCGTTTACAGGTTGAGCATCCAGTCACAGAAATGATCACCGGCCAGGATTTAGTGGAATGGCAACTACGTATTGCTAACAACGAATCCTTGCCTTTAGCTCAAGCCGATTTAAAAATTCATGGGCATGCATTTGAAGCTCGTATTTATGCCGAAGATCCTGAAAATGACTTTTTGCCAGCCACTGGCCGCTTATCTTTGCTTCAACCACCTATCGAATCAGACTATGTAAGAGTTGATACTGGGGTTGTGCAAGGTGATGAAGTTTCTGTGTATTACGATCCTATGATTGCCAAGCTAATAGTCTGGGACGAAAATCGTGAAAAAGCCCTAGCACGTTTAACTAAAGCTTTAACTGAATACCACGTTGACGGCGTAGTCACAAACATTGAGTTTTTGTATAACCTAGCCACCAGTGCTCCATTTAAAGCAGAACAAATTGATACTGGTTTTATTGAAAAACATCAAGATGTGCTGCACCTAAATACCCAGCAAGACATTCAAGGCTTATTACCTTTAGCGGCTTTGTATGTGTTGTTAAATAATCAAGCAAAAACTCGCCAATCTCAAATTGGCGACCCTTTCTCGCCTTGGTCAAATCATAATGACTGGCGTGCAAACGAGCAGCATATTCAACACTTGGTTTTAGACTTTGGTGAAGAAACTTACGAGATAGAAGTGAGTCAAACAGACGCTGGCAATTCAAATGGATTTAACCTGAACATTGGCCAACAAAGTTATCTTTGTTCGGGTCAAATTCAGCAAGAGCAATTGTTCTCTAATATTAACGGACATAAATCTTTAGCTACTGTGCATGCTAACCAAGATGGCTATTCGTTATTTAGTGGCGGCAAAGTCATTCGCTTTACTCATGTTCAAGCTGATTTAGGTGAAGCTCAAGAAGACACCAATGATGCGGGCTTTGTGGCGCCAATGAATGGCACAGTAGTAGCAATATTAGTGGAACCAGGTCAGTTAGTTGAAAAAGGCCAAAGCCTAATGGTAATGGAAGCCATGAAAATGGAGCATAGTCTTAAAGCCCCTGCTGCGGGTAAAGTCACAGAGTTTTACTTTAAGGCTGGTGAGCTGGTTGATGGTGGCACAGAGTTGCTGGCCTTTGAAGCCAGCCAAGAGGACTAACTATGTTACCTAAAGCGGTAAAAATTGTTGAAGTAGGACCAAGAGACGGCCTACAAAATGAAAAAGGCATTGTGCCTTTGGCAGCCAAAGTAGCCTTAGTCGAACAGCTGGCTAAGGCCGGCTGTTCAGTCATCGAAACCGGTAGTTTTGTATCGCCTAAATGGGTGCCACAAATGGCCGACAGTGCCGAGGTTTTTCAACAAATCAATCGATTGCCAGATGTAACTTACTCTGCTTTAACTCCTAATCTTAAAGGCTTTGAAGCGGCACTTGCAGCGCAAGCAGATGAGGTGGCTATTTTTGCCGCCGCCTCTGAGTCTTTTTCGCAAAAAAACATTAATTGTTCTATTGAAGAGAGTCTGGCCCGTTTTGTTCCTTTAATAGAGCGAGCTAAAGCGCAAAACATTCCTGTAAGAGGTTACGTTTCTTGTGTGTTAGGTTGCCCTTATGAGGGAGATATCGAACCGCAAAAAGTCGCCCAAGTTAGCCAAACTCTGTTAGACATGGGCTGTTATGAAATTTCGCTGGGCGATACTATAGGGGTTGGTACTCCAGTCAAAACTCAACAGATGTTAGAGACTGTATTAGCCCAAATTCCAGCCGAGAAACTAGCAGTACATTTTCATGATACTTATGGTCAGGCTTTGGCTAATATTTTAGTGGCCTTACAGTTGGGTATTGCAGTGGTAGATAGTGCGGTATCGGGTTTAGGTGGCTGTCCTTATGCCAAAGGAGCATCGGGCAATGTGGCCACCGAAGATTTAGTCTTTATGCTAAATGGCATGCAGATTGAAACTGGCATCGATCTTAACCAACTTACCCAAGCGGGTTTAGCCATGATGCAAGCCTTAGGTCGCCCTACTCAATCAAAAGTCGCGCAAGCGCTTTCTGCTTAAAGGACAATTAAGTGGCCAATTCCAGTTCAAAAACTAGCACTATTCCTATTAATGTTAGGGTGATGATTGCCTTAGTTGCCTCACCTACATTGTTAGTAGTAGGCATGTTAATTTACACCCTAGTATTTGATGGCTGGCAAAAAGTCAGTATTAGTATGCTAGTGTTCTCAGGCTTAGCCGGATTAGCTTATTATGCGGTTTTTACGGGTCGGCCACCGCGCTTGTGGGTAAAAAAATCTAACTAATAGGTGTGCCCAAATTTAGCTTCGGGTACACTTGCCTCATATCTATTTCATCTAAAAACAAGCCGTAAGGTAACAATATGCAATACTTCAATTGGCAACCCGATCCCGTATTAATTGAATTATTTGGTCTGAAAATTCATTGGTATGGAGCCTTGTTTGCCACTGCTATAGTGGCGGGTTTGCAGGTTATGAAATGGATTTTTAAACAAGAAAAAATCAAATTGGCACTGTTAGACTCACTGCTTAGTTATTGTGTTATTGGCATAATAGTAGGGGCTCGTTTAGGCCATTGTTTATTCTACAATCCAGAATTTTATTTAAGCAACCCTTTAAAAATATTAGCCATTTGGGAAGGCGGCTTGGCCAGCCATGGAGGAGGCTTAGGGGTGATTTTAGCGGTGTATTTATTTAGCCGTAAACATCAAGTAGGCTATTTATGGCTTTTAGATAGACTGGCCATTGCCACCGCACTGTTTGGATTTTTTGTGCGCTTTGCTAACTTTATTAATTCAGAAATTATCGGCATTCAAACTGATTTACCATGGGCCGTGGTATTTAGCCATATTGACAATATTCCTAGACACCCTGCTCAATTGTACGAGTCGTTAGCCTATCTAAGCATCTTTGCTTTGCTTATTGGCTTATATCAAAAATCGGCCATTAAAAAGCACTCAGGGGCATTATTGGGCTGCTTTTTATGTACTGTGTTTACCGCTAGATACTTAATTGAAATGGTTAAGGTCAAACAAGCGGCTTATCAAACCGATAACTTAATAAGCACTGGCCAAGCCTTAAGTATTCCGTTTTTTATTGCTGGCGTGGGGCTAATTATCTATGCCTGGAAAAAAAGTCGCGCTTAATTTTTTGCGAGTTGGGCTGAAGAAAGTTTTTGTACTAACCACCAAGTGGCTTCTTGTTTATCAGCGAAAAAACGGAAACTGTCTTTGGCCCGGGTATGAATGTCACTTAAGTGACGTTTAGCAAATTCAGGAGAATTGGATTCAGACACAATAATGGCAGCGGCAATACAGCCCTGTTTTCTGTCTTGTTTTATTGCTTCTACTAAATAACTTGCCGCATCGGGTACGTAAATAGGATCCCCTTTTAATACTACTACCTTACCCCAAATACTACCGTGTAAACTTCCCATTAACTTTTGGTAAGTGTAATTAGCATGTTCTAAGGCTTCTAGATTCCAAGGGCCGTCGCCCTCAATAAACAGAATGCTATCTTGAATGTGGCAACTAATACTGCCATGTTCGGTAAAACGCCTCATGCTGCACCCTTGCCACCTAGGGTGACGAAACTAAAAAACCAATGTAAGCAATAATTAAACCGCCTCATAGGTAAAAATTCAACCCCAAGTGTAAAATATTTTAGTATTAAAAAAGGTAATAATTGTAATAACTTACAAGCTCAGGTTAAATTAACCTAGCTTATTCGTAATTCATTATTAAAGTTCGAACTAAGTTGTGCAAAAATTATGCTCATACTTTGTCAATTTGTTGTTCCAAAAATCTAGACCTTGCATGAGTTGGAGTTGCCAAAGACGTGTTTGTAAAGCTAAATCTACTAATCAATAACGTGTCGCCAAACAGGAGTGCAAATCTATGAAAAACCCGTCATCACGTTACATCAGTAACCTGACTCGTGATACCTATGCATTAATTCTAGCCGGAGGACGAGGCTCAAGGTTGTACGAACTGACCAATTGGCGAGCCAAACCAGCCCTATATTTTGGTGGCAAGTTTCGCATTATTGATTTCCCCTTATCTAATTGTATTAATTCTGGTATTCGTAATGTTGGAGTTGTGACTCAATATAAGTCCCATTCATTGATCAGGCATTTAGTTAGAGGTTGGGGACACTTTAAAAAAGAGTTAGGAGAATCAGTAGAAATCTTACCTGCTTCACAACGTTTTTCTGAAAGTTGGTATGAAGGCACGGCCGATGCGGTTTTCCAAAACATAGATATTATTCGTGATGAGCTACCTAAGTACGTAATGATTTTATCTGGCGATCATATCTATCGTATGGATTACGGTCACTTAATTGCTCAACATGCCGAGTCTGGGGCCAAAATGACAGTCAGCTGTATGCCTGTGCCTATTGAAGAAGCCGCGGGGCAATTTGGTGTCATGTCGGTCGATGAGAACTACAAAATCATTGGTTTTGAAGAAAAGCCTGAACACCCTACTCCTCTACCTGACGACCCTAACAATTGTTTAGCCTCAATGGGTAACTATGTTTTTGATACCGAGTTTCTGTTTGAACAACTTAAAGCTGATTCACAAAAATCAGGCTCTGAGCGTGACTTTGGTAAAGATATTATTCCCGCCATTATCAAAGATCATCCGGTTTATGCTTTCCCCTTTAGAAGTGACGAAGAAAACGAAGCTTATTGGCGCGATGTAGGTACCTTAGATTCATTTTGGCAGGCTAATATGGAGTTGGTTGCCCCGGTTCCAGCATTAAATATTTACGACAAAAAATGGCCAATTTGGACCTATCAAGAACAGCTTCCACCAGCAAAGTTTGTGTGGGAAGAAGATAACAGACGCGGTACTGCAATCAATTCGGTTGTTTCGGGTGGCTGTATTATTTCTGGTGCGACCTTAAGGCGTAGTTTGTGTTTCTCCAATGTAAGAGTGCACTCTTACAGCGAAATAGAAGACTCAGTGATATTGCCTGATGTAGAAGTGCAAAGACATTGTCGTATACGCAAAGCCATAATAGATAGAGGCTGTGTTATTCCTGAAGGCACTGTCATAGGCCATAGCCGTGAAGATGACTTAGCTAGAGGCTTTAGAGTGACAGATAAAGGCGTGGTGTTAGTGACCCGTGAGATGTTAGGACTCAAAGTAGGTTATTAAGCACCTAAACTCTAGATGCAATTAGGCCGCTTCTGAGCGGCCTTTTATTTTATTCAGTATGGTCATGCCAAGTTTTAAGGGTTTGACCAATAACTGCTGCCACCTTTTGTGGTTGCTCCATTGGAAACATATGCCCACCTGCTGCGAGCTTTTTATGAGGGATCTGGGTTTTCTTAACAAAAGTGCCTAAAAAGCGCGGGGTACAAACTTCGCTGTTTTCGCCTGTTAGTAACAAGCTAGGTACTTTAAGCTTATGATAATAATGATGTAAGTTATGTGGCACATTACGATATATATTGGTTTCGATTAGCGCATCATAATTTAGTTGCATTAGCCCATCTCTATGCTCAATCACAGCATTTACATAATCTTTTATACAGGCATCAGTAAAATTTTTAAATAACGCCCTAGCTTTAAAATAAGCCACTAAATCTGTACCTGCTGGCCAACTTTGGCAGCGTGTTTTGGTTTTGCCAGCTGGGGTAAATTTATCTATCCAAGCTGTTTTTTTTAATAACTTAAACATCACTCTAGAAAAGCCCGAGGTAATAGGAGGATCGAGCATAATCAAACCTTTTACCAAATCAGGCCTTTGACAGGCAGTCATAAATGATAAAATGCCGCCCATAGAATGCCCCACTAAATACACAGGCTTAGCCACATGCTGCTCTAAATAAGCAATCATCTCGTCAACTAAATTGCTTAAATTAGGGTTAATGGGATAAGCCGGGTCGTGCGCAAATTTTGTTTTACCAAAAATTTCAAATTCTTCGCCAAGCGCGTTAAATATCGCTTGATAACTGCCAATGGGAAAGCCATTCGCATGGGCAAAATGCAGTGGGATTTTTTTGCCAGAGGGCATATTTAACCTTTGAGTATAAAGTGAAAGCGCCTAATAAACTTACTAGGCAACAGGTTTATCGGCAGCAATTATCTACCTAGCCTTTGCTGATATAAAGTTTTTAATCACAGCTCTCGCACTTATCTGATGCTTAAACCCTAACCATTACGAACTTCGGCTGCATGCCAATCGTTTGGAATTTGTTTAGCGGTCCAGAAAAACGCCAAAATCGACATTAAATAGGGCACTGCCAGCCAGGAAAGTGACATTCTTAAAGATTCAACTTCACCATATTGTTGAGCAAAATGATTACTTAACAAACCTATAAAAGTTGGACCGCCCCCTAAGGCGATAATATTGAGCACAAAAAAGAACAAGGCAGTAGACATAGCTCTGACTTTCACTGGCGCCAAAGTTTGAGCTAGTGCAAAAGAAGGCCCTAAATAAAACCCACTAGTAAAAAGTAACACTGTGACCAGTGCAATTGATAAATCTAAAGAGCCAACATGCAGAGAAAAATAGTAGGCCGGCGCCCCTATTATTAGGGCTAAACCTGGTACTAAGCCATATGCGGCACGATTAGTTTTCGCCCACTTATCCACTAATACTCCACCTAACCAAACCCCACCTGCATAAGCGGTACCGTTAATTATGCCAAGAGTGATTAAAAATTGCGTGATATCTAAATTAGCTTGAGTGCGTACATAAAAGTCAATCATCCAAGTGGAAATGGCATAGTTTGCAAACGAGCCAAAAGAAATAGCCAAGCACATGCCCCACCAAGATTTAATTGAGAGTAAGGTTTTAACTGCAACCCAGGAATTTCCTTTAGCTGACTGGGTGTGCATATTGCCACTACGTGCTGGCTCTTTAACCGTAAGTTTAAGTAAAATCGCTAAGGCTATGCCCGGCAGCCCCACAGCTATCATTACAATTCGCCAATCGGCTTGACCGCCCCGTAAAAAAAACGCTGAGGCAAAAAACGCTAACATAATACCAAAGGGGATCCCTAACGAATAAATTGCCAAAGCCCCAGCGCGTTTTTCTTTGGGGAATAAATCAGAAATAATTGAATGTGAAGGCGGACTGCCTCCAGCTTCCCCTATGCCTACCCCAATTCTGGCTAAAGCTAATTGGGTAAAATTGCTGGCCAGTCCAGATAACGCAGTAAAGCCGCTCCACAGGGTTAACGAGATAGCCACTATGTTAACCCTGCTATATCGGTCGGCTAACCAAGCAATAGGAATGCCTACTATAGTGTACAGCAAGGCAAAATAGATCCCTTTTAACCAACCTAATTGGGCATCGTCTAAACCTAAATCAGCTTTAATAAAAGGCGACAAAATCCCTATGATTTGGCGATCGATAAAATTAAAGGCATAGATAAGGGTAAGAATAGCTAACACATAGTTTCGATAGCCATTTGAAATTGGGGCGGGTGTGTCTTCATGCGGGTGCTGTACTAGCGTATCTTCACTTGGCTTCGACATAACTTATCTAATGAGTTGGCTAATTTTAGACCTCCATGTTACGGCTGAGCACCACTAAAATTCAAGTTAAAATGTTAACTTTTTGTAAATATAACAGGGAGTTATGAGTGATCATCAGCCCAATAAATCTTGCACAGTATTTTTATAATTATGCTATCCTTGCAAGATGTCAGACCAGTTGATTTTAGCTAGAGAGCCGATTGTCATGCATATAGATGCCTTATTAGATTCAGTCAAACAAGCAAGTAATACAGATCATTCAGCCATCCAATTGGCCGTACCTAATATGTGGACTCAGGGGCGCACTTTATACGGCGGCATATCGGCTGCCTTAGTGTTCCAAGCCATGCAAAACCTGGTGGACGAGAATACAATATTGCGCTCGCTTTCTACTAACTTTGTAGGCCCAATTGAAGCCAACACTCCATTTGAGATCAGCACTGAAGTGCTACGTGAAGGAAAAAACGTCACTCAGATCACCGCGCGTTTGCTGCAAAATGATAAAGTAGCGATTTTAAGCCTAGCCTGCTTTGGTGTAGATAGAGAATCTAAAATTCACCAGCCAAATACTTTGCAGCATCAATTAGATTATCCAAGCAAAGCCAACTTTCTACCACAAATCCCTAAGGTTACCCCTAAATTTTTAGCTCAATTTGATTTGGCTAAATCTAAAGGTGGATGGCCTTTTACAGGGCAAAAGTCTAGTAATATACAAGGCTGGATGCGCTTTAAAAAAGCTCCAAAAAACTTTACCTATGCGCACTTAGTTGCATTAATAGATGTGTGGCCACCTACAGTATTGCAATTGTTAAAATGGCCAGCCATGGCAAGCTCTATGAGTTGGAGTTTAGATTTTCTTCACCCTCAGCAAGCGGTATCTGGAACAGATTGGTTTGCTTATCAAGCCCAAACTAGGCAAGCGACTAATGGATACGCCAATACCGAAGCCAATATCTGGGATAAGCATGGCTCTTTAGTTGCCATTAGTAGGCAAGTTGTTACTGTATTTGCTTAAGCAAATTTAATACATGGCAAAAGAAGAGGGGCTAAATAAAGCTAATGCGCTCATTAATTGCAAATTGCTAAAATCCAGCGCGTTATCGATGGCCTCGATATCTAAATCTAAATCGCTATACATGCTTTCTGTTAGCTCAAAATCACGCTCATATAGCTCTTGATTGATGTTATTTCTTGCCAATATATAGGCCAATTGCAGTACTTTTTGTGCTTGGCCTTTAGCAGTATGCTCACTTGCATGAGTGTTAGAGATTAACTGGGTAATATCTGCGGGTATGCCCCACTTAGTTAATAAGGCGGCTGAAATATCTGTATAAGTAAATCCTAAATGCTGCTTTTGCAACATAAGTGGGGTGGCATCTGAAGTGAGTTGAGCACACAGCTTGGCCACTTCTGGATTTAATTTTACTAGGGTTAACTCACCAATATTATGTAATAACCCACAAACAAAAAGCTGTTCAGACTCTCTGATACCCACTTCTTCAGCTAAATGTTTAGACAGTAGCGCGCAACTAACACTCTGCTCCCAAAATTTATCTAAATCGATAACATCTGTGGGTAAATCTTGAAAAGCGCTAGCAACCCCATAGGCTAAGACTAGGTCATAAATAGAACGTGTACCTATTACCTGAATGGCTTTAGAGACTGTAGTGATAGTGTTAGGGAACTTATATAGTGCACTATTAGACACTTTTAAGACTTGCGACATTACCGCGGGGTCGTAATTGATCACCTCGGCCACATCCTCCATAGAGGTAGTGTTATCGTCAATTAACTGCTTAATTTTAATGACTGCTTCTGGCAGTACAAAAATATCACCTGCATTGTCGGCATAGTCTTTTACATTCATTAATTGGGCACCCTTAGTCTTGGATATAATCAGTGTAATCTATGATTGTAGGTAGTGCATGGTCAAATCGCTAATTTAAACAAATATTAATTTAATCAAGTGCCTAGCGACAAGTTTTAGCTAAAAAACTTAGACTAAATTCGCAAGTCAGTGCAGATAAAGCGCTTCATCAAATAGAGATGAGTTTGCTGTTTTGAAAGCGTCTAGACTAAATTAAAACGCTAAAGTTAATCAGGGTAAGATTTAGTTCGAGGTCAAATAATAAATTGAAGATTAGATGCTGGGTCGCGCTGGATTACTCAGGCTTCCTGCCTTCGCCCTTCGGGCCATCGCCAAAAAGCGGCGATGTTAAAAATTGTTCCAGACAATTTATTCACTCATATCATCCCTGATATTCGCCCTTCGGGCAGCCTCCGGCTGTGCAATTTGTTCCTACAAATTGGCGAACCACGCTGGTTCTCGTCCGGCACGACGTCAAACTGAAGTGAAAACCTGGAGTAAATTATAAAAGTTGAAAGCTTTGGAGAATTTAAGATGGTGGGTCGTGCTGGATTACTCAGGCTTCCTGCCTTCGCCCTTCGGGCCATCGCCAAAAAGCGGCGATGTTAAAAATTGTTCCAGACAATTTTTTCGAACCGCGCTGGTTCTCGTCCGGCACGACTTATGGCACAGATTAAAATTATTTTAAGTTATCGGGTGTTGTTACTGCTGAGAAATACTTGAGATGGTGGGTCGTGCTGGATTCGAACCAGCGACCAATTGATTAAAAGTCAACTGCTCTACCAACTGAGCTAACGACCCATCTATTGAAACTGTCTTCTTTGTGCGGCTACTTATAGAAAAGTGGTGGGTCGTGCTGGATTCGAACCAGCGACCAATTGATTAAAAGTCAACTGCTCTACCAACTGAGCTAACGACCCTTTTCCATCCGCCTCACTGCGAAGGCGGCATATAATACTCAATTGAAATTTCAGTGCAAGTGCAAACAGAATTTATTTTAATAATTCCAATCGTTTGCTGAAATTCCGAGCAATACTGTCATGCTTGCGGTTATTTTCTTACCATTTCGCAAACTATCAAGCACAAAATTTTAACAAGTTACGCTTCATTAAAATTTAGCAGCAGAGTATTTATAAACTTTTTAAGCGTTTATCTGCTAATTTTGCCGATGACGAATCTGGAAATTCTGCCACAACTTGTTGCCATAATTGTTTAGCTCTGGCTAAGTTTGCACGCTCCATTTCGGTGATGCCAAGCTTCAATAAAGCATCCGCTTTTTTACTTGAATCTGGAAAGCCATCAATTAGCAGCTGAAATTGTTTACCCGCACCAGCCCAATCTCGCTTATTAAACAATAACTGCCCTAACCAATAATGTGCATTTGACACATAGCTTGAATTTGGAAAGTTTTGCAAAAAAGCTTCGAATTCGGGAATGGCCTGATCATAAAGCTTATCTTTTAAGATTAAGTTTACTGCCCTGTCATAGGCTTCATTTTCATTCTGCGAAGGTGGCACGCTTGGCTCATCTTCTACAACTGGACTGTCAGTTGTACTAACTTGACTTACAGCTTGACTGGCATTGGCTTGCATACGCTTATCAATTTCAAGATAGAGTTCGCGTTGGCGTTCTAAAATCTTTTCTAACTGATAATTTTGTACTTCTATGGCGCCACGAAGTTCGTTCACTTCGTTTTGCATATTATCTAACAAGGCTTGCTGACGATGCTGAGCCTGAGTACGACTTTCAAACTTGCGTTCTAGTTCAGCAATACGATCTTCTGTGCTACCAGTGGTTACATCTGATACAGGCGCAGGAGCCGCAATAACTGCGGCTCCATATAGCCCTAGCAAACTCATCGCTAAGGTGCGTTTTTTCATAGTTGACTTCTATTATTGATAAACTAAAACACCACGGCGGTTTTCAGCAAAGGCCGCTTCAGATGTGTAGTTATTAATAGGCTTTTCTTCACCGTAAGATACAACAGACATTTGTGAAGGGCTAACGCCAGCATTTAACAAATAAGTCTGAATTGATTTAGCACGAGACTCACCAAGCGCGATATTGTACTCAGGTGTACCACGGCTATCACAGTGACCTTCAATAACGATTGATTGGTCAGAGTTTTTAACTAAAAAGGCTGCGTGCTTGTCTAACAGATCATAGTATTCTGAGCTGATGCTAGCACGGTCAAAATCAAAATGTACCAATTGGTTATTTTGTAGAGCAGATAGCTCGTTACGCTTTTTCTCTTCTGCAGACATTACTGGCTTGACTGCGCCTGCCTGAACTTGGGCTTCACGTGCTTCTCTGGCAGCCTGGTCAGCGGCAGCTTGCTCTTGGGCAATTCTGTTGCGCTCTGCTTCTTTCTCGGCTTCCGAAGGTCCTGATGAACACGCCATCATAGTTACAACTGGTAGTGCAATCATTAACCCTTTGAAAATTTTATTTAGTTGCATTCTTTGTATTCCTATTTTTGTCGAAATTGTAAAATATTGTTTTTCACTAACGTAAAAACGGTGACCAATTGGGAGCTTTTACCTGACCGTCTGCCGCTGGCAAACGCGCTTTAAATCTTCCATCCAATGACACCAATGATAAAACTTGTTTACCTTGATGTAAGGTACTATAAATAATCATACTGCCATTTGGGGCAATACTGGGTGATTCATCTAAGTAAGTTTTTGTTAACACTTGTAGATGACCACTGGTCAAATCTTGCCTAGCAATATGGTAATTACCCCGGGTACGATTAACCATTACCATGTGTTTACCGTCTGGTGTAATTGTTCCACCTAGATTCATTTCGCCCTCAAAAGTCAAGCGACGAACCTTGCCTGATGCTAAATTTACGCGATAAATCTGAGGTTTACCACCCCGTTCTGAACTAAATATTAAGCTTTCGCCATCTGGGGTCCAGCTTGGCTCGGTATCAATCGCTCGATTTTTGGTAACCCGACGCATTTGTTTAGTTGCAATATCCATGACATACAATTCGGCATTACCATCTTTCGACAACACCATAGCCAACTTTTTACCATCTGGTGAAAAAGTCGGTGAACCATTAATGCCAGGGAAGTTGGTCATTTGGGTGCGATTCATAGTGTAAATATCTTGAATGAAAATCTGTGGTCTTTTGTTCTCAAAGCTTACGTAAGCTAATTTCGTCCCATCTGGTGACCAAGACGGCGACATAAGAGGCTCTTTTGAACGCAGCAACATAGTTTCATTGGCACCATCATAATCAGAAACCACTAATTGAAAAGGAAATTCGTGTTCATTTTTGTCGCGCACTATCACATAGGCAATACGGGTTAAAAATGCGCCTTTTTCACCGGTTAGCTTTTCGTATACTACATCACTTATTCTGTGTGCATATTGCCTAAAATCTGCGCCTGAAATAATAGTTTGGCGACTTTCTAAGACATGATCATTGCTTACCACTAATTTACCGTCGTTGAGCACTTGCGTTTGCCCGCCGGTAATTTGCCCCCGTAATACATCAATCAACTCATAAGACACTGTGTATCTGTCTATACCGGTTAATTCCACTGTACCAACTAACACGGCTTCAACCCCTTTTGAGGCCCAAGCGCTGTAATCAACATCTTTGTCTGTGGCTGGGTACTGGGGCATGTCAGCAGCGCTAATAGGGTTAAATTTACCGCTTCGGCGTAAATCTGCAGCTATCACATCGGTTATCCTGGCAGGTAATACCCCCTCACCTATCCATTTAAATGGCACCACTCCAATCGGACGTGATGTATCTATACCTTCGGTAATCACAATTTCTAAGGCCGCAAAACTGGGTGAACTTACTGATAACAAACAAAAAATAACGACTAGCTGTAAATTTTTAAACATTATAATACTGGCTCTACGGTTAAATTAATTTCACGTAATTGTTGATACACATCTGCCTCTTTAGAGACTGGCAAAGTGTCTGATTTAAATACTGCGGCTTTGGCTGCTCTACACAAAATCGCATCTCCTCCTAACTCTTTAACTTGAGTCACTAGCCCGTTTGACGCCAAACGAATATTCAAACGACAGCTTTTACCTTTCATGGCGTCATCTACAATCAAATTGCGCTGTATGGTTTGTTTGATCAAAGCTTGATATTTCTGAACTTCGGTCAACACCTGTTTGTTTCTTCGCGCCTGTCGGGCTGCCTGCTCGGCCTGCAATTGTTCTTGCAGGAGTTTTTCTTGTTCCGCTTGCTCTAAGGCTTCTTGACGTTTACGCTCGGCTTCTTTTTTAGCTCGCTCTTCGCGCTCACGTTTTTCCCGTTCTTGTTGAGCCTTTTTCTCTGCTGCGCGTTTTTTGGCCTCTTCACGTTTGCGTTGTTCTTCTCGCTCTTTAGCTTTAGCTAATTCTTGCTTTTTCTTTTCACGGGCAGCTATGGCAGCTTGTTCAGCTCTTTGTTGCTCTAATTGTTTTTGTTTAGCTTGCTGCTTTTGTTTTTCAATCAAAGCCTCTTGCTGTTCTTTTTTACGTTGCGCTTCGGCTGCTTGT
Source organism: Paraglaciecola aestuariivivens (assembly GCF_052983255.1). Classification (NCBI taxonomy): domain Bacteria; kingdom Pseudomonadati; phylum Pseudomonadota; class Gammaproteobacteria; order Alteromonadales; family Alteromonadaceae; genus Paraglaciecola; species Paraglaciecola aestuariivivens. The sequence goes on along the minus strand of NZ_JBRKBA010000005.1, from coordinate 17,818 downwards.
TGTGCCGCCTTTTGGCGTTTGGCGTTTTCTTCATCTATGACTTTTTGACGTTGCGCAGCCAATGCAGCTTCATCAATCACTTTAGCCTCGATAATAGGGGCACGATTAACTTCTTGCGCTGGCAGACTTGGCAAAGAAAAGTGCCCACTCACCAACAACCCCACCACTACAACTAAGTGCATGGCAAAAGAAATCACCCCAGCTAAACGCAAATTTGTCATAAACCCTTTAGCCCTCTGGCGGAGTGGTCATTAACCCCACCGAAGGTGCACCAGCGCGTTGTAATAACACCATTAACCTAACCACTTCGTTATAAGCTACTGCACCGTCGCCTTTTACAACTACTGGGGTTTGTGGCTCTTTTTGCAAGTGTGCAGCAACTAAAGTCGCTAAATCTACCGCTGACATAGGTTCTTTTTGGCTATCCCCAACATTTAAATAGTATTGGCCCTTGGCATCAACTGTGGCCACTAAGGGAGGTTTAGATTCTTCTTCTAAAGGCTGAGCTTCAGCTTTAGGTAAATCCACTTTTACCCCTTGGGTAATAAGCGGCGCCGTCACCATAAATATAATCAGTAATACCAACATCACATCTATGTAAGGCACAACGTTTATTTCCGAAACAGGACGTCTACGTTTTCTTATATACATAACAAAAAATCCCTAAACAGGAGATTGGGGTGACTTAGCATTCTCTACATTGGCTGAGAGCGCTTGGCGATGCAAAATACTGGCAAACTCTTCCATAAAATTACCATAACTGTTTTCAAGTTTTTCTACTTGATGGCTAAAACGGTTATAGGCAATAACAGCAGGAATAGCGGCAAATAAGCCCATGGCGGTAGCAATTAGCGCTTCGGCAATACCGGGCGCCACCATAGCTAAAGTAGCTTGTTGTTGCCCACCTAAGGCAATAAACGAATTCATGATTCCCCACACAGTGCCAAATAAGCCAATATAAGGGCTAATAGAACCTGTAGTAGCTAAAAAGGGTAAACGACTTTCAAGGCTGTCTATTTCTCGAGATAAAGACACACGCATGGCTCTAGAGGTGCCATCTAATATCGCTTCAGCCGAGGTATTTGAACTTTTACGTAGTCGTACAAATTCTTTAAAGCCTGCACAAAACATACTGGCCATACCTTGCACAGATTGTCTGGCTGCAAGCTCTTGATAAAAGCGGTTGAGATCGACTCCTGACCAAAACTTATCTTCAAACTTTTTCATTTCTGAGCGAGCAAAATTTAAAGCTTTACTACGTTCAATAATAAAAGCCCAAGACACAACCGAAGCAGCAAATAAAATTAGCATCACCAATTGCACCAGCAAGCTGGCCTCAAGGATCAAATCAACAAAAGATAACTCAGATGACACGTGAAAATTCCCCTAAAATTTGTTTGGGAATTGCTTGTGGTTTCATATTCGACAAATTAACACAAGCAACTCTAATTAATGCACTGACCAAAACTGTATTATTTGGACTTATTATGCTTTGTTTGAATATTAAGCTAGCGCGTTTTAATTCTACTATTTGTGTTTCAATACACAACAAATCATTAAAACGAGCTGGGGCTTGATTGTCCATTTCAACTCGTTTGACGACAAAACCCACGGAACGTTCCAAAAGTTCAGCTTGATCTGTGCCAAGCTCCCTTAACCATTCTGTTCTAGCGCGCTCAAAAAATTTTAAATAATTGGCATAATACACTATGCCACCTACATCTGTATCTTCGTAATACACCCGAATACTATGCTGGTGTTTATACATTATTAAGCACCCTAGGTTATTAATTTTCGATGAATCATTATGCTATCAAACTATGGAGATAAAGCCCGTTGCTTTCTAGTGCTTTTGTAAAAAAATGTAATAATTCATCAGGTTAAATCTAAAGGCTAGTTTTAACATGATTACATTCGACTTTTTAGAAGGAATACTTATGCATTTATTCAAAATCTATATTTAGCCAAGAATACCTACAAACACAATACAAAATATAATGGGTTAAAAATCAAACAAATAAATAAACACATAAAAAACAACAACTTAAACCATGTTAATTTAATTAACATTTGATATATACAAAACCAACATGATTTGACATTAGTTTTTCTAATGCAAAGATTAATTTAACTCAATTGTTTATTTTTTAGATCGCTCTAGAATACGCAGCATGTTTTGAACGGCTCATTAATCAACTGCTTAGTAGCCAGTTAGTGCGTATAGTTTATTTAACATGTTCCCTGGATTTATTCCCTTCAACAATAGTTGTTTTTGCCCACCTCTTTAGGTGGGCTTTTTTTTATCTTAATTTTAAAAAACAAAAGTTAGCTTTTAGGCGGGTTGTAGTCTTTGCTGAAATGTAAAAAGGCGCGCTCTGAAGCAATACGTCCTCTGGGGGTACGTTGTAAAAAGCCTTGTTGAATTAAAAACGGCTCTATCACGTCTTCTATAGTGTCGCGCTCTTCTCCTATGGCGGCAGCAAGGTTATCTAAACCAACTGGGCCGCCCATAAACTTTTCAATAATGGCTAATAAAAGTTTACGATCCATATAATCAAAGCCTTCTTTATCCACATCTAATATGTCTAAAGCTTGGCTAGCTACTTCTAAGCTTATGGTGCCATCGGCACGCACTTGGGCGTAATCCCGTACCCGGCGTAATAATCTGTTGCTAATTCTTGGGGTACCTCGTGAACGCTTGGCAATTTCTACTGCCCCGTCTTCATGCAAAGGTAAATTTAGGTAACTGGCTGAACGTTTTACAATTTGGGTTAGATCTTTGAGGTTATAAAATTCTAAGCGTTGCACTATGCCAAAGCGATCGCGTAGCGGTGACGTAAGTGAGCCTGCTCTAGTGGTGGCACCTACTAGCGTAAAAGGTGGCAATTCTAATTTTATTGAGCGCGCTGCTGGTCCTTCGCCAATCATAATATCTAACTGATAGTCTTCCATGGCTGGATACAAAATTTCTTCTACTACTGGACTCAATCGATGAATTTCATCGATAAACAACACGTCATTTTCTTCTAAATTAGTTAATAAGGCGGCTAAGTCACCGGCTTTTTCTAATACTGGCCCAGAGGTCGTTTTAATATTTACCCCCATCTCATTGGCCACAATATTGGCTAAAGTGGTTTTTCCTAACCCGGGGGGGCCAAAAATTAACAAGTGATCTAGGGCATCTTGGCGATTTCGCGCGGCTTGAATAAAAATTTCCATTTGCGCGCAGACATGATCTTGGCCAGTGTAGTCGGCCAACATTTTAGGTCGTATGGCACGATCCACCAACTCATCTTCTTGGCTAGCGGTAGGTTTTATTATGCGGTCTGCTTCAATCATGGGCGTTTTTACAAATGGACTTATAGTGTTTTTTTATACAGTAACAGAAAATTAATTGTTCGTCTGCTTCTATGAGTAAAAGCTAACTTACAACATGGCCTTTAGGGCTTCACGAATAAGTTGTTCGCTGCTGATATCCTCGACATATACTGCATTAATCACTTTGCTGGCTTGGGCTGATTTATAGCCTAATGCCACTAACGCACTTATGGCTTCTTCTTTGGCATCAGAGCGCTGTACAAAGGTATTTTCTACGGCTAAATCTGGAGTCAGGTGAACGGTTTCGGCATAGCCTTCGGCTTTGGCCAGTTTACTTAATCGATCGCGCATTTCGATAAGTAAGCGTTCAGCGGTTTTTTTGCCTACTCCAGGTAATTTGGTTAGCCCGCTGACATCTTCCATGCTGACACATTGCATAAATTGTTGGGCATTCATGCCTGATAAAATAGTTAAGGCTAATTTAGGCCCTACTCCACTGGCTTTGATTAACTCTCGAAACACGGCTCGCTCCTGTTTATTGGCAAAACCAAATAACAACTGGGCATCTTCGCGCACCACAAAATGAATACATAAGTTAGCTTCTTGGCCAATCTCGGGTAATTGGTAAAAGCTGGTCATAGGTACTTGAATTTCATAGCCCACACCTGCTGCTTCTATCAGCACTTCTGGAGGCTGCTTTTCAAGTAAAATACCACGAATATTACCAATCATTTTTTACCCTTATTATTTAATAATGTTACAGCTTTACAGCAGATTTAGCGCAATCTACCTCTAACGGTTTTGCTGGCTTGTCCGGCCATATTAATTAAGCTTTGCTGTGTATGATTGTGGCACAAGGCCACAGCTAAGGCATCTGCCGCATCGGCTTGAGGTTTAGCCGCCAAATTTAATAAATATGTGACCATATGCTGTACTTGTGATTTATCAGCACTGCCCTTGCCCACCACAGCTTGTTTAATTTGCCTTGCTGAATATTCAGCGACAGGTAAATCAAAAGTAGTGGCGGCTACTATTGCCGCGCCTCGCGCTTGACCAAGCTTTAGCGCTGAGTCGGGGTTTTTGGCCATAAAAACTTGCTCTATGGCAAACTCGGTGGGATTAAACTGTTGAATAATTTGACTGACTCCGTCAAATATTTGTTTTAAACGCTGCGCTAATTCGTCACCTTGTACTCTAATGCAGCCACTGCCTATATATTCAGTTTTTTGTCCGACTTTTTTCACAACCCCATAGCCAGTAATGCGTGAGCCTGGATCGATGCCTAAAATAATCGCCATTAATAATATACTCTAGCCATAAGTGTAGGGGTGTTTTTAATCAGATACATGTGACGATAACCCTGATGGCCGTTTGGGTACAAATAATTCTATGGCTTGGCTATTAGTGTCTGACCAGGCTTTTTGTTTAGCCGCCGATTTATCTAACCATACATATGCAGAATGCTCGGTTAATATAATCTCTTGATCAGCGCTTACTTCTAAAGCAAACACATATTCAGTATTAAAAGGCGTATTAGGTGGGTAGCGATCTTTCCATCTGTCACGAATTTCATATCGATTGGTTTGCTGACAATCAATTAGTTGATAGCCCTTAGCATCAATATCTATGCCGGTTTCTTCAAACACTTCGCGCTTAGCGGTTTGAATGGGCAGCTCCCCTGCTTCTAAAGTACCGGTTACCGATTGCCAAAATGCCGGGTCGTCGTTGCGTTGCATCAACAACACCTGCCCTAAGGTGTTATAAATCACGGTTAGGGCAGATTGAGGAATTCGATACCTCATAGTTGTATTAATAAATTAATCCGCTTCTTTTTTAACTAAGGTTTGGATAGACAACTCTTTAAGCTGTTCTGGGTTGGCCTCACCTGGGGCGTCGGTCAACGGACAAGCTGCAGTGGTGGTTTTAGGAAACGCCATCACATCACGAATTGAAGTGGCACCCGTCATTAACATGACTAATCTGTCTAATCCAAAGGCTAAACCAGCATGAGGCGGAGCACCAAACTTTAATGCATCTAACAAGAAGCCAAATTTCATTTCGGCTTCTTCAGCGCTAATGCCTAATAATTTAAACACACAAGATTGCATGGCTTGATCGTGAATACGAACCGAACCACCACCTAACTCACAACCGTTTAACACCATATCGTAAGCATTAGATAAAGCGCCAGCAGGGTTAGCCGCTAGTTCTTCTGGGGTCATGTCGCGAGGCGCAGTAAAAGGATGGTGCAAGGCGTAAAACTGCCCGTCCACTTCTTCAAACATAGGGAAGTCTACAACCCATAAAGGTTTCCACTCACCTTCAAGAAGCTCTAAATCTTCACCTAGTTTTAATCTAAGGGCGCCTAAGGCTTCAGTTACTACTGTGTAAGTATCGGCACCAAATAGCAGTATATCGCCGCTTTGTGCACCACTTCGTGCAACTATGCCGCTGGCAACTTCTTCAGTTAAGAATTTAAGAATGGGAGACTGCAATCCGTCCATGCCGGCGTCTAAGTCGTTAACTTTCATCCAGGCCAAACCTTTGGCCCCATAAATGCCCACAAATTTGCCATATTCATCAATTTGTTTACGCGAAAGCGACGCCCCACCTGGTACGCGAATAACCGCCACCCGACCTTTGGCATCATTGGCTGGCCCAGAGAATACTTTAAATTCAACGTCTTTTAGCAAATCAGCAACGTCAGTTAACTCTAGAGGATTACGTAAGTCAGGCTTATCGCTACCAAAACGACGCATAGCATCGGCGTAAGTCATGCTTGGAAACTCACCCAGATCAACAGACAACATATTTTGGAATAAGTCACGTACCAAACCTTCGGTAATAGCCATAACCCCTTGGGCATCTAAAAAGGTGGTTTCGATATCGATTTGGGTAAACTCTGGCTGACGATCGGCACGTAAATCTTCGTCACGGAAACATTTCACGATTTGATAATATTTATCCATGCCCGACATCATCAACAATTGCTTAAACAATTGAGGTGATTGAGGTAAAGCAAAAAACTGACCTTTGTGAGTACGGCTTGGTACTAAATAATCACGCGCCCCTTCTGGGGTGGCTTTAGTTAAAATGGGGGTTTCGATATCTAAAAACCCGTCATTTTCTAAATAACGGCGTACATTACTGGTCACTTTGGCGCGAAACTTTAAACGGTCGCTCATCACTGGGCGGCGTAAATCTAAATAACGATATTTTAAGCGTTGTTCTTCCGAGTTTTCTTGATTCCAGTCTAACGGTAAAGGTGCGGCTTTGTTTAGGATAGTCAAAGACTTACCTAACATTTCAATTTCACCGGTCGACATGTCTTTATTGATTTGGCCTTCAGGACGTGGGCGTACTAACCCTGTTAGCTGTACGCAAAACTCGTTACGCAAACTATTGGCGATTTCAAAGCTTTCAGCTAAATCTGGATCAAACACCACTTGCACTACACCTTCTCGGTCGCGTAAGTCGATAAAAATCACGCCACCTAAGTCTCGACGTTTATTAACCCAACCGCACAGAGTGACAGTTTGCCCGATGTATGATGAATTGATGTTGCCACAATAGTCTGTGCGCATGAAAAACGACCTCTAAAAACGTAAACACGGATGAAAAATTAAGGCCGCGTAGTATATACCCAAACTTTTGCCAATTCAGCATCCACCAAATTAAATTCTAGGTTTTCGTAAGAAAATGTTGCATCTGTAGACTATTTAACAGGAATTGTTCATATTTGAGCTAATAAAAACACTAAAACAGGGATCCAAACATGTTACAAATCAAAGATGTATCAAAAACCTATGATAATGGGGTGAAAGCCTTAAATAATGTCAATATCACTATACCTAAGGGCATGTTTGGATTATTAGGCCCTAATGGTGCAGGCAAATCGAGTTTAATGCGTACCATAGCCACCTTGCAGCAACCTGACAGTGGTAGCATACAGTTTGACAATACCAATGTATTAACCCAACCCAATGAATTACGCCAACGCTTAGGCTATTTACCTCAAGACTTTGGGGTATACCCAAGAGTCAGTGCCCATGACCTGCTCGACCATTTAGCCATTTTAAAAGGCATAGCAAATAAAGCTGAGCGTAAAGAAGCTGTAGACGGCTTATTAGCCCACACCAATTTATTTCAACATCGCAAAAAAGCGGTCAGTGGTTTTTCTGGCGGTATGCGTCAAAGATTTGGGATAGCTCAAGCGCTACTAGGGGATCCTGATCTATTAATAGTCGATGAACCCACAGCTGGGCTAGATCCAGAAGAGCGCAACCGTTTTCATAACTTGTTAGTCACCCTCGGGGAAGAAAAGGTCATTATCTTATCCACCCACATAGTAGATGACGTATCAGAGTTATGTTCGAGCATGGCGGTATTAGGCAATGGAGAAATTTTATTACAAGGCAACCCGCTTACGGTAACAGATGAATTAAATGGCCAAATATGGCGTAAAACTGTCTCTATTGAAGAAGCCGCAAGACTAGAAAACACCTTGCCAGTAATTTCAAAACGACTTTTTGCTGGGCGCACAGTATTACACGTTTTAGCGCCAGAGGCCCCAGACGGTTTTGAAAGCACGCCTGCAACTTTAGAAGACGTGTATTTCTCAACTCTGCATAACTCTCGTTCAAGCCAAGCAGCATAAGGAAAGTCGCTATGTTTACTCAAATGTTGGGCTTTGAATGGCGCTACTTTACTCGCCAGCCCTCTTTTATTGTGACCTGTTTGGTCTTCTTTTTGTTGCCGTTTTTAGCCATGACAATAGACCAAGTGCAAATAGGCTCTGGTGGTAACGTGTTATTTAACAGCCCCTTTGCCATTGCCCAAACTCTATTAATTTTAGGCTTGTTTGGCATGTTTATGGTGGTGAACTTTGTTGCTGGCACAGCCACCCGCAATCATAGTTCGCTGATGTCGGAGATTATTTATACTAAACCTATTCGACCTTTTTCATACAACTTGGGCCGCTTTGTTGGCGCCTACCTTATCTGCTTAACGGTATTTACTATGGTGCCACTTGGTACCTTTATTGGTAGTTTAATGCCATGGGTTGATAGCGAAAGACTTGGTGACAATTCACTGATGTTCTATTTGCAACCGTTTTTAATCTTTTCTACCACCAGCATATTTGTGTTGGCTGCGCTTTTTTACGCCATTACCAATCAGTTTAAAAACATGATGGCCGGATATATCTGCGCCTTAGGTTTATTTATTTTGTATTTTATTGCAGGCCAAGTATTTGATGAGCCAGATCAACGTACAATTCGGGCATTACTTGACCCTTTTGCATTAAATACCTTTGGTGAATTCACTCGATACTGGACCGCTTTTGAGAAAAACGCCCTAACCCCAAGTTTTGAAGGCATTATTTTACAAAACAGACTGTTATGGTTAGGCATAGGCACGCTAATTTTATTAGCGGCTGGCGGGTTATTTAGGCCGTTAAGCGTTAGCACTAATCGCGCCAACAAAAAAACCAAAAGAGCCAGAGTTGAGGTTATTCCAGAAAACAGCAATATCGCGGTTAAAGCTTCGGCTAACAATGGTTTTGAACAGTTTATCATGCGCACTAAGTTCGAAATTAAACAAGTGGTGCTAAGCCCAGCCTTCCCAGTTTTATTGTTATTTTCGGCCTTTCAGCTAATTGCGAGCTTTTTTAATATTTCGGGCTGGTATGGCGTGCCAGATTGGCCGTTAACCCAAACCTTAGTGCAAATTATTATTGGGGCCTTTTCGTTGATGACCATAATAGTCATCACCTATTACACCGCAGAAGTAGTGTGGCGCGAACGTAGCGTAGGCATGGGCGACATAGTTGACAGCATGCCAGTACACAATGTGACCTTTTGGCTGTCAAAATTATTAGCCGTAATTTTAGTGATTGTTAGTTTGCACCTATTAGGCATGGGCATTGCCATAGTTAAACAACTGATGTCGGGCTACGAAAACCTTGAGATAGGCCAATACTTCATTAGCTTATTTTATTTTGGGGTTTTGCCATTTTGTCTAATGATTGTATTAGCCTTTTTCATTCAGGTATTAAGCCCGAATAAATATGTAGGTATGTTAATTTTTGTTGGCTATATCTTTGTTGAAATTGTGTTTGGACAAATAGGTATAGAGCACAATATGTTTAAGTTTGGCAGTGCTCCCATAATGCAGTACTCAGACTTAAATGGTTATGGTTGGTTCTTCACTACCCAAAACTGGTACATGCTGTACTGGACAACTTTTGCCCTAGTCTTAAGTGTGATTAGTTACGGCATGTGGCAACGAGGCCCACAATCTTCAGTAAAAAGTCGATTTAATCAATTGAGTTATCAATTAGGCACTCAAGGCAAAGGCATTATTGCTGTGGCTCTAGTGATATTCTTATCTACTGGTGGTTACATTCATTACAACACTAAAGTGCTTAATAAGTTTACCGGCCAAGATGAGTTGTTAGATCTTAGAGCGGATTATGAAAAAACCTTTGTTGAGTTTCGTGATGCGCCCTTCCCAACTATTGTAGGGGTAGATGCCGCTATCGACATTTATCCCCAGCAGCGCCGAATACAAGCCAGTGCAGATATTCAATTGGTAAATCGCAACGATGAGATCGTAGAACGTTTTTTGGTGAACTTGCCAGATCACAGCCAAAATATCGATGTGCAAATAGCGGGCGGTCAATTAGCTAAAATTGATAAAAAATATAACCTAGCCTGGTTTGAATTTACTGAGCCTATGCTGCCCGGTGAAACTCGCACTGGGAAGATGATGGTTACACGCGCCCATCATGGCTTTAAAGATAGAGGGGAAGACGCCACTTTAGTGAAAAACGGCACCTTTATTGATAACTTCAGATTGTTCCCAGTCTTTGGCTTTAATGAGACTTATCGCATCACCGACCAACACGAGCGACGCAAACGTGATCTTCCCGAGTTACAACGAGCCTATAAACTAGAAGATAGCAGCCGTTATCATGAAAGCTTTTTTGGCAAAGGGGTAGAATTTATCGACTTTAGCGCCACTGTATCTACTAGCGAAGACCAATTTGCCATAGTGCCTGGGTACCTACAAAAACAATGGCAAGAAAATGGGCGTAACTATTATCGCTACGAAATGGACGCGCCTATGGTGCATTTTTACAGCGTGATGTCGGCTAAGCTTGAAAGCAAAAAAGTCGAACATAATGGGGTAACTATAGAAGTGTATTACCATAAAGATCACGCTTGGAATGTCGACCGTATGATCGAATCAAGCATGGATTCTTTAGACTACTTTAGCCAAGTATTTGGGCCTTATCAGCACAAACAACTGCGCATCATTGAATTTCCTGGGTATCGAACCTTTGCGCAAAGTTTTGCCAATACAGTGCCCTATTCTGAGAAAATCGGTTTTATTGCCGATCTGCGTGATCCTAAAGAAATTGACTCAGTGTATTATGTAACGGCTCACGAAGTCGCCCATCAGTGGTGGGGACATCAACTTAATGCAGCCAATGTGCAAGGTAGCGCTATTTTGTCTGAATCACTATCACAATACAGTGCATTGATGGTGATGAAACAAAAATATGGCGAAACTCGTTTACGTAAATTTTTAACGCATGAATTAGATAGCTATTTACGTGGACGTTCTGCCGAGCGTATTGAAGAAATGCCATTGCTTCGCTCAGAAAACCAACAATACATTCATTATCAAAAAGGCTCAGTGGTCATGATGGCGCTTGAGAATAAACTCGGTGAAGCCAGACTTAATCAAGCCTTAAAATCTTTGCTAAATGAGTTTAAGTTTAGATCAGATCTTTACCCTACCACCTTAGACTTGGTTAGGTATTTGAACGCCCAAGCGACACCAGAGGAACAAGCTTATATTCAAGACTTATTCTCACAAATCACTATTTACGACTTACACGCTAAAGAAGTGAGCTATGAAACCCTTGAAGACGGCAAAACGAAAGTGAGCTTAACCGTATCGGCGCAACAATTTAGTGCAGATGGCAAAGGTAAAGAAACCGAACAACCTTTTGCTCAAGAAGTAGAAATTGCGCTATTTGCTAGTGATCCTAATGACTTTTCTATAGACGCTAAGGTGATTTACCAAGGACTACATTTTGTTGAAAGCGGCGAGTCTGTGATTGAATTAACAGTAGATGAACTACCTAGTTATGCCAGCATAGACCCCTTTGTGCGCTTTATTGATAGAGACAAAGGAAATAACATTATTAAGCTTTAAAACTAGCCAGTTAAAAGCCCTCACTTTGAAGGGCTTTTTTTTGTGCAGAAAGATTTAGAAAATGAAACACTTGTGTATGATTAGCTAAAGTCTTCATTTAAGAGTTTGTTATGTCCTGTGCTTTATCTCATATTCGTGTACTTGAACTAAGCCGTATTTTAGCTGGCCCATGGGCTGGACAAATGCTGGCCGATTTAGGGGCACAAGTGATAAAAGTAGAAAAACCCATAGCAGGTGACGACACCCGTCATTGGGGCCCTCCCTTTGTCACTGAGCCTTCAGAAACTACAACCCAAACCGCCGCGTATTTTTTAGCCGCCAACAGGGGCAAACAATCTATCACGCTAGACATTAGGCAAGCACAAGGCCAAGCCATCATCAAAGAATTAGTTAAAAAAACTGATGTACTAATTGAAAATTTTAAAGTGGGCGGATTAGCTCAATACCAACTCGATTACGCTAGTTTATCGGCCATTAACCCTAAGTTAATTTATTGTTCTATCACAGGTTTTGGTCAAACTGGGCCCTATGCAAAACGCCCAGGATACGACTTTTTAATTCAAGGTATGGGCGGCTTAATGAGCGTAACTGGTGAGCCGGATCATCTAACCGGTGGAGGCCCACAAAAAGTAGGGGTTGCCTTAACAGATATTATGACAGGCATGTATGCCACCACGGCCATACAAGCCGCCATTATTGAACGCGAAAAGTCAGGCTTAGGGCAACATATAGATTTGTCTTTGCTCGACGTTCAAGTAGCCAGCCTTGCAAACCAAGGGATGAATTACTTAGTGGGTCAGCAAGTACCGCAACGTTTAGGCAATGCTCACCCCAACATTGTGCCTTATCAAAGTTTTAAAACGGCTAATGGGCATATTATCTTAACCATAGGCAACGACTCTCAGTTTGCCGATTTTTGCCAGGTTGCCCAATGTCCTGAGCTAATTGACGATGCGCGCTTTGCCACTAATCAAGCCAGAGTCACTCACAGAGAAGAAGTGGTTGCCAAGTTACAGCAAATCATCGAGCGCCAACCTAGTGAATTTTGGTTAAATCAACTAGAAAGCCAAGGTGTACCTTGCGGCCCCATTAACGACATTGAGCAAGTGTTTAACGACCCACAAGTCAAACACCGCAAAATGCGTACCCAACTGCAATCTGAAAACCAAACCAGTGTGCCAAGTATTGGCAACCCAATTCAGTTTTCGCGCACCCCTATCACCTATACATCGGCGCCACCTACACTGGGCCAGCACACACAAGCTGTGTTAAGCCAACTAGGCTACAATCAACAACAAATACAAGAGCTACAACAAGCCAAAGTCATTTAATTTTCTGCTTTAGCGCGCTTTTTTAGTGGTCACTTCTAACTTATAAAAAGGCGTTAATTATCAAGTGCTTGTTTAGCCTATATACTAGTAAGCTGAACTAAATTCACAAAGGATCTCCCATGCGCTTTTTATCTCGCCGTTTAGTTATGCCGAATGATCTTAATTATGCCAACGCGTTATTTGGTGGCCGTGCCTTAGAATGGATAGACGAAGAAGCGGCTATCTACGCTATTTGCCAACTCGAAACCAATTTTTTGGTCACTAAGCACATAGGTGAAATCAGTTTTGAGTCACCCGCTATTCAAGGGGATGTGGTAGAGTTTGGGTTAAAAACCAAAGACGTAGGCCGCACTTCTATCACTGTATCTTGCTTAGTACGTAACAAAGCCACCAAAAAAACCATATGTTTTGCCGATGACATAGTTTTTGTACAAGTTGATCCAGATACAAAACGCCCAGTGCCACACGGTAAAACCATGGAACAACTGGTAGAGCAAACTGAACAAGAAATTCGCAGTTTAAATATTGATGATTAGACTGTTACTGCAAAAAACTTAGTATTAAAACAGAGGGGACATGTCCCCTCTGTCGTTTTTTCGTTAAGACTTTGTATACTAAAGGCATAAATTAACCCTAAGGTAGGCTTATGTTTAAACACACTATAGGGGCACTGTGCTGCCTTGTTATTGCCTTTAGTCAACTGGCCTTGGCCGAAACCTCAACAAGCAACAAACACACTAAAGTCTTGGCTGAAGATCAGGCGCCAGCCAAGGCAAAAATTGAAGAAGTGGCTTGGATTGCAGGAGATTGGCAAGGTGAAATTTGGGGTGGTCACTTTGAAGAAACTTGGTCTAGGCCTTCGGCTGGCTCTATGCAAGCGGCCTTTAAATTCAGTGAAAACAACCAAGTTAAGTTTTATGAATTAATGACCATTTCTGAACACAATAACAGCTTAATTTTACGTCTAAAACATTTTGGCCCCGAGTTAAAAGGCTGGGAAGAAAAAGACCAAAGTGTGAGCTTTAAACTAGTGGAATTAGCCCCACAAACGGCTTATTTTGAAGGCTACACTTTCAAAAAGATCTCACCAGATTCTATGCATGTATATGTGGTAATTGATAACCAAGGGCAAAAACAAGAAACCTTATTTAAGTTTAATCGTAAGCCAGCCCAGTAAGGTTAGCCTGATAACGTCTTAGTTCTCTAAGTAAAACGCCACTCTCTAAGCTGAAGTTATAAGAAAGGCATGGCTAACAAACAGCATCAAACTTAAAAAACTTTATGCAGAGATAAATTCCTAGCCTGGCTAAAGCTTGTTATTCATCTTTGCTTACTTTTTATCCTTGCTAGAGAAACTAAAGTTTATTGAATACTTGAGTCTTTGGGTTTATTTTAATCTTTTACCACTGAAAAAAGATGGAACTCATGATTAAAAAACTAACTAACTGGATCACCCCAAAATCAGCCAGTGTATGGGCTTTATTGGTTTTCCCTTTTTATGGCAGCGCCGAAACCTTAATGTTGCAACAGCCGGCCATTAGCAAAACCCATATTGCTTTTGTTTATGCTGGTGATATTTACCTAACAGATCGCCAAGGCAACAATGCTAGGCGTTTAACCTCACACCCAGCCATAGAAGAGTCGCCGCACTTTTCGCCAGATGGCAAAAGCATTGCTTTTACTGCTGATTATGATGGGAATGAAGATGTGTATGTGGTTGATGTAAATGGCGGTCAGCCTAGTCGACTTACCTATCATCCTGGCAGCGATACTGTAGTGGGTTGGCACCCTAAAAACGGTCAAGTCGTGTTTCGTTCGGCACGAGAAATGGCCAATGGCCGTTCGGGGCATTTATACCAAATCAGTGCATCTGGCGGTTTCCCTGAAAAAATTATGCAAGCCTTAGCGTTTGAAGGTGAGTTTAATGCCAATGCCAAACTCTTGGCTTATCGCCCCTATCGAACCGCGCATAGTGGCGCCAGTGGTTGGCGTAACCACAGAGGTGGTAGCACCCCTCCTATTTGGATTATGGACTTAGCCAAAAACCAGTATTCTGAAGTGCCCCATGTTAACGCTTCTGACACTAACCCAATGTGGATTGGCCAAGATTTATATTTTTTATCTGATCGCGATAAAAACAAAAATTTATATCAATTTAGCCAAGGCAAGCTTAAACAAGTCACCCAATTTAAAGACTGGGACATTAACAGTGCCGACGCTCATGCTGAGCATATAGTTTATGCCAAAGGGGGCGCGCTTTATGTGTTAAATACCGCTAAAAACAGTACCCAAAAACTTAGCATTAGCATCAACCCCGATTTGCCACAATTACGTCCGCAAGTAAAAGATGCCATGCAAGCCATGACCAGCGCACGCTTGTCGAGCACTGGTAAGCGCGTATTAATTAGCGGCAGGGGTGAAGTCTTTACTGTACCGGTAAAAGACGGCAGCACCAGAAACCTCACCGGCACTTCGGGTGTAAGTGAAAGAGATGCTTTGTGGTCACCTAAAGGTGAGCAAGTGGCCTATATTACCGACCAAGGTCATGTTCAAGCTTTAGTTATAGCCGAGCAAAACGGCAAAGTTGTGAAAAAGTTAGCTTTTGGCGACTACCCTGCCGACTTCTATTTAATGCATTGGACAGCCGACGCTAAGCATATTGTTTACGCGGATTCTAATTTAGCTATGTGGGCCATGGATATAAGCAGTGGCAAAGCCACCAAAGTTGCACAACAACATAATATGCTAGGTTTTAATTCGGCGGTGTCTTTTGATGGTGATTGGTTAGCCTACACCAAGAGTGGCGACAATTATTTATGGGATCTATACCTGTATCAATTCTCTAGCCAAAAGACAGTGCGCTTAACCGACGGTATGAGTCACAATAATTGGCCAGCCTTTAGCCGCGATGGTCAATACCTGTACTTTGCATCCTCTACTAATGCCGGCCCCACCAGCTTTGGATTAGACTTATCCACTCAAGAAAGACCCCAGCGTTATGGTTTATATGCTGCGGTATTACAAGCCGATGGAAAATCGCCCCTGTTGCCCAAAACTGGCGACGAATCTGCCCCTTCAACTTCTGACAAAAAAGAGGAAGACAAAGAGGGTGATAGCGATACTCCAGCAACGCTTACTGTTGATAGCAAAGGTCTAACCGAGCGTATTGTAGCTTTGCCTGTACCTAAACGCTTTTACAGCAACTTAGTAGCAGCTGAAGATGGCAATCTTTATTTCATCGAAAACACCCAAGAAGGAGCCAGTATTGAAGCAAATGGCCGCCCTTTAGATGAGTCTGACTTATTAAGATTTAACTTCGAAGATAAAAAAGTCGAAACCGTACTAAGCAAAGTGGAAAACATTCAGTTATCTGCTGACGGTAAACAGGCTCTACTGAGTTATCCACAAAACAGCTTAAAAGTCAGTGCTGTGGGCAAAAAGTTTGAACCCGAAGCTCTGAATACCAAAGACGTAAGAGCCTTAATTAATCCCAAAGAAGAATGGGCACAAATATTCGCTGAAGCATGGCGCAACGAACGCGACTATTTTTACGACCCAAATATTCACGGATTAGACTGGCAAAAAGTGTATAACAAATACCGCCCACTGTTAGACCATGTAGGCAGCCGCGAAGATCTTAACTGGTTAATGGTAGAGATGATTGCCGAAATGGAAGTAGGCCACAACCGCATTTATGGTGGTGATCTGCATAAAGAAAAAACCGTGCAAGTAGGCTTATTAGGAGCCGATATCCGCCCGCATAAAGATCACTTTATCATTGAAAAAATCTATAACGGTGGTGCTTGGAATCCATTTTTAACCGCCCCCTTAGCTGCCCCGGGCATTGGCATAACAGAAGGCGATCATATACTGGCAGTCAATGGTCAAAGCTTTGCTAAAAACAGTAATTTTTATCAATACTTTGTTGATGCTGTAGGCAAACAAGTAACCTTAACTGTTAGCAGTAATGGCTCTAGTAAAAATGCTAAAGATGTGGTGGTTGAGCCTATATCTAATGAAAGCTCTTTACGTCATTGGGATTGGGTAGAAAGCAATCGCAAAAAAGTTGATGAATTAAGTGATGGTAAAGTGGGTTACGTATATTTACCTAACACCACAACCGCAGGTTTCACCTACTTTAACCGCATGTTTTTTGCCCAAACGCATAAACGCGCCATGATCATAGATGAACGCCGAAACGGCGGCGGCCAAGCGGCTAACTATATTACTGATGTACTTAGTCGTGAATATCTAGCTGGCTGGCAATACCGTTCTGGCGATATGGTATTAAGTACCCCTGCTGGTGCGGTGTACGGCCCTAAAGTTATGCTAATCGACCAAGATGCGGGTTCTGGCGGCGACTTTTTACCTTACAGCTTTAAGCGTATGGGTTTAGGTAAACTTATAGGTAAAACCACTTGGGGAGGCTTGATTGGTATTTCAGCCAATCGCTCTTTTATTGATGGTGGCCGCCAAACCGTTCCACACTTTAGGTTCTTTACACCTGAACACGAATGGCGCGTTGAAAACGAAGGCGTAGCCCCAGACATTGAAGTAGAACTAGACCCCACTTTAGTCAACAAAGGCCAAGACGCCCAATTACAACGTGCAGTAACTGAAGTGCTAGAACAGCTTAAAACCCATAAACCTGTTCGACACGACAAGGCACCAGCTTTCCCCACTAAACTAGGGTTGTAACGACTAGCTGTTTGTAAATCTAATAAAGAGTGACAGGTGAATCTAAACCCGTCACTCTTTTTATTGCCAGTATGTTGGTTATCTGTTTAAGCTCATAATGGTGAATTCTGGCTGTCCAAAGAACTGAGAAAGCGGTCGTTGCACTTGGCTTAAATTTAAAAGCACGCTTCGCGCAATCATCCCTGATTGTTTATGTCTCGAATCCCTTCGAGCCAGTTACTTTTTCTTCAACAGCAAAGAATAAA